>DAMU01000031.1 GCA_002499705.1 Euryarchaeota archaeon UBA91
GTTGGGTCAGCAGCAATTTCGCTCATATTATCTCCTCAAGCGCCATTGACAATCATGGAAATGTCAAGTGGAGGGACGCCACGGTTGACTGCGCTGGTCGAAAGTACATCCATCCCACTTTCATGCCAGTGTTCGAGTTGTTCAAACACAATTCCGCCGCTTGCCTCTAGCCATATATCTTCTCTTAGATTCATTTCTACCAATTGAGAAACGGTATCTTTACTTCGTTCAGGCCCGAAGTTATCGAGCATGATGACCAGTTTTGGAATGTCTTCACCGGCTCGTTGAGACCATGCTGCAGCAGCCATGATGGCTTCTTTTTCCTCACGAACTTCAATTTCTAAGAACGCTCCACAATCGGAGGTAGATACTTGCTGCAAGTATGCAATAATTCGGTTCGCATGCGTATCAATTTCTTGATGCATTGATGCAAGGTCGTTTTCTTTTAGCATCAATGCATCATCGCGATGAAGGCGGTGTGTGAGTCCACCTCCGAGGTGTACAGCCCATTTATCTAAGAGCCCCCATGTCGTTTTACGAGTGCAAGCAATCTGACCTGGAGCGCGTGCTGACCAGCGTTTTGCTTCAGTTGCGATACCTGAAAGTTGACCAAGTATATTCAGTATGGTTCGTTCCATAGCAAGCAGAGTATCCCGGTCACCGGAAAGAGTCGCGATTTCATCATCCTTTGAGACTTTTTTACCATCTCCTGCCATCCAAGATACTTTCAGCGAAGGTGCCCAAATCTGCAGCATGTGGTCAACAGCAGCAGTACCAACTACAATGCCGTCTGCGCGTGCAAGAATAGTTGCCTCAATCGAATGATTGCCACCCATGAAAGGCATGCTGATTCCATCATCAGCCAGTAACGCACTAACCCATCGGTCAATGCTTGAGAGTAGCATTCGTGACGGTCCTTCTTCCGCAGTCCACAACTCGTGTCCACGGTCATGTGGAGGGCGTTTTGACTCGGCCATGAAGTGTGCTAGGGGTCTGATGTTTTCAAACATACAGATTGCCCTATACGATTTGAAGTGCCTGTACAAGTTTTCATAAAGGAAATCGATTAATCTAAATTATGGATTCGCGAGATGAAGAAGGTATTGCCTCGCTTCAATCGATATTATCCAACACTGAAGTCATTCACATCTACGGAGCGGGACTCAACCCAGAACGTCCTGCACATTCTGCTGTCGGGGAACTACGAGATAGAGGATGGGCTGTAGCACCTCTTCACCCCAAAGACGGAGGTGCCACCATCAAGGGATTCCCAATACGCCCTGAACTTGAAGATGGAATCACCCCGGAGGTTGTCGTTTTGTTTCTTGCACCAGAACGCGCACGAGCAGTTGTCCGAAATTTGATTATTCGATTTGAGCGTGAAGAGTTCCCGTTGGTTTGGTTTCAGATCGGTGCAGAAGATGAGCAAGCACGACAAGCTCTCGGGGAAATGGGGGTGCCATTTGTTGAACATGATTGCCTTGTGCGTTTTGCAGAACGGCATTCTTTACAATGTGGATTGAGCCCACTACCGCAACAATGGTTTTTACAAACAGCATCTGAAAATGGTGATGGATGTTCCATTTGGAGCGCACATTCCTCAGACTCCGCATCCCTGAATCGCCCGTTGGAAGCGCTTGAATGGGTCGGCTCTCTTGGCGACCTATCGCAATCAAATCACACCATACCGAGATACATCCGTTCCCTGAAAAGCGATGATGAAACACTGCAGAACCTGGCAGTTCGATTAAGCGGAGAAATTCTCACATGAAGGAGGTAGTGCTAATATGGACTCCGCCCGACACAAAAGTATGCGCACCCCAATCATACTGTTTGTGTTGGTGTGTTCTCTGTTCGCTCCAATCGCAAGTGCAGGAGTTCAAACACCTCATGAGTCAATATTGAATGATACGGATGATTCGAACATAATCTCATCGTATTCGCCGATTATTCAGGCTGCTATTGCACACAAGAGTGACTTGTCGATGTATTCCCATGCAGAACTCGAATCTACAATGCAATGGGTAGTTTTCGCAGCGCAATTTGACGGAGAAGCTGCTGAAGAATTGCCAGGCGCATGGATTGTTGATGTCAATCCAAAAACCGTGGTTGACGACTTTTCTCAACTGATTGAAGAAGGCATAATTGAAGCCGCCTATCCACTTATCGAGAAAATGAGGACTCCACGATGGGTTCCTAATGACCCCTTGTTTTCGGACCAATGGCATCTCCAAAATACCGGCCAATCCGGTGGTACAAGCGGGGAGGATGTCAATATTACCGGAGCTTGGAACTCCTACAAGGGCTCAGGAGTCGTCATTGGGATTGTCGACGACGGACTGGATTGGGCTCACCCCGATTTGGATAACTATTACGAATCCACCTTGGATTATGATTTCTGCAGTAATGACGGAAACCCGACTCCGTCTTCCAACGATGCACACGGCACTGCCGCTGCTGGTGTAGCCGCTGGAGTGGGAAATAACAACATTGGAGTAAGTGGTTCAGCGCCACGAGCAGGACTTGCAGGATTGCAACTGATTTCGTGCAGCACGACTGATACTCGGGAATCCGCCGCACTTTCTCATGAACGTCAAGACATTGATATTTACTCAAATTCGTGGGGGCCTAGTGACGACGGAGAGACGCTTGAAGGGCCCGGCCCGCTCATGCTTGCTGCCATGGAAAACAGCGTCTTAACTGGACGCAATGGTCTGGGCAACATCATCACTTGGGCAGCAGGAAACGGATTGGCTGATGACGATAATGCGAATTATGACGGCTATGCAAACCTCCGGTATACCATCGCAGTTACAGCTGTATCTCACAACGGTAAACAGTCATATTACGCTGAACCTGGAGCGAATATTTTGGTTGCTGCCCCTTCAAACGGAGATGGAGAGAGCATAACCACAACAGATAACGAAGGGTCAGGCGGTTACTCGAACGGCGATTATACGAATACATTTGGCGGGACTTCGTCTGCTACTCCGCTTGTATCTGGCGTTATTGCATTGATGTTGGAAGCAAATGCGAATTTGACCTGGCGTGATGTTCAACACATCATCGTACTTACATCGCGTGTAAACAATGCTTCAGACTACTCTTGGAACATCAACGGAGCGAACCATGATGTGAGTCACAAATATGGATACGGCGTTATCGATGCAGGTGCTGCTGTTTCAATGGCAGAAACATGGACGCCTGTTGCTGAAGAAACATCGGTCACCACAGGTATGCTTGATTGCCAGCAGTGTGACATCCCTGATAATAGCCCAAATTTTGTCTCGGTCAATACAACTGTTTCCGAACCAATTATGGTAGAAAATGTGGATGTCGTAGTTGATATCACTCACGAATTCCGTGGAGATTTAGAAATTATTTTGACAAGCCCTGATGGTACGCGAAGTATACTCAGCGAAAAACACAGTGATAACGGGAACGATTTCAATAATTGGCGCTTTTCTACGGTGCATCATTGGGATGAAGACAGTCGAGGTGAGTGGACATTGACCGTTGAAGACCAAGGAAACAACGATGTCGGTGCTCTTGATTCCTGGGAACTCATCATTTACGGAACTGAACTCGATGTCGATACGGATGGTGATAATTTAACAAATTCCAATGAGACTGATGTCTACGGAACTGATCCAGAAGATTACGATACTGATGACGACACAATAAGCGATGGCGATGAAGTGCTCATTTTCGGCACCAATCCTCTTGTTAGCGATACCGATGGTGACGGGTTATCGGATGGTGTCGAAATCAATGTTAACGGTACTGACCCGTTGGACAACGATACCGATGACGATTTGTTACTTGATGGAGAGGAAGTCTTACTCTATGGGACAAATCCATTGATACCCGACCCTGATGCAGACATTGACGAGTTCTATTGGTTTGAGGATTGTAACGACACGAATGCACAAATCAACCCTGGTGCTGAAGAAGTGTTGAACGGTATCGATGATAACTGCGATGGGCAGTGGGATGAGGGATACAATTCAACGGATACCGATGAAGATGGACTTTCAGATTTCGCAGAGTTCCATGCCTTTGGGACCAACCTCTCCCTCTCTGACACCGATGGGGATTTTTTGAGCGATGGAGACGAAGTACTGATTCATTTAACCGACCCTCTTGTCAAAGATAACGACTCTGACATGGACGGCTATTACTGGTTCGAGGACTGTAATGATACGAATGCGAGTATTGCTCCAAACGTTCAAGAATTACTCGATGGCATCGATAACAACTGTGATGGATTAATCGATGAAACCTTCAACGGAACTGATGCTGATGAAGATGGTTTACTCGACTTGGATGAATATCTTGAGATTGGAACAGATCCATTTAACGCGGATACTGATGCTGATGGATTGACAGATGGTTTCGAGATTTTATCGACCTTCACCAACCCATTAGTTCCCGACCTTGATGAAGACGAAGACGGTTTCCGATGGTTCCTTGATTGCGATGATAACGATTCATCTCGCTCGCCAAATGCCGTTGAGATTTGGAATGGACTGGATGACGATTGCGATGATTTAATTGACGAAGATGTGAACCGAGCCAGTTGGGTTACTCCAATGCCTCTGTTGGCGGAAGTTACCCTCAACGCCACCAATGAATCACTCGATTTGACGGTCATACTCGGCCTTGATGATGATTCAATTCAACGACTCAACATCACTGTTCAGTGGTATCGAAACCAAACCTTGGTCGCTCAAACATTAACATTCTCTGAACAACCACATAATTGCCAGCAGCCAACCAGCGTATTCTCAGTCGAACTTTGTAACCTCAACGGAAGTGTAGGTCCTTACGAAGTCAAGGCTGTTGTGTTTGACGATACTGGATTTATCGAAGTAAAGTGGTCGGTAACCTACACCGTATGGAAGCCTCCTGTCGTCGAAGAAGAGCAAGAAGAAACGATTCTTCAGACAAATGAAAACGAAGAGAGTTTGACAATGCCTGAAAATCTCTTGGTTTGGGTATTAGCGGGTGTTGTTGCCATACTCAGTGCCGTTCTTGTCTTTACCCGCCGTCAAAACTCTCAACCTGTTCAACAAGCTCGACCTAAGCAGGCTCCCGCTGTCTTTGTTGCAAGCCAGAAATTTTCAAATGTCCCTGCAGCACCAGATTTCTCAGAAATGGGAGAATATGTCCCGCCGTCAAACAACGATTGGGATACGAATCGATGGAACTGATCACAATCGATTGGAAATGATACTCCAACCGACCAATTGGCCCTCTGCCGCATCAGCAAGAAGATTCAGTTGGTGATGTTCATTATTTTCATCCCAAGACCGGGATATGTCCAGAGTGACTGCACCATCTCCACCATCGCCAATTTGCGAAAGAAGTGAGCCGATATCATTGCCAGGAACTGCAATCAAGTAGCCTACTTGCACATCGTCGTGATATTCGCCTGAAGAGGTGAAGAAACGGTCATTGCCAAACAAGACATTGTAACGGGATGAATCTGAAAACCGAGATTCAAGTTTGGTGATGTTGAGCGTGTTTGGAATCGAATCTCGGTTGTAAGAAGTCGAATCTAAGTCGCCTCTTTTATCGTAAACACAATTCTCTTCATTTGGCGTTCCTGTAAGATTAAATTGAACCCAGCCCGCTTGTTCATCCGCTGCCACCCAGGAGAGATTCCACTGAGAGGTGGTTGTGGAGGTTTGCTGGGTTGTTCCTCGCCAAATGTAACCGTTTTCTTCCAAAGCACGTGATGCACCAGGGGCAATGGAGTTTGGCCAGTGGTCAAAGCACGAAAGTGCATCTTCAAACGTGTGCTGGCGAAGCGTTGAGTCATCCGGCATGTGCAGGTCATATTCGCCCCATGACTCCAATTCACTGCTTGAAGGCCCCAAGAGGTTCGCTTGTGGCTTGGAGTCATAAGAAAGGCCGAGGTCAAGTTGCTTTTCGCCTCGTTGAAGAGTGAGTTTTGAAAACGTGTGATGCAGTTCCAATTCCCCTTCTGGCAAGACATAATCGTTGAGTAATTGAGAGGTCGGAGAGCAGCCAGATTGACTTGTCTGTGATTCGGAAATCAACACATCAACAGTCTGTTTTGCAGCCCAAGGATTGCCTTCCTCTACCCACAGATTCATAGTTGCTGTACCCAAGCAATAGGCTTCGATATCGTGGTGAGTTGCAACTATTTTCCATACCATTTCTCCTCCCAACTCATCGTTTCCTATGACGCGCCAGTCCCATCCAAGGTTACTGCCTGTAGCGCCTTCATCGATTAGATCGTTCGCGAAAAGATGCTGAAGTTCTACCGGTTGCATCATCAACGCAAGTCCGGGAGCAAGGGTCTCAAGTCCACCGAGCAAACCGCCAACACCGTAACTCATTGTCGTCCCGTGATATTTGCCAATCGGAGAAGGCAAGTCAAAGCCCCAATCCAACTGCGTCGCTTTGGTATCCTGATTACGTAATTCAGTGTACGTGGTTGATGTCAAATCAGCAGTCCCTGAGCCCGTGATAGCTCCAAACTCACAAATTGTGCCAAGTGAAAGGTGGCGGTTTACACGAAAAGGGTCGAGAGAATTGGTGTTTACCGTTTCAACCGATAGCCATTCAGCGCCCATGCCTCCAACGACCCGGACTGCCCCTAATCGGTCATTTGACCCTTCATTGACTAATTCGCTTGTACCGCCTTCAGTAATTGAAAGCCCGCCTATCCCGCCAAAATCAATTGAAATCTTACAAATATCATCTTCGGTTTCCAGTTGGTCCATGACCAATTCGACAAAACCCTCTGTTGCGATAAAAGTCGCCAAACCCTCGTTATCACCCTTGATTTCGTATTGCATACTGTCGCCATAACGAAGTTGTTCAGCCGTAAAAGAATCCAGTTGATTATCAAGGTAGTAATATCCACCTGCGCCTAAGATAATCAAAGTGAGAAGAACAGCGGCGACTTGGGGTTTACGGACGATATCAAGAAGTGTCGCTGGACCATCTCGAGCAGGTTTTTTACTTACTTTGGGTTGAATTTTTTTGACAGCCTTTACAGGTTCTTCCTCAAGAATCTCTGCATCGAGAATCTCTGCATCGAGAACCTTTTCTTCGGACGGGGCGTTTGGCTCTTCAGCAACTTTAGCAGATTCAGAAGGCGTTATTGTTTCTTCATCTTCCATTGAAAGTACGATTTCAGATTTTGATTCTGGGGCGGATACGTCCTTTTCTTTCGTCTCAACGTTTGGAGTTTCTTTTACAGGCAATCCTACTTCTTTGTTTGAGAGCCCTGAATCGAGAAGGCGCTCGACTAGATCTGACTTATTTCCGGATGTGGACAAGTCGTTGAGGATGCAAAGCGCTTTGAGTTTTGCAACGGTCAAAGTCGATGTTTGTTCACCCGACATCGCCAAACCCTCATGCTGGCCTGTCGCCATCCCCTTTCAAGTATGACCCTTAATGCGTGCTTCAAAGTGCAGGTTTTTGAGACTCTTAACGTACGGTCAGGCTTGGTAAGGGGCATATGTGCCATCAGCATTTTGGACATAAACGGTCTGCTCATAACTTCCATCAGGTAATTTTTTGTAAAAATAACCGCCTTCGGCTGGTTCAAAAGTGGCCTCTGCCGGAGGCGCTGATGGTGCAACTGGCGCGGGTTCAGCAACTGGCTGTTCGGTTACAGCAGTTGGTTGCGCCTGAGGTGGACCGGTTGGGCCTGCTGCTGGAGGTCCAGTTGGACCAGGTGCAGGTGGACCGGTAGGACCGGGGCTCGGAGGCCCTGTTGGACCTGCGGCGACTCGAGCGTCGGTAAGTGATGCCAGTACTTTCTGTTCAGTCGATTCTTCTCCAGTTTCGAGAAGTTTCTTTACGTGCGCTCCATGCTTTTGTGCGCCGATGAAGGCAAACGCTGACAGGGAAAGACAAATCAGACCGAAAAGGCCACCAATCACCTGATTTGGCCAAACCTTGCCCTTGACCATCATGTCGTTGTTGAAGGTACTGTCAACTTCACCACTGGTCTCGTTGAAATACTGAACGATGATACAATACTGGCCAGGATCGACTGAAAACTTGAATGTGTACTCTTCACCTTCAATCAAGTCACCCATGCTTTGATACTGGTAGGCATGATTGCCGCCAGCCTTGGCTTCTTCAGTAAATATTCCTAAATTTTGCTGACAATTATTCATCTTGATGACGTATGCAGTGATACTTGTGTTCGAGTACTTTGGAGGATTCACTGCAGTAACATCTAGGTGCAAAGGTACATCGAACAAATCATCCCCTGACAAGGAAGGTCCCCAAACAAGACCAATGTCCTTCTCAGCCGAATCAGTGAAATCATCGTAATCGGCGCTGAATGGCATTGGGAAAAGGGCGAAAGTGAACATCAGAACCGCTATACCAAGCCATAAAAAGACATTCCAGCGAGATTTCTTCAATTCATCTTGTCGCTGGTCGAGAGTGAGTTCTTCACCTGCTTCCTCTGCGTCTGAATCAATAGAATTTTTATCCTCGCCCGCCACTACACCCGTATCGGTCATGTTTACCCCGATTTCAAGCGAGCACTTGAAAGGCGCGACGGAATGACGACTACTATGGAGGAGTCTGATATGAATCTCGATGATGAAGCGATGAATGATATTGACCTTCGTATTGCAATCCTCTCTAGAGGTCCGCGTCTTTACAGCACTAGAAGATTGGTTGAAGAGGCTAAAAAGCGTGGATTGAACCCTTATGTAGCCGACCCAATGAAGTTCTCCTTATTTGTCGCAGATGGACGAATAGATATCCTTCACAACGGTGAACCGTTCAATTATGATGCTGTAATTCCTAGGATTGGACATTCGATTACTAAACACGGCGTAGCAGTACTGCGGCACATGGAACAACTGGGTATCTGGACTGCTAATACTGGCTCAGGAATTCTCAAAAGTCGGGATAAGCTCCATGCATCACAGATTTTAGCAAGAAATCGTATTCCGGTCCCGCGCACAACCTATGTTCGAGACATTATCGATGTAGAAACAGCAGTTGACTTTGTTGGAGGATTGCCGGTAGTGATTAAAGTCACTCAAGGCACTCAAGGTCAAGGCGTATTTCTACGACACACCATCCGTGAAGCACGCAATCTTGTTCAAGGGCTGTTGCTCACCGGACGTTCGATTTTAATCCAAGAATACATCGCTGAATCTCACGGAAAAGATATCCGCGCCTTGGTAGTGGGGGACAAGGTGGTTGCAAGTATGCGAAGACGTGCTCGCGGTCGTGAATTCCGTAGCAATTACCATCTGAACGGAACTGTTGAAAACGTCGAGTTGCCAAAGGAGTTCGAAGAGGCTGCGTGTCGTGCAGCTCGTGTCCTTGGCTTGCATATAGCAGGTGTCGATTTACTCGAATCGACCAACGGGCCACTGGTTTTAGAAGTCAACTCATCACCTGGTCTCGAAGGGATTGAGAAAGCGAGTGGAGTCAATGTTGCTGGCGAAATTATTGAGTATGTCACCAGTGAAACTGCGTTCTCTGAAGTTGATCTTGATCAACTGCTTCGAACGGTCCCTGGAGCAGGTGTTCTCTCACTTCAAATTCGTAATCACCCGGTTTTAGTCGGGCAGCCCCTTGCCAGTTTGTTCAATTCCAATGTCGACATCCCGGTTTTCGCGCTGTCTCGTGACAACAGTTTATTGTGGAATCCAAGTGATGAACTGCAATTACGCTATGAAGACGTATTGATTTGTTATGGAGAACTTACAGAATTGAGAAGTTCTCTGCGACAAGCAATGCTCGAAGTGCCGCAACAAGCATTTGACATCCCTTCGTCCGAAGAAACCAATGCTTAACTCGGCGCTGGAATAAAGGTTGATTTCTCGTTTGCTCAATCCGAAGAACGCGCGGTGGTTTGATATGGTAGTCCGTCTTCTTCCCTTTTGCTCTACGGAGCACGGGATGCACATCCGCCTTAGGCGGAGGCGGTGAACGCCAATGAATACGCGGAGAAGAGAGGAGCGAACTCGCAAGGCTATGAGGCCGAGCCAAATGCGGCTCAGTAACGCCTCAGTCGTCCTTCCACCGCGCCTCAACCACATGCAAAATCTACCTTGGTTTGCATGCTACATGCAGACATTGAAAGCAGAAAATAAATCACCAAATACTCAGAAATCCTATGCAAGTGGATTACGCGCTTTGATTGAAACAACACTTCCTGACGAAAATGTCCTGAGTGAAAGTGATTATCAGCAGATGACTGTTCTTGAACTTGCAGAAAGAATGGAACCTCTCAACGGAAGAATTGACCGATGGACACACGGACTGTCCGACTTACGTCCAACGACCTACAACGCGCGCCTTGCAGCTGCCCGCCATTTGCTGAAATGGTTAGGTCATCGCTGGCCAGACCATCTGGTGCGGGCAAGAACCGGAAAGCGACTTCCTCGTACACTGAATCGAAGAGAGATGACCATGGTCTTGGATGCTTCTGCAAAAAGCGAAGACCCTGTTGCATCAATCGTAGTCACGATGATGCTTGATACGGGTTTACGCGTGAGTGAAGTATGTAACCTGGACCGAAACGACATCGATCTTGAAGACGGTTCGGCTCGAGTCTATGGCGGCAAGGGTGACAAAGACAGATTGGTTCTGTTCACTCGGCGAACTCTTGACCGTATTCATGCTTGGATTCCAATTCGTGATGCTCGCGTACGCGACGATGACTTCGCTTTCCTCTTGAATTCGGCAGGACGACGTTTACAACCTCGAGGCGTCCAGCGATTGATGGATTCTCTTGCTCAAGATGCTGGTCTTCCAAAAGGGAAATTGACACCCCATGTTTTGCGTCATAATTTTGCAACTGGTTTGTTAGAAAGAGGGGCTGATTTAGTCACAATTCAACGGTTACTCGGCCATTCAAGTATTGCTACAACACGAGTATATCTTGAGATTTCTGACCAAACCCTACGTGAAGTCTATCATCGAGCGCAAGCAACTCGGGAAACACTTGAAGCGGTTGCCGCGAGAACTGAAGAAGACGAGGAACTCGTCGAAACTACGCCTTCAACCAGTTCAATTGGTATTGAGTGAATCACTTACTCTTCCGTTTTCGCTTCTTTACAGTCGGGGGGCCTGTCCATTCTCGATGAGGGGTTATCTCTTGCCCACTGTGGCCTTCAATCGGGCAAAATTTGCCAGAGCGGCACCTTGAACACTTTTCTTTAGAAGGCGTTTCTACGGTTTTTCTCAAACGTCCGTATTTACGCCGAGGCATGGATGGATGTGATACACGACGGTATTCAATGATAGCGCTTTTTGAAGAGCAAAATCACTTTTTCTTGTTGAACCATGGCATGTCGGAAACGCTGCGTGGAACACGCAGCGTTGAACCTTTGCGGCCATCAGCAGATTTGGAAGATTTGACAGTATGTTTCGCCTTGGAAACTTTCTCTGAAACTTTCTTCGCTGCTGCTTTCGATTTAGTTGCTGCTTTCTTTGATGCTGATTTTGCAGCAGAAGTCGCTTTCTTCGCCGCCGTCTTGGATTTTGATGCGGCCTTTTTCGCTGCACCTGCTGATTTCTTAGCGGTTGTTTTGGTTGCAGTCTTTGCTTTTGATGCTGCTTTTTTCGCTGCTCCGGATGCTTTGTCAGCGGCTTTAGCAGCAGCGCTGACTTTCTTAGCAACCGCTGCACTGAGACCTGCATCTTGGAGTTTTTTAGAGCCGGCTGAGGCTACTTTTGATACAGTATCGATTTTTGCACTGATCAATTTTTTTGCTGTCGCTGCCCCAATTCCTGGGAGTGCAGTTAACTTTTCAATTTTCGAATTACCCTTTGCAGCCATTGGCTCACCGAACAGCCCATGCGGATGGAACACATCAATTCTTCTCTTGACTCGATTTGACAAGGGGTTGACTTGATGAAGTTAGAAGCAACCCGTTCAACATGGGCAACCAAGAGTATGGCGAAAGCGTGCTTGTGGTCTATGCCCAAGTTGGAAAAGCAAAAGCGAACCATCGTGTAGAGAACGATACGCAGTTTTTGAGGCCAAAATCGTTTAGCTTACCGAGTAAAGTTGTCTATCTTGGAGATGTGGCGACCAACACTCTTGCGTATCTTGAACATCCAGAAACACCCTTTTTCTCAAACCCCCCTCAATTCAATGAACAAAAATGGAAATTTAGAACCCAAAGTGGTGGACTTCATGTTTCGATTTCTTCCGATTCTTATTGGGGCTTTGGGCTGTTTAATTCAGGCTATTTGAATCGAATCGAACTCAAAGGCCATCCTCGAGCGTTCACTCGACTTTTGTTCGACCTCTCCGCCTCATTAGGGCACAAACCATGGGAATTCTCACACCAATCCTCGGCTATCAAATACTTGTCCAAACAAGCTGATGTGGTCACTCTTGAGTCGAATGAAAAAGCCTGGAAGCAAGCTTTTGAGACAGCCCGCTCAATGTTTGAAGAACAGATATTCGCAGTTCAAGAAAAAGGGGATGCGGTTGAAAAACGTGTAAAAAAAGCGAGTGATTCAGACGAATGGAGCGTTGCTCAAGCAGAAACAGCACTGGAAAATGCACGCTTTGATTTAGATATCGCCAAAGGCGCACTTGCTGATGAAAATGCTCCGGGATTTGAACGTGCTCTTGCACGTGCTGAAGCATATTTTATCGAAGCAGACCCCGACATTGCTAATGAACAAATGAACAATGGAGAGTATATCTCGCCTCAAGGACAAATACTTGACAAAGATGATGATACGGGAGAAGTTTTGTTTGTTGATTTGACTTCAAATGAAGAAGAAGAGTAGATTTCTTGGCCGCGTCGCGTTGATAAAGGGGTGGCAACTCGCACAGATTGGTCCACATGGCTTCAAAGAAGAAATCCGACGGTAGCGGTATTCAACAGGCTGCAGGTCTTATTCGATATTTCGACGAAGAATCAGAAGATGCTTGGAAGATTACTCCTTTCCAAGTGTATGCAGCATGTATCGGTGTTGGTACATTCTTTTACCTTGTTAATCAAGGCGTTATTTCATGGATTCTCAACCTGTTTTGAAGGAATTTCAAATCGGTTGAATCATAATGATTCTGTTTTCTTTCTGCGCCATGCATTGTGCAACTTTCATTGCGGTTCGCATGTCAGTAGTTCCACCAATCACTTTCTGACCTTCTGCATCATGAAGAATAAGTTTGTGAGTAAGATTGTAGAGAACACCTTCTTCGATCCGCTCGAAAACCCAGTGTTCGTTTTCGATTCGAACCATTGCAGGAATTTCAACCATCGGGCCCATTTCAGAGCCAATGACTTGAGTGCGGGATTTTAATCCTTGAAGATCTCGAACTGGACTCCAGTTTCGCCGACGGATCGGTGCATGTATTCGCTTCTTTTTGTCAACGCCTTCTCTAAATGCTCTGCTCATGAGGGTCCCATCCCTTGAAGTCGCTCGACTTCAGCACGAAGCGAACTCGGACCGCTAATAAGAACCGCGACGCGAACAGTGGGCGAAAAGGTGATTTGGGGATTCATTCAAGTCAGTCACCTCTCATGATTGCAAAGATTTGACGAAAGTTCTCAATCGGTGGTTTCATCAAATGCCGACGATTCGACAAATCGGAGACGGACGAAATGAGCGAAATTCCAGAAGGGCAATATTACACCAAAGAGCACGAATGGTTACGCGTAGAAGGCAATGAAGTGGTCATCGGAATTACCGACCACGCACAACATGCATTAACTGATATTGTCTATATTGAACTCCCTGGCGAAGGGGAAACTCTTGGCGATATGGATGAGTTTGCTATTGTTGAATCTGTCAAATCTGCCTCACCTATTTTCGCACCCTTCGCTGGCGAAATTACCGCTGTTAACGATGCATTAGAAGACACGCCGGAACTGATGAACTCAGACCCCTATGGAGAAGGGTGGATCGTAAAGATGGTGTTGGAAGACCCCAGTGCCGTTTCCTCATTGATGGATGCAGCCGGTTACAAAGCTGAGATTGGCGAGTGAAAGGCGTGTCTGAGCGCAAATGGAGCCTCTATGTTGATGGCTCTTGCTTAGGGAATCAAAATGTCGATGCTGATACGCCTGCAGCTTGGGCTGTCGTCGTAGTAACAGGAGATAACGGCCTTGGGAAAGGGAATGGCGAACTTCATGAAGAGTTTTCAGATGTCGTTGTGACCGATGAGCTTCACGAGAATTACATCGGTGCGGAAGTAGGTTCGAACAATACGGCTGAACTTTCAGGTTTTGCAGCAGCCTTACGTTGGCTTTTGGTCGAGGGTGGGCAAGATCACGCAGTGATTCGTGCAGATTCGCAGTATGCTGGTAATTTGGCGTGCGGTGCTTGGAAAGCGAAAGCAAATCGTGAGTTAGTCGCTCATGTTCAATCGCTGTGGGATACTGTAGCAGAACTACGAAGCCTTAGTTGGGAGCATGTTCGAGCACACCGCGGACACAGGTGGAATGAGCGAGCAGACCATCTCGCCCTCCGTAAAGCACAGGGAGAACTTCCAGTGCCGCTTACCTTTTGGAAACCAGGACAGCGTTAGTCTTGAGCAAGGCGCTCTTTCAGCCATGCTGAAAATGGCTCGGATAAATCGCTGCGGCGAAGCGCATGGTCGACTTGCGCTTGGAGCCAAGGCAGTGGCTTACCAGAGTCATACCATTGAAACTCAGACAGTTCAACACCTATGAGGCCGTCATTTTGCATCCAATGTTGCTGAACGACAATTGATTGAAGTTCACCGTAGGTCTCAACATCATAGGTTTTCAACAGCGCTTTACAATCAGAGGTGAACAAATATCTTCCACAAAGAACGAGGTTTGATGGAGCGTCGTCGGAAGTAGGTTTCTCAACGATTTCAAGGATTCTTTCTCCATCTTGGCGTACTACGCCGTAGTTGTGAACCTCTTCGGGGGAAACTTCGAGTAAGCCCACGCAAGGAAGGCCATTTTGTTTGAAATTTTCAACGAGTTGCAAACTCGCTTTCGAAGGGGAAAAAGAATTTGGCGAGGTGTGTTGGTCAAGCAGAATATTATCGCCAAGAAGAACGAGGAAAGGACCGCTGATGTCGTCTAAAGCGCATTCAATTGCGTTTCCAAGACCCAGTGGTTCATGTTGAATATGGACATGAACCTCGACGTCTGCGAAAGGTGAGAGAAGTTGCAAGTCAAGTTCAGGACGTTTTGAGTGAAGCCATGCATGGTCACCAAGCAACCCAGTCAAATCTTTTCGAGGTGATGAAATGATGTGGAGTCGACGCACGCCCGCTGCGACCGCTTCGCGAGCAAGATGGTGCAAGGCAGGTATATCGACAAGCGGCAGGGCTTCTTTAGGAACTGATGCACTGGTTGGGAGCATTCGAGTGCCAAGCCCACCTGCAACCAGTAATGCGTCTTCAACCGCCGCCATGAGACCTGCTGGATGGCGTAGGCTTTCAAGCGTCGCCCATCTGCGTAACACTATGGGCAGAACTCTTGAGTGGCGTTGGTTCGCCCTTGCAGGTGTGATCTTAGTGGCTCAATCCTTCGTGGACATCACTCCCGGAGGCCCTTGGAACTCACGCTCCTTCTCAAGAGGTTTAGTCGGTTTAGTTGGTCTAATGTGCTTCTACATCGCTTGGTTTCGATGGGCTTTTGATAGGAAAGGTGTGGCGCCGACAACAAATTTATGGAAAACTCCTGAAGAAACTTGGAGAAACGTTTTGCTGTTTGGTCTAAGTTGCTTACTCATTGTAAAAATCACCGTTTGGCTAGAATATTCCGAATGGTTCCCTGAACCGACTGGAATGATTTTGACGTTGATTGGATGCTTAGTTATCCTCAATGCCTTGTATGTCGGACTCGTCACTGTCGGCCCATTAGCGGCTTCGTCTGAAGAAGAATAAACCCAAACTCGTTACAAATCTGAATCCTGATCGAGCAGGGAGTGTGCATCTTCAAGCGATGGTAAAGTGCCGTCATCGTCCATATCGCTGTGAAGGACGGGTCTTGGTTCCGGCAAAGTTGGTTGTTCTCCTTCACCATCAAACCATGCTCGCCAAAGAGTATAGCGTTCAGGGCGGCGGTGGGCGAAAGATTCCCAGAGAGGTTCCAGTGAGCAACCTTCCTCTCTGAAATTTTGAATACGTGATGCAAAATCATCGGGAGATATCTCTTCCAGTCGCATTAACAATTCGCGCATTCGGGTACGAACAACCTCGTCCCCATCCTGCCAGAGCGTCGTAAGCAAGCCGTGATTATCCCCCGGAAATTGTTCAAGATAATACCGCAAAAACGGTACGAGGTTTCTGCGTACAACCGGCAAAGGATGTTGAGATAATCTGTTCATGGTATCGACCCACAATTGCGCATCGAGGAAACGCAAGTCGCCAACGGTCGAACTTGCAGCCGCCAAAACGCCTTCATCCTCGTCTTCTAACATGTCATTGAGGAATGGAACGGCGTCCCATTCAAGACGCCTAAACATTCGAGTGAGGACATCTGCCATTCCGCGCTTGACAAGAATTTCCTCGCGCTGGTGCAGGCGTCTTGCCAGTTCAAGTCCGGTTTCCCGGTTGAACTCTATCGTTTTAGCAAGACAGAGCGTCACCCGCACTGCGACTTCTTCATCCGAATCAGAGGCGCGACGAAGAAGAACGGCTTCAAGACCAAGCGGCTCGACTAAGTTTGGCCTGTGAAGAAGTAATCGTACCCATTCCATTAACAAAAGTCTGCGTTGAGAACCGCTGTTTTCCAATTGTTCAATCATCCAACGTGAAGCGTTGACGCCTGCTTCATGGACAACTACACCTGAATAACGGGGAACGACTGCTTGTGGATTCCATTCCAATTGGTGTGGACCCACTTCAGGCTGAGTATGCCAAGTTCCAGGACGCTCAGCCAGAGCAATCGATTCAATCAGATGGTATCCTTGGTGAATCGGTTGGCCATGGGGTATGGTCGACAAACCGTTGATGAGTGCAACTGCGAGCCACCAACGATCGGTATTTGGAGCGGTTTGGTCAAAGGCTTGTGCAAGCCAATCAGTAGCAACTGCAAAAAGCAGGCGCTCAGCGACTTTGTCGACTCTTCGGTGAAGCCATTTTTGGTGCACCTCGAAGGGATCATCACTCAAATTCATTCGGTGCGGTACGATTAAATCGACAACCGTATTGAGATTCGCCTCGAACATGGCCCTATCTGCTTGAAGAATACCATGACCCTGTTGGATGATGGAAGTTGGCGAGGCTGGCTGTATTGGAGGGAAATCCGGATCAGTCATTGGAGGCTGAGGAAGCGGCCATGAAAGCGTTCCACGCTCCAAAGCCTCAACCATGCCTTTTTCAACAGCCTCAAAGACCTTGTCTGACAATTTGGTTCGTTCCCTACCCATGATGAGCCCTCGAGGAATCAACAGGTTTGACTTCAAATATCCAATTCAATATTGAGGTTTTGAATGAGTTCTTTGTAGCGATTTCGGATAGTGACTTCTGTCACTCCTGCAACTTCAGCAACTTCCCGTTGAGTGCGGCGCTTGCCACACAAAACAGACGCGATATAGATAATCGATGCTGCGATTCCGGTTGGCCCCCGACCGCTGGTCAATTCTTTCTCTTGTGCTGCCTTAATCAACTCGTAAGCCTTCGCTTCTACTTCAGCATCCAGGCCAAGTCCAGAACAGAATCGAGAGATATAATCCTCAGGTCCTGTCGGCATAATTTTCATCTTAAGTTCACGGACCATAAAGCGGTAAGTTCGACCAATTTCTTTTCGGCCTGTACGTGATGCTTGTCCGATTTCATCGAGTGTTCGAGGAACACCACATTGACGGCAAGCAGCGTAAAGAGATGCAGCTGCTACGCCCTCAATCGAACGTCCACGAATCAAACGCTTGTCGACGGCTTTCTTGTAATTGACAGCAGCGGCTTCACGAACGGATTTAGGCAATTCCAAACGACTTGCCATACGGTCAAGTTCTGCAAGAGCCATTGCGAGGTTTCGTTCAGTTGCATTCGAAACTCTGCTACGCTTTTGCCACTTACGCATTCGATAAAATTGAGAGCGGTAGCGGGAATTGATTGTTTTTCCTGAGTAGTCTTTGTTTTGCCAATCGATGTCTGTAGAGAGACCTTTGTCGTGAAGCATGACCGTCATTGGAGCACCGGTTCGAGCGCGCTGGTCGCCTTGTTCTGGTGAGAAAACCCGCCATTCTGCGCCTTGATCGATAACATTGTCTTCTAAAACCAATCCACAGTCGTCACAAACGACTTCACCGCGAGTTTCGTCACGGGTTAAATTTCGACTGCCACAGTCGTTGCATTTTACGATATCTTCTACTTGTTGTTCATCCATAAATATTCCTCATTTCTCTCCCATACTGAGCATCATCGCTCTCTTTAATAGGGAATCTTATTATACTCCGATGTGGGACACTATTTAAACTTAATGAGTAATGTGCTTAAAGTTGCTCACGCCTTAACAGCGGTTTTTCGCCAAATATCAACGATTACCTCAACAGGTTGTTCCCGAACCCGTTATCAACACTGAGCACTTGAAAGGATTTGAGGGGGAGGAATGAGGGAAAACTGGCCGCCGGCGAAAATCTCCCTAAATCCGGAGAAAAGGGTATTATTCCTCACCAAGGATTTGAACTTGATTAAACAACAATTGTATCATGGACTCAATCTTAGGATGGAAGATCTAACCGTCGAAGAACTCCTTGATGACATCAATACCGACGTTATGACGCCGGCATGGGTCTGTTTTGACCATGACCCTTCCGAAATTGCGAAGAATGCATATGCAGGACTGATGCATAACGGGATTCGAGTGTTTAATCAAAATGCACTCAAAAATGGTAATTTTGAAGTCATTGTATCTGGTCAAAGAAAAGGGACTGGCTCTTCAAGAGAAACTGCACCTCAGTGTGAACGTTGGGCTGGAATCAATATTGTTATCGCAGCCTCTTTCGCTCCGATTCACGGACAAAATAACATCAACTTGGGCCAACTTATGGGCGACCATGCTATGCTTGAACGATTACAAAACGGAGAAAGTATCGACCTCTCAGAGTTCACTTCACAGTATGATGAAGTAACTCAAATCATTCTCGAAAAGGGTGGTTTGTTTCCATTTGCAAAAGCCCTCAAGGCTGGAGATGTTGATTTGCCGTCCATCCAAACACCTCCTCGGCCTATGACGATGGCTGAAAAAATCATTGCTCGGAATTTGGTCGGACAAAAAGAGGGACAGTGCGTTAAACCACACGACCCCGTTATCGCTCAAGTTCAAGGGGGATATTCTCATGAATTTACGACCGCACAAGTTCACACATTCTTGAAAGAGGAATACGGTGAAGACTATTCGTTGCCAAATCCAAGTAAGTTCGCTGTTTTTGAAGACCACCTGCTCTACGCTCATCACAATCCTAAATTTGTCAAACATATGGATAAAGTTCAGACACTTCGGGATTTACAAGTTGCTTTTCAAAAACACACCTCTGTCCGGGATTATTCAGCAAAAAATGGTGTATCGCCTGGAATTTGCCATCAAGTCGCTCGTGAAGAATTTATTGAAGTTGGGGATTTTATCCAAGCGACTGATTCACACACCTGTATGGGTGGAGCGACCAACGCGCTCACGTGGGGTGTTGGAGCGACAGAATATGCAAACCTCATCAGTGCTGGATTTACTTTTGTCAAAGTTCCTGAATCGATTCGATTTGAACTGACTGGGGAACTTGCGCACGGATGTACTGCCAAGGATGTCATTTTGTTTATCCTTGCAGATCACGCAAGAAAGGAATTAACGCTCAACCGTAGCATGGAATTTGGCGGCGCAGGGATGACGAGTCTCTCAGTAGACGAGCGAGCCACTCTGTGCAACATGGCAACTGAATGTTCAGGCCGCACTGGAATTTGCGAGGCTGATGATTTACTGTATGAATGGATTATGAAATCTCAACCGCATCTCGACCTTGAAACTCAAAAGTCACTTTCAGTTCATCCCGATGAAGGAGCTGAATACCACGGTGGTGTACACATCATTGACATGTCCCTCATTCAGCCAATGGTCGCACATCCTGGTGACCCTGACAAAGGCATTCCGAGTGATCCAACCAACGGTGCGAACATCGCAGATATTGGAGATGTCGCTATCGATATTGCCTATGGTGGCTCGTGCACTGCTGGAAAAGAAGATGATGTGTCTTATTACGCGCTGGTTTGCCAAGCGGCAGAAGATGCAGGGTTAGTCGTCAAAGACGGCGTTGAATTTTACATTCAATATGGCTCAGGAATCGTAAAGGATTTGGCCGTTCGAAAAGGTTGGCACGACCTGTTTAAACGCGTTGGTGTCAAACTCATCGACCCTGGGTGTGGTGCATGTATCGGAGCTGGCCCTGGTGTATCAATCACTCCAAATCAGGTCACTGTTTCAGCGATCAATCGAAACTTCCAAGGGCGGTCGGGGCCAGGTAAATTGTATCTTGCTAGCCCATTGACTGTAGCAGCCTCTGCGTTCACAGGTACCATTTCATCTTGGCATCACGAATTATTCAACTAATCGAAAAGATTGTGATGCTGTAGAAAAGTGATTGCTTGAAGAGATTTATCTTAGACATTTAAGAACCGTCGGTTTTGGTGGTTGCCTACCACATAGGCCCGATGTCATTCGGACAAAGGAGGACCTGTGCTGGAGGAATACCCATGTCAGGCATCGCACAAAAACTCGCATCGAACCAAAAACAAGTCGCTATTTCTGAGTTTTTCGAGAAAAACAAACATTTCCTCGGATTTGATTCACTTGCCCGCTCCCTCATCACAGCTGTGAAAGAGGCTGTTGATAATGCATTAGATGCATGTGAAGAGGCGCGTATTCTACCGACAATTAAAATTCAAATTACAAAACTCGATACCAAGAAGGATATCGTACGTTTGGTCGTTGAAGATAACGGGCCAGGGATTCCTCAAAAGAGCATTGAAAAGGTGTTTGGGCAACTTCTTTTCGGTTCCCGTTTCCACGCCATAAGGCAATCACGTGGACAACAAGGAATTGGTATTACAGGTGTTGTCATGTATTGTCAATTAACAACTGGCCGTACCACTCATGTTCGTTCAAAAATTGCAACTGAGCCTACTGCTGCTTATGTCGATATAGGACTTGACACTCGAAAAAATAAGGCTACAAAAGCCAACGCTGGCCGTGAAATTTGGTATAATGAAGACGGTACAGGAAAGGAACACGGTACTGAAGTAACTGCAGAAATGAAGGCGAAGTATCAGAAAGGACGACAAAGCGTTTGGCAATATCTGAGAATGACCAGTATTGTCAACCCGCATGCAGAAATTATCTTTGTTGACCCAGAAGGTGAACGCCACCACTGGACTCGCGTCACTGAACGACTTCCGACAAAGGTCGAAAGCATCAAACCCCACCCCCATGGAATCGAATTGGGACAACTTCAACGCATGGTTGCGGAATCGAAAGACCTGAATCTCAACCATTTTTTGTTGAATAATTTCTCAGGTGTAACCAACCGTGCCCGTAAGGAATTGTGTCAAGCGGCTGAAATTGAAGGCACACGAAAGATGAAGTCGGTCAAAGGCGATGATATTCGTGCACTTCTGGAATCGTTTCAAGGTGAAAGGTTGTTCAATGGATTACCGGTAAAACTGCTCAAACCTCCAACCAATTGTCTCTCCCCTATTGAAGAGATGCTCATCAAGAAAGGGCTTTCCAAAACAATTGACTCACGATTCGTCACCACGCTGACTCGCGTCCCAAATGTAACGCAAGGAAACCCTTTCCAAGTCGAGGTTGGTTTGATTTTTGGCGGCGGTATGGCCGGCGATAAGCCAGTTGAAATTCTCCGTTTTGCTAATCGAGTGCCACTGATGTATCAGCAAGGAGGCTGCTTACTTACAAAAGCCATCGAAAGTGTCGATTGGAGACAATATGGATTGGACCAACCGGGAGGAAAGGGTGTACCAAAGGGACCTGCTGCAATACTTGTGCACTTGGCAAGTACCAACGTTCAGTTTACTTCTGAAGCAAAAGAGGCATTGGCCGATAACGCTGAAGTTATGGAAGAAGCAAGAAAAGCGATGTTGGAGATGGGGCGAGGATTGCGAAAGCATCTTGAGAAGAAAAAGAAGATGGCTAAGACCAAAGAAAAGTTCGAACTCATCAATGACATCTTGCCGGCAATTGCTGAAAAGTCTGCACAAATCCTTGAACGCCCGATACCGGAACTCTCGGGGTCAATTACAAGAATCATGTCTGCTGTAATTTCCGAATCCACGACAGAATGGAATAAAGAAACCAAGCAAACCGATGTTGAAATTGTCTTGTTCAACTATACGAGCCGTGTTCGAGCATATACGATTCTCGTTACTTGGCCTGAAAAAGCAGGAGCGACGATGGAGAAAAATGAAACCGGTGGACGCAAAGAAGCGCTGGGCGTTTGGGCTTGGAAACTCGAATCGTTACAACCTGGTGAGAAAACCACGATCTCCTACAGCCTTGGAGGATTAGAGCGCGGTGATTGGACTGAAACTGAAATCTTATTCCGAGGCTCTCAAGACGTCATTGGTGCAACCAAAATGGATGAAAAGTTCCTCCAAGAAATACGCCGTCAAGAACAGATTTTGGGTGAAAGCGGCGTTGCAGAACCTGAGGCCGAAACTGATCAAAAACAAGCAGAAACCGTTGAAGAAATCAGCCAGCAAAAGGAAGAAAAAATGGAGCCGGCCGTTGCTCCACCGGATGGTCAGCGTACACTGTTTGGAGGTGATGTCTGATGTCAAGAATGCGAACACCAGAAGAAACAAAAGCAGCAATGCATGAGGTCGTTGAAGAAATGTATGACCGCATTGTCAAAGGAGAACCTCCTACCATGACGCTTCCCGTTCGAACCAAAAACAACATTGGCTTTGACAAGAAATTAGGCGTCTACAAGTATGGTAAGAAAAGATCTATTCGAGATGCAACCAGTCTTGGTTCGGCTAAGCAATTGCTTCGCGCCCTGCACGTTGTTGAATTCATCGAAGAGATGTTGGATGCTGGAAAATCATCAACCCTGAGAGAAATGTACTATATTTCTGAAGCGTGGGGTATGGGGAAGTTTGGTAGTCAAAACGAATCAAATAACCTTGCAGAAGATTTGGAAATCGTAACAAAATGTTTGCGAGAAGATTTCAAATTACGCCCTGAAGAAGATGGAGCTCGAATGATAGGTAATCTCACATTACGCGAAAGAAACCGACGTGGAGAATGGATGAGAATCAATGCGCGCGATGATGTTGGCGATTCAGGGTATGGCGTACCCTACAATGTAGAACTCGAAAAAATTGAATTGCTTGAGCACGACATTGATTTCATCATGGCGATTGAGACCGGTGGTATGTTTGACCGTTTGATAGAGAATGGATTTGATGAGGCATACCGGTGTGGACTCTTACACCTTAAGGGTCAGCCAGCTCGTTCAACTCGACGTATTATGAAACGAATGAGCGAAGAATGGGATTTGCCAGTTGTTGTCTTCCTTGACGGTGACCCATGGTCGTTCCGTATCTTTGCTTCTATCGCCTATGGAGCCATCAAAACGGCCCACATTTCTGAATATTTGGCCACGCCATCCGCAACATACCTCGGCATCACTGCTGACGATATTGTTGCCTATGATTTACCGAGTGATGATCTGTCGAAGAAAGATATTGAAGCACTGAATGCGGAACTTTCAGACCCTCGATTTGCCGACAGTTGGTGGCAAGATCAAATCAACATGATGTTGGAACTTGACAAGAAGGCTGAACAACAATCACTGGCAAAATACGGATTAGATTTCGTTACTGAAACCTATTTGCCAGAAAAATTAGCTGAGTTGGGATTAGCTTGATGCGCGCAAGCATTCATTGAGGATGAAGGCTGAGGGCTTGCTATGGCAGATGGGGCATCACCCAAGGCTCCTTGGGCCAAGCGCTTCGCTATTGCAGGGGCTCTTTTCCTCCTTGTAGGAGGGGTTTTGTTAAATTC
>DAMU01000061.1:0-4097 GCA_002499705.1 Euryarchaeota archaeon UBA91
AGGGGCGTTACATTCGAATCTCTGCTCAACTCTACAATCACGTCGATGAATACCACTATCTCGCAGATGCGCTTGCTAAAGAACTCAATATCTAATCAATGGGTACCCTCTGCTTAGGCTTTCAGTTGACCGTTATGCATCGAAATCTTTTGAATTAGAAAGTAAGGACTTTTTCGCTGCTCTGAACCCATGCTGAACATTCAGCCATGGTTGAGAATTGTGCACCTTCGTAGTATGGCTGACCCTTCAACACACCACAACGGTTCTGACAGGTTCCACAGACTTTGACTGGAACACCGTTGGCAATCAACTCCTTGGTCATCGCCACCATGTCCTCAATACCTTCAGGCGGCTGTATACCATCACGGGCAAGGTCCACACTGTCGTTCATCAAGAACAATCGAACCTCGGCTCCATCGTTGTTGAGTTGACGAGCCAAGCGAAGTGCGTTCCAAGTGACGTCGGTTCCGTCGTACGGTTGATGATTCAAGATGATGAGTGTAGCCATACCCGTTCCATAACGAGACGGTGTTTGAAAGCAACGATGCTGAGTTGCTGGGGATTCAAAACATCAATTCAAAAGGAGAAGTGATGACCATTGGGTATGAGTGGTTCATTTGCAAGGTTTGCCAAATGGCTCATCCCTCATCGAAAAAGGGTTCACATCTCGGTATTTCTTCTCACCATTCTTATGATTCCTGGAGTGTTAACTGCGCTTCAGCCAATCGACATGGAATCCTATGAAATGGATTCTCCTGAGCTCGAAGCTCAAGCGATCATCGATGAGGAGTTTGCGAACTCTGAAATTATTCTCGGGTTTTTAGTTTCAGCACGAGACCCGAATTATGTACCTGCGCTAGAAGATTGGACGCCAGTCGCTCGAATGGGCGATGGTGCGCCAGATTATTCCTCGCTTCCAAGTGCAACTGAAATGCTTGATTCAGGTGAGGCATGGGGTGGGATTAACGCTCCTACAGCCGGTATCATGAACTTGACCTTGCTGCAAGAAATTGATTCAAAAGTTGACCTGGTCCAAGAACACCCATTGAGTAAAGCGATGAAACCATTGGTCAATGACGTCACTGGAAATCAAGCGCCAGGCGCAATTTCACTCTCTGACCATTTCCGTGGTTTCATGAACGGTTCCTCCATTCTCACTCAACCTGGACTAACAACGCTTGGAATCGTTACGGACCCGCCCACAAATTGGACAGATTGTGGCGTCTTGGAATGCCTTGAATTTGATGATGAAAATATAACTCAACAGCATATCGACATGGCCGCAGCCCGTATGGCTGAGGCTTCGGACAACAATTTTCTGCGCTGGCTTTCGATGGACAGAGGGTTTGTTGCTGACATGAATGCGCTGCAAACTGGGCCCGTTGGTGGCTCTCTCAACAGCGATGGTACGTGGGAAGACGCCTTTTTTGCCAACGGTCGTTGGTCAGCATCCTCAACTTGGCTACTGGTTCAATTGGACAGAGGGATTCTTGAGGAAATGGGTTGGGAAGTCATTTGGAAAGATGCTCTACAAGAGAAGAGTCTTGACTTCTCAGAAGACGGAATCAAGATCGGCGGCTACAGAGTTGCCGATGGTTCACTTGTCCTCCACCCGCCTCAATACACCGAAGAATATTGTGTAGAGGTCATGAAAGTAGAAGGAACTGGATGTTCCACAGAGTGGTCGTATATGGACCTTGAAGGGCATCTGCGAACGAATGACAGAACGACCATTACGTTGCTCCTTGGACAAGGCGTGAATGTTGAAGTGAATCGTGAATTGCAAGCAAGTGCCGGGCTTGTGCTTCTCATGGGATTGGCTATTGTCGGTTTGCTGTATGTCAGTTTACGCAGAGTCTCTGATGTAGTTATCGTCATGTTCGCTCTTGGAACTGCGCTTGTGTGGATGCAAGGGATGATTGGACATTTCTCCACCATTACCTCATGGTTCGGATTCTCCATTATTGCTCGGTCTCAATTCTCAAACCTGTTACCGATTTTAGTTCTCGCACTCGGTATTGATGATTCTCTGCACGCGCTGCATCGCTACAAAGAGGAACGATTGAAAGGAAAAACCTCACATGTATCTGCAGAGATTACTCTGCAACGGGTTGGAAGAGCGATTTGCCTTACCTCGGTAACGACGATGGCAGCTTTTGCTGCGAACTTGTTCAGCGATATTGCAGTACTTCGCTCATTTGGAATCGAGGCCGCACTCGGTATTTTCTCTGCATTCCTACTCACCGGGTTATGGGTTCCTATGATTCGACTCTCGGTCGATGAATGGCTGGTCAAACGCGGTAAGAGCATCGAAGAAAAATCAGGCGTGACTCACTTAGTGCCCGAAGAATGGCTGCAAAGTATCGCGTTAAATTCTGGAACTTTCCGTAAATCTGCACTCATTGCTACCATCGCATTCCTACTTACTATACCTGCTGCATGGGGTATGGCTCAGCTTGAGGGTGATTTTGCTGTCGAAGATTTCTTGGATGAGCGTTCCGATTTTGCTATCGGCGTTTATGAAATCTCACAGCGATTTGCCGATGAAGGAGAGCCAGCAAACCTGCTCATAGAAGGTGACGTTCTTGACCCCGATGTCTTTGCCGCCATCGATACGTTTAGGCAAAATATGGACGTGTTACCTGAAGGTGTGCCTGATAAAATTACTCGACAACCTGATGGAACTATCGATATCTTAGCACTCGATGAAATGGTACTTGCTGCTCAAGGCTCTCTTGTCTTAGACCCAACTCCGTTTGAAGCGGCGGGATGGCAAGTTAATGAAACCGGACACGGCATGAATTGCTCAACTGCTGGAAGCGGTCCTCTGATGGATTTGACCGACCGAGAATGCCTCGCTTTCTTCTACGGTTTCCTCTCTCTCAACGGCGTTCCTGGTATCGGACCAATACCAGACATCCCACCGAGTATCGTTGCCCTTTACATCGCTCCTGCTGTCGAATTGGACCCAACTCAACCGTGGCTTGACATCAACGGTGAAGCGGCTGTATACGATCGAATGTTAATCCGCTTTGGAATGACTGCCCCTGAAGATTTCCCAGGTATGGCAGGCGGTATGGAAGAAGTCTGGAGAGACCTCTCTCCATTCACGAACCTCTCGACTGGCGATCAACTTGAAGCCGGCGAAGTCAGTGAAGATGAACCACTCACATGGGTCATGCCTACTGGTCGCCCTGTAACTCGCTTTGTAGCTTCTACAACGATGCAAAGTGAGATGCAATCTTCTCTCGGACTCGGTTCATTGTTCGTATTCATCACACTCTCTATCGGCTTCCGTTCCTTCAAACAAGCCACAGTGACCTTGGTTCCTATTCTCTTGGTTGTGGTCTGGCTGTATGGCCTCATGTACATGGCAGGCTCATCGCTGAACATCGTGACGGTCACCATTGCTACGATTTCGTTGGGCGTCGGTATAGATTACTGTATTCACGTCACAGAGAGGTATAGGGAAGGCCGGGAATCCGGCGAAAGCCATGATGAAGCATTGATTGGAATTGGAGGCGCCTGTGGTCTCGCTCTCATCGGAAGTGCTGCCTCAGACATTGCTGGATTCAGTGTCATAGCACTTTCACCAATGGGACTATTCACAAACTTTGGAATCTTTTCCGCCGCTATGATTGCATTCTCTTTAGTTGCAAGTCTGGTCTTAACCACTGCCGCACTGGGATTAGTTGCCCGTAAACCTTCAGCGGAGGCATCGTGATGCAATGTCGACAGCTTACCACTGAAGATGTGGTTGCTGCATGGGAGATAAACGAACAAGGCCTACCAGGAACTGGACGCGTTTCGCATGAAGAAATGGCGGACCTGTTCACACTTTCAGAACTTGCAATCGGAGTTTTTGAGCAAGACACATTACGAGGGTATGTGCTCTGCCTCCTCCCTAAAACCAGATATGGAAGTCTCAATTATGCATGGTTTAACCAACGCTATGACTCGTTTCTTTATGTCGATAGAATCGCTGTTGACCAAAAACACAGAGACCGAGGCATCGGCTCTCTACTGTATCAGCGCGTTATTGAGTATGCTGCCAAACAATCCTCTCCAGTGACTGCCGAAGTGAGTCTCAGGCCGCC
>DAMU01000061.1:4484-5525 GCA_002499705.1 Euryarchaeota archaeon UBA91
GAGAAAGCAGTGACAATGATGCTGCGTCCTATTGATTAAGTCCAAGACACCAAACGGGGTCTTGTTTAAACCGTAAGGACGGAAACGCCTTCCATGGATGAGGAAGCACGCCCTGAAAAAAAGCGTCCTCCGAAGTCTGTTGTGATCCAGTCTGCAAATCTTGAAGATCCAAATCATGGCAAGAAATTTCTGGGTTTTCCCGGCTCCCAAGAACACTATGGTGGCAATCAAGTCTTCATACCGGTGGAAGGAAAACCTACGAATATACTCATTTTGATTTCATCAATCATTATTTTCGTTTCGACCGGCGGGGTTCTCTATTTTTTCTTCGAAGGAACCATGTACCGAAACACGAATCAATTCGAGGACTTACTCTGTTGCATCTTTTGCAACGGCAATGCAATTGGCCTCGCTTTACTCGGCGTATTCAATACTCAATATGGAAAATGGCAAAGTGATAGAGGTTCAAAATTTTCGTCTGTAACCTCGTATTTCGTTGCAGCATTCTTTTTCATACTTACAGTAGTGTCCTTCGGATTTTGGATAAGTTTCCAATAAGAGAGAACATATCGTCATCACCGGTGTATTCATCAATGAGCGGGCAACCGGGTGGTTTGCAGTCTTAGGGGTTGGCCCCGAGAAAGTGGTGATTTTTATGTCGAAAGAAGAACATGAAGACAATGAGGATGAAGACGATTGGATGAAATACGCCAATGCCGGATTTGGCCAAACCGATTATTCATTATGGGATGATGCTGAACATTTGGAGGAAACTCAACAAGATGAAGAGGATTCATCGGTAGAACAACCCGACCAACTGGGCACTCACATGGAAGAAATTCCAAGAGCACCCTCTCCAGCAGGCCACAAGCACTTGGTTCGTATTGGAACATGCGATCACTGTCTTGGCCGATTAGGTGGTAAGAAAACATTCAATCAAAGCATCGAGCAATCGGGTAATGAAATCAGGGCAACTGTGCTTGGGAGAGATGCTCATTTGAGCACTGCCAGAGAAGAGCAACCATTGTGTCCGTTTTGTGA
>DAMU01000048.1 GCA_002499705.1 Euryarchaeota archaeon UBA91
GACAGGTTGTTGGATGACTGGTTGTTGGTCAATTTGTTGAATCGGTTGCACTTGATTTGTAATTCCTGCAAGAGAGAAATCCTTCGCATCTTCCTGTTCATCGCCGCCACGCTTGCGCACGAACAGAACAGCTCCTGCTATGCCGCCAACGAGTAATACAACAATGACGATGACAGTCATCATCTGTTTCTGTGCCGCCTCTTCTTCAGCTGCTTTTTCAGCAGCCAGCGTTTCAGCAATCAGCTGGGCATTGTCTCCAACACCATCGCCGTCGGTATCCAGCGTTTCCGTTGCATCCTCTGGGAACGCATCAGCGTTGTTTCCTACACCATCTCCATCAGAATCGAGTGATTCAGTCATGTCTTGCGGGAAGACATCAGCATTGTCTCCAACGCCATCTCCATCACTGTCTGTAGTTTCAGTTCCATCTTGCGGGAATGCATCAGCATTGTCTCCGACACCATCGCCATCGAAATCTGCAGTTTCAGTTCCATCTTGCGGGAAAGCATCTGCGTTGTCTCCAACTCCATCTGCGTCGGAATCGAGGGTTTCTGTCGCATCTTCTGGGAAAGCATCAGCATTGTCTCCTACTCCATCACTGTCTGAATCAAGCGATTCAGAAGAGTCGTTCGGGAATGCATCAGCGTTATCCCCTACGAGATCTCCATCCGTGTCAATTGTTTCAGTGGGGTCGTTCGGGAATGCATCAGCGTTATCCCCTACAAGATCTCCATCCGTGTCAAGTGTTTCAGTTGGGTCGCTTGGAAATGCGTCAGCGTTATCACCGACGCCATCCATGTCTGAATCAGACGTTTCAGTTTCGTCAAATGGGAACGCATCAGCGTTGTTTCCTACACCATCATTGTCGGAATCAAGTGTTTCAGCGGGGTCGTTTGGAAAAGCATCTCCGTTATCGCCGACGCCATCGCTGTCCGAATCAGTTGTTTCGAGTGGGTTGTTCGGGAACAAATCAGTATTATCGCCAACGCCATCACTATCCGAATCGGTTGTTTCAGAAGCATCTTGAGGGAAAGCATCAGCATTGTCTCCAACACCGTCACTGTCGCTATCGGTTGTTTCAGAAGCATCTTGAGGGAAAGCATCAGCATTGTCGCCAACACCGTCACTGTCGCTATCGGCTGTCTCAGATGCATCATTCGGGAATGCGTCGTCTTCATCAAGCGTTCCATCTCCATCTGAATCAATATCGACAATAACTGCGTTATCAGGGCAATTAACGGTTGAACCGAAATCTTTGCCATCATACGGTGTCACTGAAACAGTCCACGTATCTCCAACAGAAGTAGCAGATGCGGGTAGCGTCATTTGATCGTTGTAGGTAGAGTCAACAACACCGTTGTTGGTCCATCGAATTTGAGAGTTGGCTTCAAAATCTCCATCTGCATCATCGAAAATGTATGAGAGCATGATGGATTCATCCACTGGAACATTACCATCCGGCATAATTCTCACATCCAGAGCGGATGGTGGTTGATTTTGTGGGATAATTTCGCTGATTGTTGCAGTAGCGGTGTCCCATGAATCTCCGCTGGTTTGACCATTAGCGTTTGCTTGAAGAACAGACAGCCCGATATTGACCGTTCCACTTCCAGATGCCGGAGCAGTCCAATCCATGGTCCAGCTGAGTGCTCCAGAACCAGAATGCGTTGCACTGGTTCCGGAGAATTTAACCAAAGTTCCAGCATTCGAAAAAGAGCCTTGACTCACTTTGAGAGAAAAACCGCCAGTAGAAGCTTGGCTGCCACCGACTCCTTCAATGGTGATACTGTATGTCACCCCAGGCGAATAGGATGCTGGGAAGTCATGGTTTGCGGTTATTCCATTGCCTCCATTTGAATGGCAAGAGCATCCTGATGATTGGTTATGCTTTCCACTGCTTGAACCTTCAATGGTTGGAGCAGCTGCGAGAAGGAGAATTAACGCAGCACTTAGCAATACTCGGAACAGAGGAGTCATGCATTGCCGTGGCCCCTCTTACACTTCTAAGTTGTGTATTTTGATAGAATCTCATTCTTGTTCATTTTCCGCGTTAAGGTGAGCGAACTGGTTGTCGACTCGGTATTCTTTTTGTGGTTCGACAATATCTTGTGAAAAGTTTGTCTTTTCAGAATCTCTATTTGAAAAGGTAACAAAAACAGCCGCACAAAGGAACAGGATGGCGAATATATACAGTGCAGAAGTCATACTGACGCCATCATCAGAAGAGGCTCCATCAGCAGATGTTGATTCTGAAAGGATTTGACATCCAGATAAGTCCACAATCTTACCCGCTGGCGTATTTTGGCAAAGGTCGATGGCATTTGGGATTCCATCAAGATCGTCATCAAGTTGGTATTGACTGCATCCTGTGATTCCAACTTCCCGTCCAGCAACAGTTCGAGGACACTCATCTGTGATGTCAACTACACCGTCTCCGTCGTCATCATCATCTTCTGCGCTATCGATACAGCCGTCATTATCAATGTCCTGCCCTGGTGCAGCGACACCAATAATTCCAAATGGACAGTTGTCAAGTGCATCCAACACTCCATCGTTATCGTCGTCGTCATCTTCACTGATGTCGCGACAACCATCTCCGTCATAGTCATCTACTGATGCGCTTGATGACCATCGCATTTCTCCTCGAGGGCATCCATCAACAGCATCGTTTACTCCATCTCCATCATCATCGAAATCAGTGAGGGAGTCGTGGCATCCGTCTTGATCATAATCGTTTACATCGGTTGACGTCCATACCGGGAAATCACGGGGACAGTTATCTGATGGGTTTGCAATACCATCGCCGTCTTCGTCAATATCGCATACATCTCCTATGCCGTCTCCATCCAAATCAAGTTGGTCGGTATTGAGAACACTGGGGCAATTGTCCATTTGGTCAACCCATCCATCTTCGTCCGAATCAATGTCTGCGCATCCATCGCCCTCACTATCGGTTTCAAGGGTTGAGACCCAACCGACTGGGCCAAGAGGACAGGCATCATTATGGTCGAAAACAGTGTCCTCGTCGTCATCGAAATCTTCGGTGGAATCTTTGCATCCGTCACTGTCATGGTCGGAAGAAGGTTCAGAAAACCACCAAGTTTCACCCAACTGGCAATCGTCCATTTCGTCAATCACGTTGTCGTTGTCGTCGTCTTCATCACACACATCGCCGCGAAGGTCATTGTCATGATTCGCTTGGTCAGCGTTTGCAATCCGTGGACAGTTATCTTCTCCATCCAAGAGACCATCGTTATCCCGATCGGTTTGATACAGCCATACACCTGAATCAAAACCTCCCCAACTGGAAACAGCGCTGTTCCCCGCTTCAAAAGAACCAGAATACATCAATGACATCATCGGAGAACCGTCGAGTGCGAGTAAAAGGTCAACAGGCTCATCGTTACCGTCTCCACCCGCTTGAATTGCCCATTCCCAAGTATTATTGTCGAGTAACTCGGCAAGGAATATGTCATTGTGAGTGTCATCATTTATCCCATCAAGGTCACCGAGTACATCGGCACCAAGTGTCATACCTGCTGATGTCACTCCGGCAACATAGGTACTTCCTTGCTCGGAATGAACCACTGAAGTCGCACGGTCAAGGCCAATGCCTCCAGCAGAAACCAGTCCAGCCCACCCTCCGGTGGACGAAATTTCGCTGACAAAGAAATCAATTCCAGATGATTGTTCAGTGAAAAGAGAGCCAAAAGTAGCATTCCCATAATATTCTCCAACAGCATGGATTCCTTCGGTATCTTTTCCGTCGCAATCCCAAACGCGGTCTTCCCCAATGCCTCCAGCTGAGATTGCCCAATTCCAACCAAATTCGGAGAAACTCGCAATCAGTACATCGGTTGAACCTACTGAATCATATTGATCATTGTTGATGATGAGTTGACCAGTATACGTGACTGCAACATACATCTGTCCTGAGCCATCACTGCAAAGAGAACCAATTTTTTCAATCCCGTCAGCAGCTTCAGCTGCAACATGTGAAAGTACTGCTCCGTTTTCATCATAGGTCGCGATGAGTAAACTTGGTTCATTTGTCGCTGGAATCATAGTTTCATTAAATTCTAAAGTTTCTCGAAAGCTTACAGCAAGGTGAATTTCATTGGTATCTGAAACCATCATATCAATGACAAACAGTTCGTTAATGTTTTGAATTTGAGTCGACCATACCCATTCTCCACTCGAATCTAAACGAGCAAGAAAAGCGTTACCGTCTTCATCTTGTTCTTTTTTGGTTAACGGACTTAATTCGCCGAGGCTCAATTCGCATTGTTGACTTACGCTGTTAAGACAATAGGTACCTGCAATCAAAAGGTCACCGTTCGGAAGTATGTCGATTGCGTCAATCGTGTCTACGGCGTTTGAACCAGCACTCATTGCAGAAGTTATGTTTCCGTTTTCATCCATCCAAGTAAAGAAGAAATCAAAATCTTGACTTCCTCCAGTTGCTCCTAAGCCATCGATGATATCTCTAAATTGAATATTACCTTGAAACCAACCTACTGAAACACTGGTACCGTTATCATAGACAATGGTTTCAACGAGGTAATCATTTGTTGAGCCTCCAAAAGTCGAAATCCAGCCGAGAGTTGATGAGTTGTTCCCTTCTGCAGCGAATACTTGGTTGGATGAATTATTCCATTCATCTGTACTGAGAGATGCTGGAGATATACTACCAAGAATGAATAAAGTCACGAAAACGATGCAAAAGCCGCTTCTGCGCATATTTCACCGATGTCACTACAGCATTTGAAACCGTGCCTTTATCCCACAACTTCTTGATACAGGAATTGGTGGAAATCATATGGGCACTCCGCAGGGCGTTTGGCGATTTCCATTGGAAAGCAGCCAATCGGTTCAAGTCGGAAAAAACCTTCTCGATCTCGACACTTGGCCTTCTTGGAACAGTTCAGCCCAAAGGGTATTGTCTTCCTCAACTGGTCCTCTGACCGAAGGGCAACGATTTGACTTACATAGAATTGAGCGGCAACGTTTGGTTGAGGAATTATGGCTTGTTAAATCAATTAGGAAAGGTCAAAATCCGGAATTTATTGAAATTGAATTTGAATGGTTAGGGCAACAGAGGGAAGGGAAAACAATTGGAACTTCATTAAAATCATTACAACTCACTGTAACGGTACTCTGCGAAGATGAGGGGGGCGTGGAAATTGCTGCTTGGTGGCAAATACCATGGTGGGCTCGGCTCATACGTGCTCGAGTAAATGCTCAAGCGAAGTTTTTTGCCACCCAATGGCTCAACGACCTTTCCAGTAAAGCAACTTCCTTTTTTGAGGAATCTCAATCGTTTTCATTTGTCGAGGATAGAAGCGAGCATTCAAAGACGGTCGGCGACGACGAGGAATGATGAGCCAACCGAACAGCGGAAAAAATGGTGGCTCATCCTCTGGCAAAAGCAATCGTTCTCGAAATAATCGGGGGAGAAACCGTCAAGACCGTCAAAATCGGCCTCGACGATACGGTAGTACTGCTAAAAAAACACTTGAAGAGCGAAATGCTGCAATCATAAAAGACATGGAAACCCAAGCCCGTGTTCGATTTGATCAGAATCCTCCTCCCATGGGTTTTCCTGAAGACCTTGAACAACCGAAGACATTCAAGTTTGAATGGAAACTTTCACCCGTGCCTCTAAAAGACGAAGAAGCGATGGCTGGCAAAGTTATGCGTAAAGGTGAATTTGGTTGGTTAGAAGATGACCGTGTCGATGAAATTGCAGACATTGCTAAAGGTTACAAAATGACGCTTGAACAAGCACTTTCACTTCGTTCCGCTCTCTTGCAGCAAAAAACAGTTTACGGGCACGGACGTCTTCGCTCTCAAGGAAAAAACATGCTACGCCTTTACAAAGAAGGCGTTAGTGTTGTTGATTTGTCAACGCGTTTTGATTTCCCTCCAATGAATATTTTCCGTATCATTCTCACTGAGATGCGTTGGTCAAAGTCAAGGATCAAGGAAAGTCTACGTCAACCAAGTCGACTTAGCGAACGTGAACGGACCGAGTTTGAAGCTGCTGAAGCAGCGGACCGTGTTTCGAATGTGGATCAAGGCGAATCTCAAGAACGCGCAGATTTGTTCGAAGATATCCTTGCTGATTGGTTTGAAGAACAGGGCGTTCGGCTTCGACGTCAGCCAGAGATGGTGAAGGAGCAAAAACAAGATTTAGGACGACCAGTTCGCACTCCTGACATCCTCTTTCTCGACCATGTTGAGATAAACGGAAAGCCTGTAGCCTGGATTGATGCAAAGCACTTTTATGGTGCTGATGTCGATTTTCAACGTAAGAAAATGGCGAAACAGATGGCGCGTTATATCGAGGAATGGGGAAGTGGAGCAGTTGTCTATCGTCACGGATTTTCTGAGAATCTATTCATGCCAGGTTGCACACTTTTAGATGCAAATCTTCTGGATTTAAGTAAACTGGGACCTGGAGAATAATTAACGAATTGTCGTTTTTCGAACTCCGAGTCCTATGGCTCTTAATGCATCGGCAATGTCATCCATTTCTTGCTCTAATAGAGGCTCTTCTAAACGTCGAGGGAGAATTGAAACCGACACGCCAAGCATGCATAGACGAACATTGAGGCGTGCTTGAAGATCAAGTCGAAGAATTTCTTTTTGCACTTTTGATAACAAATCTTTACGCACTTCCTCGTTGAGTAACCCTGATGCTTCAGCAAAGTTCCTTGATTCAAGCATCAAATCTGCCCATCGCTCAAAATTCCATTCTTTCAACCTTAGACGGGAGACTGAGCGTTCACCTGCCTTTGAGATGGAACGTTGCCATCCCTCATCATCTATGTAGGTGGAGGTATGTCGACTTTCATCAGGCCTCCAAACCAAGAGAAGAGGCTGGTGGGTCGTAAAACTCACAACCTTACCTCCCGCACCAGGGGCTCCGGGTTCAAGTCGCAATTCCACGCCCTGAGCAGAGATTCCGAGCACATCGCCCAGCCCCGAACCATGCATTCTCTCTACACGGTGAGCAAGACGAAGGAATTGTTCATCTGTCCCTTTTTTGGAAAGTGTTCGAAATGCCCTTGCGACGGCGACTAATCCAGCAGCAGACATTCCGAAACCTTGACTGGTTGGTAATTCCAACTTTATCTCAATTCTGTAGGAATCTTCTCTTTTGAGTAATCTGGCAATTCTTAATTCTTCAACAAGGTCGATGTATATCTGCCCGGAGTGAGGTAATTCTGCCCCGTCCATTCCAAGAACTTCGATGAACAGTTCCCCATCAGCAACAGGTCCAGCAGGTATGTCCAATTGCGACCCTGAGGACAATTTCCTTTCGGTTTCTGGCAAGTTTGATGCGATGTATTCTACGGTCGCTTCAACGCCGTCAGCGACGTTAATCCCAGCACCCCTACTTCCTTGAGAGCGAGCCAAGTGAGCGTCTTTCCAAATTGAAAATAAGAGCGTAATATGCCCGCCGCATCGCTCAGTAACCATGCTCTTCAATTGGACCATCGGTCGCATTGACTTGAACTCTCGCCCATGTCATTCCCGATTTTGCTTTTTTTACGCATTCGAACGCTAATGGTGAATCCTTCACACAAGCGAAGGGTTTTGAGTAGCGGCTCTTTCATTCACACATGGCCCTTAGTATCGGAGACCTCGCCCCGACATTTGAACTTCAAAATTCGAACCCGAACAAGGGTACAAAAATGATGACTCTTGAGCAAGCGAGTGGTAAGAATGGACTCATAGTCGTCTTTGAATGCAACCACTGCCCCTATGTGATTGCGAGTATTTCACGTCTTGAAGCAATGTCCATGAAAGCTGAAAATCTCGAAATAGGATTTATCGGCATCAACTCCAACGACCCTCTGGTATACCCAAATGATTCATTTGAACACATGGAAACCAGGGCTCAAAGCATGTCATATCCTTATCTTCACGACGCAACTCAAGATGTTGCGCATGCTTACGATGCGAAAAGAACGCCGGAGTTTTTCCTTTTTGATAGTGAACTGAAGTTAATTTACAGAGGCCGTATGGACGACTCTCCTCGAGATCCTACTCTTGTTCAAACCAAGGAACTTGATGATGCGGTTCAAGCGATGCTTGAAGGCAACGCTCCATCAGTGAGTATTACCGAATCTATCGGTTGTTCGGTCAAGTGGAAAAGGTGAGTGTAGGCCTATGACTGGATGCCGCAGGCAATGTGATTGGGACGAAAACATGGTTTGCAGAAGTTGCGGCATCGATTACGGAATCGTTGACGATTCAACCAAGGAAGAAATTCCTTCTCCACCAAAAGAAGAAGAGTAATCAATACTGTTCAAGCACCAATTCGGTGGTTGTTGACGCGATTTCATTCGGGGCAGCAAGCCACATTTTATCGAGTAATGTTCGCAGAGCCATTGTGTCATCAACGTGAACCAAGGCTACCAAATCAGCGCTTCCTGAGACTTCGTAAATAATCTCGATCCCATCCCATCCCGTCACTTCAGAAGCAAACGAACCGATTTCTGCACCTGGTGAAACTTTGATTCGAACAAGAGCAGTAAGTCCTACTCCTCCTTCTCGGACAGTGTAGCCTCGGATGGTTCCATCTTCTTCCATTTTACGAACATGTGTCCGTACTGTTCGCTCAGATGCACCGACTTCTTTCGCCAATTCGACATAGGACATTCTTCCGTTTGTGCGGAGTTGGGCAAGAATTGCGCGGTCTATTTCGGAAACACGAGGCATGTTCGGCCCTACCGTTTAGAGTATATCAATTCACCTTCGTGCCTTTTTACGACATTAAGGGGCACTTACATGCCGGAAAAGGGAATATCTTTGGAAAAACGCCTATTTTCACAACCGGGTCTCGTTTGTCCGTTTGATTCAAAGGTCGCCGACGGTTGGAGCGAATTGGGGAAGTTCATGTCTGGTCACATCACCGGTCTCGATGCTCGAATGATTCTCGACAGTCGTGGGAATCCAACTGTCGAAGTTGATTGCTATGTAGATGGAAATTTACTAGGGCGGGCCGCTGTACCTTCAGGAGCTTCTACTGGAGCATATGAATCACTTGAGATGCGGGATGGAGATGCCTCAAAATATCTTGGAAAAGGAGTCACACAGGCGGTTCAGAATGTCACCGATCGTATTGAAGAGGTACTTCTCGGCATGCCAGTTGATGAACAACGAATTCTCGATGAATTGATGATTGAACTTGATGGGACTCCAAACAAAGCCGAACTTGGTGCTAACGCTATGCTTGGAGCGTCACTTGCATGCCTTCATTCTGGTGCTGCCTATCACGAATTGCCTCTTTGGAAATACATCGGCGGTGTCGCAGGCGGATTAATGCCTGTCCCCATGCTCAATATTCTGAACGGTGGCGCTCATGCTGCCAGCAATGTAGATGTTCAGGAATTTATGGTAATGCCTCATGGTTTTGACACCTTTGAAGAGGGATTGCGTGCAGGTGTTGAGACATATCATGCTCTGAAAAAGGAACTCAAAGCAGATGGCTTACTCGGCGGAGTTGGCGATGAAGGGGGTTTTGCGCCGAATTTGCCGGCAAATGAAGACGGCCTCAAATACATGGTTCGTGCAATCGAGGCCGCAGGTTACTCGGTTGAAGAAATGGGAATTGCTATGGATGTCGCAGCCACAGAATTTCACAAAGAAGACGGTTACCACATGGATGGAAAAGTCCTGACCAGTGAACAATTAGCCGATGTGTACTCGGCCTGGCTTGATGAATACCCTATTCTGTCTATTGAAGACGGCTTCGGAGAAGATGATTGGCGCGGCTGGACCGATTTCACCAAACGCGAAGGCCACCGAGTTCAGTCAGTCGGTGATGATCTGTTTGTTACGCAGTCTGAACGACTCGCTCAAGGTATCGAATTGGGTGCTGCGAATGCAATGCTCGTCAAGCTCAATCAAGTGGGTACGGTAACTGAAACTCTCGAAGCAATGGACATGGCGACTTCAAACGGATTCAATAACGTCATTTCTCATCGCAGTGGTGAAACTGAAGACGTAACCATCGCTGACCTTGCAGTCGGCACCCGTGCTGGACAAATTAAGACCGGAGCACCTGCTCGCAGTGATAGAGTGGCAAAATACAACCAACTCCTCAGAATCTCTGCAGATGTTGATGAATATCGTTCTCCTTTTTGACAGAGTTCGTTAACAGTTGTTTAAGTAGGGGTAGTGAAGGCTTCTACAATATGAAGAGAAGTTTAACAACCTTGATTTTAGCAAGCCTTTTGATTTCAACACTGCCATTAAGCGTGTCAGCAGATGCTACCGAAGACATTCCAACTAACGCAGCCGCTACAGGAGTCCACGACTCTCTGGTTGCTGCACTAACCCATGCAAATCTGGTCACAACCCTCCAAGGTGATGGGCCGTTCACGGTCTTCGCTCCAACAGACCAAGCGTTCATCGACGCAGGTATCGATCTGTCAACATTTGACACCGATGCAGAGAACGCAACCCTTGCCGATATTCTCACCTACCACGTTGTAGCAGGCAAAGTGATGTCAACTGACTTGGCTGACAGCACAGCAGCAGATGCGCTCAATGGGGACAAGTTGTCTTTCACTGTCAGCACAAGCGAAGTCAAGGTCAACGGTGCAGTTGTTACCGGCGCAGATGTCGAAACCTCAAACGGTGTCATCCATGTCATCGACAAGGTTTTGATGCCTCCTGTTGATGTATTCGTTAGCGATGGTTCAATGACATCTCCTTACTATCAATTCTACACTGATTCAGCAGGTTATTACCCTCTGAACGAGATTGATATCACACAAAGTTACAAGTTCCAAAGACTCAACAATCCATCTACCCACCCATTCTACATTGGTGACAGTGGATACGAAGCCGATTCAAGTGCAGAAGTTTTCATCGTAGGAGACGGAACCAGCACGACCGGAATTTCGAACGATGAGTCCTTTACTGCCTTCTTCAAAGACGGATTTACAGTCGAAGACACACTCAGTTACTTCTGCACCGTCCATTCAGGTATGTTCGCAGACTTCACCCTCACTCAACCAGTCACTCTTGTAGACATTCCTACCATCGCAACCGGCACAGGAGTCCACGATTCACTCGTTGCTGCACTGTCCAAAGCAGACCTTGTGACAACTTTGCAAGGTGACGGTCCATTCACCGTGTTTGCTCCAACAGATCAAGCATTTACAGATGCAGGAATCGACCTCTCGACCTTCGTAACCGATGAAGAGATTGCAGCGCTCGCTGACATACTCACCTACCACGTTGTCTCTGGCAGCGTTCTTTCAACTGCATTGACAGACGGATTGACCGCTACTGCGGTTAACGGTGACGATGTGACATTCACAGTCAACGAAGCTGGCGTCATGGTTAACGATGCCAATGTAGTGACTGCAGATGTTGTAGCCTCCAATGGCGTAGTCCACGTTATTGACAAGGTTTTGATGCCACCAGCAGATTTGGTTGACATTCCTACCATCGCAACCGGCACAGGAGTTCACGATTCACTTGTTGCAGCATTGTCGCAGGCAAATCTCGTTGCGACTCTACAAGGCGACGGTCCATTCACCGTGTTTGCACCAACCGATGAGGCATTCACAGCAGCAGGAATTGACCTTGCAAGTTTCGATACCGATGCTGAAAATGACACGCTTGTTGACATTCTCACTTACCACGTCGTTTCTGGAAGTGTATTGTCGTCTGCATTGACGGACGGCATGGTCGCTACTGCGCTCAATGGTGATGATGTGACATTCACAGTCAACGACGCAGGTGTCATGGTTAATGACGCAAATGTGGTGACTGCAGATGTTGTAGCCTCCAATGGCGTAGTTCACGTTATTGACAAGGTTTTGATGCCACCAGCAGATTTGGTTGACATTCCTACCATCGCAACCGGCACAGGAGTCCACGACTCGCTCGTAGCTGCATTGTCTAAAGCAGACCTTGTGACAACACTGCAAGGTGACGGTCCATTCACAGTGTTCGCACCAACCGATGAGGCCTTCGCAGCAGCAGGAATCGACCTCTCAACTTTTGAGACAGATGAAGAGATAGCAACGCTTGCTGATATCCTCACCTACCACGTCGTTTCTGGTAGCGTTCTTTCAACTGCATTGACTGACGGTATGACCGCAACCGCACTCAACGGCGATGATGTAACATTCACAGTTAACGACGCAGGCGTCATGGTTAATGACGCAAATGTAGTAACTGCAGATGTTGTAGCTTCCAACGGTGTTGTTCACGTCATCGACAAAGTCTTGATGCCACCAGCAGACCCAGTAGATGAGCCAGAAGAACCGGTGCTCGCTACTTGTGATGCAGTCGTTCGAATCGCTCCAAGTGGAATGAAATACAGCCCTGCAGAAGTGACAATTTCAGTCGGTCAAACAGTTTGCTGGCAATGGGAGAACGAATCCATGGCCCACAATGTTCGTGAAGTCGATGGAGACCAATCAACCACATACACAGCGAACGGTGTAACCTCAGGGGTTGCAATGACAACAGTTGATTTCCGATATACATTTGATGTTGACAGCACCACTTTCTACTACGCATGTGAACCACATCTTGCTGCAGGAATGTTTGGAAAGGTCATTGTTGGAGACGGTGGAGTTGTTGCAACACCTCCAGCAGTCGACAACAGCATGGATGCTGATGAAGAAACAGTTCCAGGGTTCTTGGTGGCAATGACGACTATCGCTCTCGCAGGAGCAGTCATCGTCTCGTCACGTCGATCTGAGTAATACTCTCATCGGATTTGATGCCCGTAGCATCTTTGATGGTTTTTCCATTCAAAGTTGCGACATATCAAAGAACATGGTTAGAGTACAGAACATGAACATCATGGAAGACTCTCAACCGAAAACCCGCGATCTTGACCACCTGATGGAACAAAATTCGACAGAGTTGGACTTTCTCTCTGCTTATGGAGGGTCCTCGTCTGAAGGAGACGGTGCAGCGATATTTGCCGCATTGCGCCGTTTCCTCAAGGCTGGAGGAGTTCACACGACACTTAACAAGAAAGAAACCTCTCTGAATTTTGATTTCGGAAAGGCGTCTGTTGAGGAGAATGGCTGCCTTATCTCATTCAAAGGCAAAAATTTGCCTTTGGTGACAAGCGATGTACAACAAGCAGGATTTGCTCAGGGGACGTTGACAAAAACCCGAACTTCGTGTAAGGTAACAATGGTCGAATGGGGTCTTGAGCAGAGACGCTTTATTGAACGCCTTGTTGAATATCTCAATCACGACGAATGAACGCTGCAGCCATCATTACACTTGAGCTTGCTAACAGCATGCCAAATCCGGGGACTGACTCACTCTCTGAATTCGTGTCACATTCACCGTCTTTGTAATCGACTCCACCCCATCCAGAATCTTGTTGATAATAGCACGATGACCATGTTTTGTACCAATCTCCGTTCGGATAAAGAGTATAATTTTCATCACTGTAAATGGCTTTGACTCTCCAGTTTACATAAGTGTGGTCCGAAGGGGGTGTAAGGGATACAGATTGTGTTTTTTCGTCAACGGTCGCCTCCATCAAGACTGGCGGATCGCATACACCGTTGTTGGTACATACCTGTGTAGTGATTTCGAACGTTGTGCCGTTATCATAGGCATCATCGTCCATAACAAGGGCGAGTTCCCAACTGTTGCCATCAATGGACGGCGTTGTTCGGCTGACTATTGAAAACGGGACCTCTTCATCTGAGGGGGATACATCTTCTCCTGCAGTGACTTCACTTGCCATCGACGTCATTGGCATCAGCATGAGGACAGTGAAGAGACAAAGGATAACATTTCGCAGATTCATGCCGTTGCTAATGTGTGGTCGTATTTATGTGTAAGGTGTAGATATTTAATTCACAATTCCATATCCCAGAGTTCATCTCCAACCCAGTGCATGGTCTTGATACCCTTACCTTTCGTCATGTTCGTCAAATCTTCAGCGTCCATCGTTGCCCAACCGATGGCAAGAGGTCGCTTGTGCGTCATGTCACGAATCCATACGAGATCACCAACTTCGATAGTTGGATCTGCACCGTGAACGCCTGCAACCATACAATCAGCTCCCTTCATCAGAAAAGGAATTGCACCATGATCAACTTCAACCCATTTTGCAGCATCATCGTGTTCAAGGAAACCGCGAAGGGTTAGAAAAACAAATCGTACATTATCCTCGTTTTCAACCTCGATTGCTTTAGCGACTTTATCGACCAGCACCATGGTCCAAGGTCCATACTCAGCCATTTCCAAGAATGCCCCATCAACTTCAAGGTCAATGTTCAATGCTTGTTCCAAGGTGTTGAGTAGAGGTGTGATTTTTTTGCGGCGAACTGGACGTCGTTTTTTCATGTTCCAATCGCGGCTCATACTTCGACCAAGCACCTTCACTTTTTGACGCTTGGCTTGACCCAGTTCTTGATGAAGGAGAAACGCTTGGATTGGCCATGGCCCTGTGGTGTACGATTCGGACATTTGCTCAGCATGCAATTGAACTTGGTAATGAACAACCCGCAACTCCGGTATTTTTTGTCAAACCAAATAACTGCCTTCAAAGAGATGGACACATAATGGTCTCTGCTCACCCTGGTGAAGTTCATCATGAGGTTGAATGCGTTGTTCGATTGGACCAACATGCTCAACCAGAAGCAATTGCAGTGGGCCTTGACCTAACTGACCGCTTAACTCAGGGCGAATTAAGAAGTGAACAACTGCCTTGGACGAAAGGTAAATGCTTCAAAGGCAGCGCGTATGTAGGTCGTTTTGTAGAATGGGATAATTCACTTGAATCCCTCGTTGATGAACAAAACAACCTTTCTCTTCATCTCTGGGTCAATGACACCTTAGTACAATCAGCTCGTCTAAGTGAAATGACAATCACACCTGCAGCTCAAAGAACTGAATTGCTTACTTGGGCACCGGTTTGTGCGGGGGATTATCTGTTCACGGGTACGCCCTCTGGCGTTGGACAGTTGCATCCTAAAGACCGTGTTTATGCAACCCTTGAATCGCATGATGGTACGGTCTTATCGTTTATTGATACCCAATGCGATTAGGGTTGCTTTCTTATATGCCCTGTTGGTGGATTGGCTCTGCAAGGTGGCATCATTATGGCTCAATGGCATGGTATCTCTCGACGAAAACCCAGTGGCGGACGCAAAGTACAGGCTCGCAGCAAGCGTTCTACTGAAATCTCTTCAGAGAAGCAAATGGCTCTTGTCGGGGAACCAAAGCGCAAGATTTACCGCCGAACAGGCGGAAACACACTTGTTCGTGTGATGTCTGAAAACCGCGTATCAATCAATAATCCAAAGAAGGGAACGACCACAATCGGAACCATCCACAACGTCATCGAGAACGAGTCAGACCCGAACTACGTCCGACGAAATATCTTGGTCAAGGGTGCAGTTATCGAAACTGATCAAGGCCGTGTTCGAGTTACCTCTCGACCTGGCAAAGACGGCGTAATCAACGGCATTCTTCTTGATTGAAGGCGTTCCGCAGGTTTCAAAGCATTCCCGCTCTTCGGTGTAAACGGTGAATTGTAATGGACCATAATCCTGACCGAATCTGTGTTTGGCCTGGTTATTTCAATACCCGAACCTCACGTAGAAGTGGTCGTAGAGTTCCAAAAGATTCCTCAGTTATCAAACCTGATCTCGAGGGATTGTTTCTTGCCGCACGAAAACTAGGATTAAAGAAAATAAAGCGTGAAGAAGGCGTATCTCACCCTTCCCGCCCACACATGAAAGAAGGACGGATGTGGGTTTCTCGAGGTGGTTCAAAACAGTCAGTCGGTGCGAATTCAAAGGAGGAACTCTTGCAATTAATTGGTGCTCAATGGCGCCAAATGCAACGAGACCAGAAAGAAGCATCGGTGCAGAGAATTGCTCAAGGCCCTCAAACCGGAGACAGAAGGGCTCGTTCTCAACGTAAAAGCCGAACAGGAGACTCAAAGCCTGAAAAGCGTTCAAGTTTCAAGAAGCGTTCAAGTTTCAAGAAACGCTGATTACTTTGGAACTTCGTGAAGCCAACCGAAGATATCCTCTTCGATTTCATTTTGAATACCGACAAGGTGATTGTATAATTTCTCAGTAATTGGTCCTGGTTTTTGGTCCCCATAAGTTGCTTTTTCCTCACCTTTGGTAATTGAGCCAATAGGTGAAATGACTGCTGCAGTACCGCAACAGAACGCTTCATCTGCCTCCATTGCAAATTCAGCTGAAACCTTGGTCTCAATGACTTCATAGCCATTGTGTCTTGCCAGTTGGATGATTGATTGTCGGGTGATTCCAGGAAGAATAGTGCCCGTAAGTTCCGGCGTATAGAGAACATTATCCTTTACGCAAAAGAAATTCGCAGCCCCGACTTCTTCGATATACGTGTGTGTTTCAGCATCCAAATAGATGACTTCTGCAAAGCCAGCCGCTTTTGCCTTCTTACTTGGCATCATCCCTGGTGCGTAGTTTCCGATTGCTTTAACGCCGCCAGAACCGCCTGGAGCGGCGCGATGATACTCTTCTGAAATCAGTAAATCAATCGCCGAAACGCCACCCTTAAAGTAAGGTCCAACAGGAGTGACATAGACTAAGAATGTGTATTCTGGTGCGGGTGCTACGCCCAAAATAGGACCGGAACCCATCAGCAACGGCCTCACATACATTGCACCCTTTCCAGTAGGAGGTACCCATCTCAGGTTTGCTTGAACGCATTGTTCTACAGCATCTATGAAAATAGATTCTGGAACTGGTGGTATCTTCAATCTGTCAGCGCCCCGTTGCATCCTACGGGCATTTTCCTCAGGTCGGAAGAAGACAACACGGCCTTTTGATGTTCGAAAAGCCTTCATTCCCTCAAACAATCCTTGCCCATAGTTGAGCACACCTGCAGCGGGTGACATTTCCATCGGCCCATAAGGTCGTAAATCACCAGGCATCCAAGGTTCAGTCGAACTGGTTTTTGTCAGATACATCGTATCTGTAGGCGTAAGCGAAAATGTAAGGCTGTCCCAATCAACTTCTTCCGCCATCATCTCACCCTGCCTTATCGTTTGCTCCAATGCGATGAGGCTTTCAATCATTCCTCTCTCAAAAATTGAAGGAGAGGCGGGTTTTTGGAGTGTTGCCACATGTATGTATCACATGCAATTGAAGGCAAGACCCTTAGAGCGGGTCAGCGTCCTTCATCTTGAGGTGGAATGGTGACATACACGGGCGACATTGGCGTAGTCAGTGGTCGTTACCATTCACTTGAAGCGAACAAAGAGAAAGGGACTCCGGAAAAAACGGTGTTGGAAATCTTTGGCCGCAGTAAAACCGGTGAATCGGTCTGCCTTCTTGTCTCGGGCCTTGCCCCTTCATTTGAGATAACTCCGCTCAGCGCATGGACTGAAGATATGGAAATCAGTGACTTCATTCAAGACCGAATTAATGCAGTTGAACAGATGTCTGATGTTGTCAAAGTTACCGGCCCAGTCATCAAGTTGACCGACTTGGGAAAGAGACCTGTGTGGTCGGTTACTGCTCGACAGCCTTTCCTCGTCCCCAACTTACGCAAAAGTTTAGCGAAGCAATCATGGCAAATTTATTCAGGAGATATTCCATTCTTCAATCGATTCTTTCTCGACTATGATTTAGGAATGCATGTATCTGTTGAAGGAACTGTAGTCGACCGTCGAAATGAACCGAATAACAATCTTGAGCAAACCCATGCTGTGTTTCAAGCAGGCGGTTCTGGGCGTTATGCTGTTGACGTGACGGTGGCCTGCGATATTTCTCAAGTTCAAGAATGCCAACCGTTTCAAGTCCCTTTCAAAGTCTTCTCTTTTGATTTAGAAACGAGTATTGAACACGAGACGGTTTTGTGTGCCGCCGCTTGGATTGAAGACATGGGCACGGGGACTCGGCAAGAATACTCGTTTAAAGGCGATGAAACCAGCATCATGGAGAACTTGACCATCGTCGTTCGAAGTATGGATCCTGACATCATTACCGGGTATAACATTGACAATTTCGATTTACCTCGATTGAATGACCGTATGCAGGCCAATGCCAAAACCAAAGAATGGAGAAAACGAGCTCAACTCTTTGGATGGGGTCGAGTAGAGCAAAGTGAATCAGAATCAAGACGTAATCGGCATGGCTTGTTTCCTCGACGTCAGGCTACACGCGCTTGGAATCTTGCAGGGAGGAGTGTAGTGGATGCGTGGTGGCAAGCGCGCATGGCATTACGCCCTCAACGTGAAACACTCTCGTTCATCAGCAGTCTTCTGTTTCCAGATGATGCAGAGAAACACAAGATGGATGTCGACGCATCAAAAATGGATATGGAATGGGCGAATCGTCCTGAAGAAGTCATGGAATATTGTATCCGAGACGCAGCATTACCGCTGGATATCCTCAACGCTTTACAGGTGATTCGACGTAAAGAAGCGGTTGCAGCAGTCGCAAAGGTTTCCTTTGATACAGCAGCAATTGGAAGCACCAGTCAATTGGTGGATTCCCTTGTCATCCGTCTTGCAGATTCAGAAAACGTCGCCGTACCTCTCACGGGTTCTGCAGAAGCCAAAGAAGGTCAAATCACTGGAGGTTATGTTCACGAAGTGGATGCAGGTCTGCATCCTTGGATTGCCGTCCTCGATTTCAAGAGCATGTATCCTTCAATTATGATAGGTCAAAATATCTGTTATACCACTCGAATTGACCCCGCTCAACCCGACCAACCAGAAGATGGCGAACCAGTGTATACTGCTCCAACCGGTGCACGATTTCGCCACCAATCGGTTCGCAAAGGTCTTGTTCCACGCCTGCTTGAGAATTTGATGGAACAGCGTGACGTACACAAAAGTGCTCTTTCCGCAGCAAAACAAGAAGGTGACATCGTCAAACAATCCTTCCATGATTCTATGCAATATGCGGTGAAAATTCTGATGAATACTTTCTATGGCGTTTTTGCCAGTGGTTTTTACCGTTTCACACACCGAGATTTGGGTTCTTCAATTACAGCATGGGCCCGGCATAACATCAAAGCAATTATTGCGCAATTGGAAGAAGAGGGTCACGGTGTTGTGTATTCAGATACCGATTCAATCTTTGTTCGCTCACCGGTTGACTCGAATTCACCTTCCTCACTGCGAGAAGACGAGTTACTCGCTGCCGAAAAAGGAAATGAAGACGCCGTTGAAAAGAAACAGAAGTGGGAATCTGCAAAACAATCAATGATTGATTTTGGTCTAGAAATTGCGCAACGTTACAGTCGAGATTCCGCCGTGCTCGAATTTGAAAAAGGGCTTTCAGTATTCTTTAGCCATGGAGCAAAAAAACGCTATGTGGGGCAAGTTGTTTGGCCTGCTGAAGAAATGTTGATACGAGGATATGAAACCCAACGCACCGATTCGTTCAGTTATCTCACTCACACCATGAAGCGTATGTTCCGTCATGCCTTAGCGGATGAAGGCGATGAACTCATCAAATACGCATTGGCAAGAGTGCAGGCGGTAAAGAACTCTCAAGTCGATGCATCCGAACTGATTTTGGCCAAATCGTGCAAAGGACGTGTTCGCTCCAACGGTGAGATCGATTTCACCAAAGACTATGCAAATCCAGACAGTATGGCGCAAGTTCGTGTAGCGAAAGCGATGATTGAACTCGGTCTTGGTTTTACTTCTGGCATGAAAGTCTCCTACATCGTCACCGATGCCTCTCAACGACCTATGCAGGTTGAACCGTGGCTTGAAAATGAAGAGGATGGCGGTATAACAACGTATGATGGTCAATTTTATGCAGAGAGATTAGCTGCTGCTTTGGGGAGAATTACTGAGGCTTTTGACTGGACTGCAAAGGATTTAGTCTCCGGCAACAAGCAAACTTCACTGTTTTCCTTCTAATATGACTGAAAAGAAGGAAGGGCTTTTGATGAAGTTGCCCCCAAGCCACGCTATGAAGTCGGCCTCTTTGCCAATTTTCCTCGCCTCTTTGATGCTCTTTTCGAGTCTCGCTGGTTGCGTTTTCGATGACAGTGAAAACGGTGCAAATGGAGATGTATTGTCCGTTTTCAATTATTCTCCATCATCAAATATCCGCACTGGTGATGTCATTGTATTCGATGGTTCAAGTTCGACGCCAAGCAACGGTCTAACCTATCGCTGGGATTTTGATCAAGACGGTTCCATCGATGATACGGGCCGCACTGCAGAATGGCAATACGAAACCGCAGGGACGAAAATCATCGAACTGACCGTTTCTGACGGCTCAAAATCCTCCTCGCAGACCAAGGAACTCATCGTTGCAGAAGCAACTGCAGTCCCTCCAACTGCTGAAATTACTCAATATTCGGATGATGAGGATTGTTCCAATGAGGATTTGGATGAAAACACCCACATTGTCTTGTGGATTTGTGAGATGGATAAATCGATGACAGACCGAGACATCTCGGCGACCACGACCGTTACTTTAGATGCGGCTACCTCTGAAGCCGGTGATTCAAGTCAATACATCACGGAATGGAACTGGGACCTTGACCCTGAAACTGACAAAGATAACGACGGTGATTCAGAAAACGATGTCGATTATTCAGGTGAGACAATAGATTGGGCAAACGTCGCTCCAGGGGAATATGAAATTAATCTCAACATCGTCAACAGTGCTGGTATGACCGATTCAGATTCAATCAAAGTCTATGTTAACTATGCAGGTCAATGGTCGGACTTTGAAATGGGTGGGAATACGTCAGGAAATGCTCAGACGCTTGATTTTGACATGAATATCATCTATGATAAAGACCGGGGAAATACGATTCGGAAAGCCGTTGGTGAACTCACTTACCCTCAACAAGACGATGACTGTACGTCCCTTCCAGGCAGTTCAAATTGCCGAGCAAAACTCGACATCTATGCTTTCAATGAAGAGGATGACGAGGCTTCAAACACCTCTGAAAAAGGCCTTGACCAGCGAACCGATGGTGAATGTGATGAAGACAACAACGATTGCGTCCATTTGACACTGAGTTCATACATGTTTACCGATACTGAGTCAACTTATGGAGACGGAGATTGGGTCTTCCAAATTCGAAATGAAAAAGTCAATGATTTGCAGGTTGAATCTTTTATTATTCGATTGCACTATCGATAATTGAGTTTCTATGGATAGAAATCTTAAACGCTATACAGAGAGGATAAACCATGCGCAGAACACGAATCGTAGCAACCATCGGGCCAGCGTGTGATGACGAAGCAACACTTCTGTCTTTGCTCCAAGCAGGTGTCAATGTCTGCCGCCTCAACTATTCACATGGCGCTCCAGATGAGAAAACGCCATTGTATCAACGTATTCGCTCGCTGGAGGATAAATTAGGAAGGCCAACATGCATTCTTGCAGACCTTCCTGGGCCTAAACTCCGACTGGGACGATTCCCAGGTGTTGTCGTTCTTGAACGAGGTGCAACCATCAACCTTCATTGTGGCCAGCACACGATGTCCGATGCAGATATTGGAAACATACCTGTAGAATATGAAGGACTGTCCGCTGAATTAAATGATGGAGACCCGGTATTGATTGCAGATGGACTCGTACGCCTCAAAGTGGTTCACTCTCCTCGTCAACCGAGTGCTGTAGTCCAATGCATTGTCGAAGATGGCGGTGTACTGAGCGAACGGAAAGGCGTCAATGTCCCAGGCACGATGGTTGACTTGCCAGCAATAGGCCCGAACGACGAAGCGGCCCTTGCTCACGCTCTCAAAGCCGGAGCAGACTACATCGCTGTAAGTTATGTTCGTACCGCAAAAGACCTCGAACCTGCTCAAAGAGCAGTGCGTGAAGCAGGTCTTCACGTTCCTTTGATTGCGAAGATAGAACATCCTGTGGCTCTTGAACACCTTGATGAAATTCTTGATTCGGCTGATGCAGTGATGGTTGCCCGTGGCGATTTAGGTGTTGAAATTCCGCTTGAAGATGTCCCTGAGGCCCAGCAACGCATCATTGATGGTGCACTCACTCGTGGAAAAATAGTCATCGTTGCTACACAAATGCTTGAATCGATGACTCTTCAACCCCGCCCCACCCGTGCAGAAGTAAGTGATGTGTCCGGTGCAATTCGTCACGGTGCTACCGGAGTGATGCTTTCAGGAGAAACCGCATTGGGTAAATTCCCTCTTGCCGCTGTTGAAACGATGGCAAAGATTGCCGTAGCGAGTGAAAAAGGATTGACATCCTCAGATCAACGCCCAAGTGGTCTTGCACGTTTTGTTTCAACGCGCTCGGTGGCCCATGCTGGTGTAGAATTAGCAAAAATATCGAAAGCGAAGCGAATTGTAGTAGCGACTCAACACGGGAATGCTGCTCGCTTAGTTGCGGGTTATTGCCCGGGCATTCCAGTGACTGCCGTCAGTAATCGAATCCGAGCCATGCGACGCCTTCAACTGATTCCAGGAATTGAAGGACTTATGGTTGAGGAATCAGAACGAGGTTCGCACACGATGCAAGCCTCTCTCCACGCACTCATGGAAGCTGGCACAATCGGTGTTGGCGACCGAATCGTTGCAATATCTGGCAGCCCTAAAGCGATATCCGGTGCGACGAGTACGATTCGTCTGTTCAAAATCGCAGAGGATGGCTCCATTCACGGTGCTGAATGAATCGGGTGGGAAAACTTTCGAATAATCTTGAATTCTATCGGAAAAAAAGCAAATAGCGCCACTATTTTCTTGAATTGGGTATGGGCTGGCGCGTCGCGTTATTCAAATAGGGGTGGTTGTTCGGAGGACTCGCTAAGGAGTAATTACCATGGGAAGTCAATGGGAAGATAAGAGCAAGCCTCACCTAAATATCGTGTTCATCGGACACGTCGATCACGGAAAGTCAACAACTGTCGGACGTCTATTACTGGACTCTGGACATATTGAAGGCCACGTTATCGAAAAGAACGAAAAACTCGCTGCTGAATCCGGTAAAGCCGGTTTCGGACTTGCGTACGTCATGGACGGACTCAAGGAAGAGCGCGAACGTGGTATTACCATCGACGTTGCTCACAAGGAATTTTTCACACCTAACTACTACTGGACTGTTATTGACGCTCCAGGTCACCGAGATTTCGTCA
>DAMU01000097.1:0-25003 GCA_002499705.1 Euryarchaeota archaeon UBA91
CCTACACAAGCCGAGCTGGTCAAATATACGAAGAATACATTCTATGCCCTGAAGGTGATTTTTGCAAATCAAATGTATGATATCTGCCAGGGTATGGGTGAGGACTGGAATATGATTCGTGAAATGATTACAGCTGAACAGGCCCAACCCATAGGACCATCACATTTGGATCCAATCTTCGGACTTCATCGTGGTTTCGGAGGAAAGTGCTTGCCAAAGGATTCTATGGCTTTAGGGGTATTAGCGCAATCACTTGATTGCAAATATGATTTCATGGATGCTCTTCAAACAGATAATGCAAAACTTCGTGGAATTCTTACAGGAAAACCAAGTGATGTAGTGACCAACGATGATTGAGGAGATGCAGAATGAAGCGTCCTAATGTAGCCGAAGTGCTCCCAAGAGGGACATTACAGCGATTCGGAATCGCTGGTGGATTCAATACCTTTCTTTTTTGGGTCATTTGGGAGCTAATCCGCTCTACTTTTTTACTCGAACTTTTGAATGAAACGGCAATGTGGTCTATTTCTTGGGCCTTTTCGAGCATCTGTGCTCATTTTGTTCATCGTGCTTTCACTTTTGATGGGCGAAAGAACGTCAAGAATACAATGCTTGGTGCGCTTTCAGTTTACGCTTTTGGGATGGCAGGTTCGACGCTATCATACGACGCACTCATCTCGATGTCTGATGCACCAATCCGCCTCTTATTCCTCATCAACATGCTTTGCTGGGGGGTCTTTACTTGGGCTACAATGCGTTGGTTTGTTTTTGGATACACTTCAGAAGAAGAGTGAATCAAATGGCATGAGCTTCCAATAGGGAGAGTGGTACTATTTCCAATGCCTTTTGATGTGTTGCTTCCATGTCGATGGGGCATGCCAACCCGTTGTTGACTGCATCAAGCCATGTTCGAGCGCATACACACCATGAATCTCCAGGTTTCAGTCCGGGGAAACCATGGTTAGTCATCGGGGTTATCAAGTCGTTTCCTTTCGAAAGGGCGAAGTTGAGAAAGTCATCAGTCACGACGCAACACACCGTGTGCGATCCTCGATCACTGGAGTCAGTGTTGCACTTACCATCCCGATACCAGCCAGTCATAGGGTCGCAAGAGCATGTGTCAAGCGGATTTCCAAGAACATTGAGGCTCGCATCCATAATTGGTTCAATCCGCCCTCTCGCTTCAAGCCTTGCTTCTTTTTTGATGAGGATTGAGACATTTGGCTTTGAATTTTCACAGCCCAAAACTCTGTTCTTTCTCTTTGAACTGGCGTTGGGTTCTAAGTCTAAGTCGTTAACGGCCGTGTAATGCTACCGGATACAGTACACAAACTCCCTCGTGAAGAACGCTTTGCTTATGCACGCTTACTCGCATTTATGGCAAGAGTCGATAATGAATTAACCGTAGATGAAATGGCTATGTTTGAACAACGTCTGGGAACTGCTTTACTTTCACCTTCTCAGCGAAAAATGATTCGCAGCGCCTTGAAATCACCACCTTCTTTGGAGGAGTGTCTTGAGGGGATGGGCGAGGAAACAGGACGACTTGCACTGCGAGATGCAACAATGATGGCTGCTGCAGATGGAACTGTTGACGACGATGAACGCGAAGTTCTTTTTGAAATCGTTGAATATTTTGGTCTTGCAGATGGTTCGGTTGAGCGACTTCTCAAGTGGGCTTCCAAAGGATATCTTTGGATGCAGGAAGGATACGATATTCTCAATGAGATATCGGAGTGAACCTTGTGTATCTTGACCTTTCTGTCGACTTTGCCCAAGAAGAGGTCAAGGGTTATGCTGAAATTATGGTGATTGTCGCTTCTGTTGATGGGATGCTTGTCAAAGAAGAATTAGCAATTATTGAAGCACTGATGGGGCGGTGTATGATGCATCCCGAAATGCGAGTCGATGTACGAAATCTTCTTGAAAATCCCCCAGTTCTGGAGTTGGTTCTTTCGAAATTAAAACCCATAGTGCTTAAGATTGCATTAAGAGATGCAATCCTTGTTGCGGCGGTGGATGGAGAATACGATGAATCCGAAATAAAAGTCATCAAGGCCATCGCCAAAGCAGCCGGTGTTCGTAAGAAAGAACTCTCCGCCCTTTTCGAGTGGGTAAAAACGGGGTGGGAATGGCATAATGAGAGTTTTCAACTCCTCAAATTAGTTTGAAATTGACTCATTTTACCCTGTTTCAAAAATCTCCAAACAAGGGTCACATTCAAACCGGAAAAGCCAGCCCGCTGGTTTGGTGGGGGCCATGCAAAGCGGAGTAAGTGGATGGTATGCGCGACTGGACAGATGTCTTGAAAATCGCACCGAACAAATCCATATTTGGCTTGCTGCATGGGAACAGTCTCTCCTTGTCTACCAGCCGATTGCTGCACTTCTCCCCGATGATTGGCCAACCTTGCCTGCAAACCTGTTGACCGATCCAGGGCACGTCCTCGACCATCTCCTTGCCCGCCATGATGCAGAGGGCGACGGACGCTCTCCGCGCGGCGCACACCCCACTCCTCCAAGACTAGCAGATGCCGTAATCGCCTCAGAATTATTGGAAAGCCTCACCCGCCCTAAAACCCCTCCAAAGAGTTCTTCGATGCATCTTAGTAATCTTCCCCCCGGTTTCCGTCAACAACTTGAGAAACTCAACCTCCCTCAACATGTTCAAGAGCCCGAGGTTGATGATGAATCTGAATTTGAACGCGTCAAACTGGGCCAGCGTACGCTGAGTGGGATTCCTCTCCCAGTCGCAGATACTTCGTGTGGCGGTGGAATATTCCATGCGCGCTTGATTCGCCGTCATTCAGAACATCACGCAGAGAGTACTGCGGAGAAAAAAATTGCTGATACGACTTTGCTTCTCTCCTCGTTCCAATTGCTCGATAATGACGAACTGGTTGTCGCTTCGACTCGCCAACGACTCTTACTCGAATGCATCCGTTTTGATTTGGTTAGTCTCAAGTCCGACAAGCCAGGTTGCCTTCCTCGTAAAGATGCTGAGAAGTTACTCAAAAAGGCAGTTCAGCAAGGTGACACTTTGCAAGGTTCATGGCCTTGGAAGACCGCTCCACAATTGATTGTAACCAATCCTCCATGGTTGAGGATTAAGGATAGATTCCGTGGAATGGAAGAAGGCAGTAAACTGCGCAGGGAACTTGGAGAACAATTGCGAGGCTTGTCAGACAACGGATCTCCCCGCTTCTCGACAATGCGAGGAAATGTCAATCTTTACCGTTTATTTATCGAGCGCGGTTTGCAGATTCTGCATCAAGGAGGGCGCCTCCGTCTCATCGCCCCAGACAGTATTCTTCGAGAACAATCCTCTCATCCACTTCGCCAACTTCTCGTTGAAGAGCACGGTTGGAGTGACATTTGGGCAATTGAAGAAGCAAACCACTTATTCCCCGGCATGACGCAGGGAGTTGCAGTTCTCGGCATAACAGCCAAGCAAGAAACTGAGAAACTCGTCATTCATGGTCCAATTAGCCGAGCTGATTTACGTCGTGATATGAACGGACTGTCTAATCGAGTTCCTTCTTTTGAGATGGAACAGCAAAGATGGGTTTCATGGGCGAAAGACACATGGGCTATTCCTCGTCTTCCACGAGACCGAGTTGAGCGTAAGCAAACTCTCCAAATTCTTGACCGCCTCTCTCTTCTACCACGAATGGGAGAAGTTCAACATCCTCTTGCCACGAACGGAAACACCGTCCGTGTTCGAGTAGGAGAAATCGACCAAACAGCGCACTCAAGTTCAATTGAAACCTGGGTGAAGGGTCGCGGTTCACGTCCATTTATTCGTGGTGTACACTTTTCTGAAGATGATGATGGGCAGGTATTTGTGCGCCATCCAGCATTCCGAACAGACATACCTTCTCGAGCGAATGAACGCCAACTTGCAATGTGGTGCGGAAGCTCAGATTCGAAATACGGCCCTCGTCTTGCTTGCCAAGCCATCGTCAATGCTCACCAAGAGCGACGTTTGCGATGGGCGGTGATTCCGACTGGTTGTGTTCTCGGCAACAGTGTGAACCACATTGAATTGCATGAAGATATCCAAGAGCGACTTGTCCGAAGTCACGGTTCTCTCGAAAAAGCCCTCCACTGGATGTGCGGTTTGTTGAATGCTAAAGATTTGGATGAGTGGGCTCGAGCGTGGTCCGCAAACAACAACGTGAACAATTACGAGTTGGAAATGCTCCCCGTTGAAGTTTCATCTGAAATTCCGGAATTCCTCCTTACAGTTCAGTAATCAAGCAATCTCCGCAGGTATTCTGTCCGTATTGCAATCTCTCAATACACGAATTGAGTTCAACATCATTTATTACTGATAAGCCACTGCAGTCACCGTAGCGATTTATTCGTGGTGGGTATTATGGGCATTCATCCAAAGATCGGCATCACTGGTTTACCACGTAGTGGAAAATCCGCAGTGATGGAAAAAGTTCTCGAAATGCTGAGTGATGAGCGTACTCGAGAAATCCAGATGCGAGGCAGTTTGACCGAAGCCCCAATTATCGGTGGAATGAGGACCGAACCTATTCTTGATGGCAGTGAACGATTGGGATACAGTGTATTCAATATTGTAACTGGAGAAAATGCCATAATGGCTCACAAAAACATCGACTCTCGACTTCGTGTCTTAGGATACGGCATTGATACAGAGGCCTTGGAAAAGATTGCGATTCCAGCAATCGAATATGCTCGTGACGAATGTGAGGTTCTGGTAATTGATGAGATTGGAAAGTTCGCTGTTGAAAGTGAAGCCTTCGTTAATTGTGTTCGAAGTGCACTTGAAGTGGACAAGCCAACTTTGTTAACGCTTCACAAAAAAAGTCGCCACCCACTCCTCCAAGATATACGCCGGCGTGACGATGGTCGTATCCTTGAAGTTACACCGGTGAATCGCGCCTTGCTGCCGTATAAAATTCACAAACTCATGCGAGAAACTTACTAACGGTTTTCTCTTGCCGTTGGGTTCATTGCCTTGTTCCTTTACGCATGTCTATGAGCAACCCTTCTCATTCAGCATCGACGCTCTTACTCGGTACTGGTTTGGGATGTTTTCTTATCACCGGATTTGGCCTCATTCAAGGCCGTATGGAACTTGCATCTTTTTCAGCAGGGTGGTTTTTCCCGATTATTGGAGTTCTTCTTCTGTTCTTTTCGAGAACTCTACGTTCCGGTGCTGGCCCGCTTTCCAAATCATTCCCCGATGAAAATGATGAGATGCTTTCTGAACGTGTTCGTAATGAACTCGAGGCCACAGTCAAGGATGCCAGTGTTGGCTCAGCATGGGCTGAACTTGAAGCAGCAGTTCTTGAATCAGAGTTAAGTGAGGAAGAGTGACTTACTTATTCCTCCGCAGAATTTACAGAATATATTTTCTCTTTTTCCCGAATGTGAAGTGTGAGTCCAATAGTTGCCATTGCCCCTGGAATCCACCCAACCCATAAAGCAAACAGTAACGGTTCATCCCAGGAGAACGGAAGAATTGCGCACATGATGGTAATGAATAGGATTGGATAGAATACAAAAGAAAAGGATGGAGAAGGGACATCTCTTTCGACGTACCAAGGAGTCAGAGAAGACCAAGGAAGTCCGAGCCAAATAGCGGGGATGAGGAACACGGCAAAAGGAGTAAACAAGCACATGATTGTTGGTGAAAAGATAAGCGTCATTTTCATCCACCAAATTTCAGGCCTCGGTGCAGCATCAAAACCCAGAGCCGGCAAGAACTGAACCATCATCATCGCTGAAACGGTTACAGCAGCGATCCAGACTCCATACACATAGGGGCCTAAATCAGGGCCAAAGATACCGATTTGGTCAAGGTGAAGTGGCGTCAACACCAGAATTAAGATTGCCAAAACTGCAGCTAAAACAAGCATGCCTAAACTTCGACCATCGCCATGATTTAATTCCGAATCAATGCGTACAGCGGGTTGGATACTAACGGCTAAACTCACCGCAATATGAAGGAGTAGAATCAATGGCAAAATGAGGCCTGCATCAGGAAGTTCTTGTATCCAATTTCTTTCAACTTCTAAATGCCTCGATAACCAATACATTGTGCTGACAGCTAAGATGGCAACTTTTAGTCTCGCTCTTTGAGCAATTTTTTGAAAATTATCGCCGGCTAAGAATAACGTCGATACAGCAAATAACTCCCCTCCAAACATCACCAAGAGACCGAACAAAACAAGAGGTATTTGTGTACTCCAAGACGGAATGTCTCCGATAGGTTCAGTGGGATATGAATTCGGATTATAGTATCCATTTTCAGGGAACAGCAAGGTAGAGGCAGACAAGAGCATGAATCCCGTAAATAGCATCAAACGATTTCTAAATTTATGCCTCAGCTCGGGCTGAACTTTGGAAAGACTTGGCAACCTTTCGGAGAATAAGACAAAGAGAAGAATGGTCAGTGAGATGAGTTCAACCCCGCCGCCCCCCACCAATATTAATTTCAAATCGTGGGTTTCAAACTCCCCACTGCCCAAGTATTGTGCAACCTCAATGTGGGAGAGGTCACGTTGAACAACAGCCATACCTCTGTGCAGCAGCATAATGAGTAATTGGGCAACTGGCATCCAACGTAGCGCAGCAAGTGCTTTTGGTCCGACTACAGTACTTTTATTTCGGAGTAAACTTTCTATGGCTTCATAAAAAATCCAAGTGAGGAGGCCGAATACAAACAGTGGCAAAAACCACGGTAAAACGTCCCCTAACATGATTGTGCGAGGGGGCCAAAGCCCTTGAGCATGGCGGAAGCAAAATAGAGATGAGTCAAGACCCACAGGCATGACCCGCGATGGATGGCAAGAGCAGGACTTGTTACAAGTCGCTCAAGACACGCCATTGGCAAACCTCGCTGAGAACCTAGGTTATGATCTGAAATCGTGGCTTGATTCTGCAACGACTTCTTTGCCAGAGACGCTCCGAGTCACCCGTTCTCGCATTGACAGGGAATGGACTGAAGCACTCCTGCGAGAACTCGGTGGAACGCCTTTACAATGGGGTCAAGAAGCATGTGCTTGGCAAATGCCATTTGCGCGCGGTCAAGCGCCCGACCAACGGAGCAAGTATGTACTCAGTTTGCTTCATGACTCAGGCCGAATAACTCGTCAAGAAGCAGCGAGTATGTTACCGGTAATCGTGTTGAATCCGAAGCCTGGTCAACTTATCCTTGATTTGTGCGCTGCACCGGGTTCGAAGGCGACACAGATTGCAGAGGCAATCGCACCCAGCGGAGTTGTTGTCGCAAATGAGCCGATATCCGGTAGAGTGAACATGCTTGTATCAAACCGTGGAAGACTTTCGACGACAAACATGCTCATCAATCAACAAGATGGTCGTCATATCGGAAGAATACCGCCACCTGGATACGATGGCATAGTTGCTGATGTTCCTTGCACGGGCTCTGCGACTTCTCGAAAAAACAGAAACGTGTGGTGGAAATGGTCACCTAAGGAAAGCCGGACCTTGTTTCGACTACAGGTTGAAATCACACAAAGAGGTGCAAGCCTTCTCCGCCCAGGAGGAACAATGGTCTACTCTACCTGCAGTTTGGATCCTTGTGAAAACGAGGCGGTAGTTGCTCAGTTATTGAGGAAATTACCTTATTTGGAACTCATTGATATTGACGAGTCAAGGTTGCCAGGGCTAAGATTACGTCAAGGATTAACCGATTGGGATGCTCTTGATGAAAAGGCGCAAACGATTCCAAGGGGGCAGGATGTTGCACGCACGACATTCCTTCAGCCCGCTCATATGAGTCCTGCAGCTCGACTTCATTGGCAAGCATCTTTGGACGAAGAGATTGATGGAGATGTAGAACTTCGAGTACAAGAGGAACTGTCGAAATGCCGTCGTTTGATTCACCATGACAACGACACAGGCGGGTTTTTTGTCGCTCTGTTTCGGCATCGTCCCGAAGCCACTCCTGAAGGCATTGCGAAGTCGTTTATTCGCAATCGTAAACCCTCTCCAGATTCAGGATGGGAGCCTCTTGTCCTTGATCATCCTCAACCCACTCGTCATACAATTTATGCTGCAGATGATGAAGTGATAAATGAGGCAAAGTCACGATATGGAGTCGTTGGGGAAGGCATTTCTTGGTGGTCGAGAGGTAAGAGATTGAACATTGCTCCGACGATGGTTGAAGAACGGATCTTCAATAAAAAATGCCCAAATAAGCGCGGTAACCTTTGGCCAGAAGGTACATTCCATCCGCTGAAGTTGATTCATGTCGGCTTGCCCGCCTTTACCAAAAAACGAGATGCCTGGCGTTCGCGTCAAGAAGCAGTGCCCGCCCTCCAGTCTCTCATCACTGAATCAAAACAGAGCATCTCGCCAGATACCTTGCGCCGACTGTTACGGGGCTGGGCCCCGTTGATTGAGGATTATAATGCTGAATTTGAGCCATTGGAATTTGACGGACCACTTCTCCTCTCATGTCAATTAGCGAGTGGTGAGAATCTTATTTCTGCGTGGGCAGGAGCTCGCCTTACTTTGATGCTTGATGAGAAAGCGAGAGACATTTTACGACTTAAACTGGGAATGCCTTTCCAAATGGATGATGAAGAGGAGTGATGATATGCGAAGCCAAATCTTTGTTTCACTCGTTTTACTTAGTCTTCTTGTGATTCCATTGGCTTCGCCAGAGGGGGAAGAAGGGCTGAATCTAGTTGCCTCTAAACCGCTTCCGGAACAGAGCAGTGCTGATATTGTCATCCACGAGCATTTTTTGTCAAAAGAAGGTCCGAACACGTTTGAAACTTCATCTGAAATGATTCATCTTTCTTGGTGGAAATGGAGCGAAGAGACAAATTCCGATTGGCCCGATGATGATGCGTTATCGAGGTTAGGCGAACTCGGACTTGAAGATGATACACGAGCGCTTTTTAATGAACAAAAGGGCGATAATCTATCACTTGAAGACGGGTTACTTCTTGGCCGTGAGCATTCACGATTGAATCAGACTTTGTCGTTAGAGGGTACAGTTGATGTTGTCAGTAATGAAAACAACCAATGGTTTCTCCGCTTCCCAGTCGAAATGACTCCTGATGTGAATCTAAGTGATAACACGGTCCTGTATTTCTTCGTGACAGAAGACTCAGCTACAGACCATCACGGGCGTCAAGCATCCCACTTAGTGCGAGAAATGAAGCCTGAAATTGGATTTTCAAATCAACAAGGGAATGTGACTGAGACGATATGGGAGATCCCGGCAGAACATCTCCTTGCAGCTGGTATAGATTTGCAATCCGACCCTTATGGTTGGCATATTACGTTCGCCTTTTTTGGTGAAATTGAAGGCGATGATACGAATCGTTTACTCGCCATGTATCACACCTCTATACCAACTCGCTGGGAAAACAGCAGCGCCGGTCATTTTGCACTTCCTCTCTTCCTTCTTCTCTTTGCCAGTGTGCTTGCATCAGGTGCGGTTAGCAGTGCAATTCGACGCGAAAAAGGAATGCCTAAACTGAATGCGGAATGGATTCCGGGCGAGCAATTAATCGCTCGTTTTACCTTCCAGTCAGGTGATAAAAGAGTCACCCTTAAGTCATGCGAAGCCGAACGTCCTTGGCAGATTAAGGGTGGATTCAAGAGCAAACGCATTACTCCTCATTCCGAGTATATTTTTTCTCTTCGCTTCAAAGAAAAACATGATGCTGATTGCCAAATTTCATTGGGCCTTGAAGTTGAAGAACTTGGAAGCTGGACTCAATACCTCAGGCTTTCAACCCCACATCTTGTTTCAACCAACATGGGGCAAAGTGTTGAAACCTATGAGGGTGAGCAGTGAGTGGTGAACCAGATGGAGTTTGACGAAACCGACCGAGAACTCATTGCCGCAATGCTTGAAGACGCTCGAATAAGTCAACGTGCTCTGGCCCGAAAAGTTGGAATTGCACAAGGAACTGTTCTCAACCGTATTCGTCGAATGGAGGAAGCAGGCATCATTAAGGGATACAGCGTCATTTTAGATCCTGCGCAAATGGGTTGGAGCATGACTATCATGGCTGGATTACGCATCGTCAAAGGGAGAATGATAGACGTTCAGAGGAAGATAGCAGCAGACCCACGAGTGTTTGCTGTTTATGACGTCACAGGTGAGTGGGACTCCATGGTTTTGGCAAGGGTGAAAGACCGCGAAGATCTCGACAATTTGACAAAGACAGTCTTCACGCTCGATGGTGTATCGCGCTCATTTACGCACGTCGTACTCAATACCGTCAAGGAAGAGCGAATGCCAAGACCTCCTTCGAATGATTAACCTACGTTTTGTGCGGGGTCTTCTTGCTCAACAAAAGGCAGCAAATCGACTGCCAAACTTTTGAGTGATTCTACGACTCGAGTTTCAGGTTTGAGCGCTTTCAATAACTGGTTACGTAGTTCGTGACATACCTTTACATCAAGACTTTCAAGCCGTTGTGTGAGTGTTTTTTGTAATCGCCCACCCGTTCGATCCCAATCCATCAGCAGACACATACTGGGCCCTCCATCAGTTCCACGAGTACCGTATTGCTCGTAGAGGTATGTGATAAAACGGTCTAGGCCCCATCCGCGATTCAAGACTTCTATGGGACCAGCGAAGTGAAGCGCCTGAAGTGCAGTGCGGTCTCTCTTTCCTTCGATGATAATTGGCCAATGCAATTCACGATTTTTTTGGCGGGCTTCACCCAAAGCCATGCCAGCTATGGCAAAACGTTCAGCTGCATTTCCACTCCCGAGCGGCGAGCGATGTTTTTGGTCGCGCATTTATTCTTCCTCCAAAAACGGATGAAGCAAGTGATTGAGTTCGAGAGAAGAAATATTTTCAATTCTCACTTTCTTCTTTCTCGAGCTAGTGCCGTCGACTATTTTCAATTGAGATTTTGGAATTTTGAGGGCCGTTGAGAGGACATGTAAAACCGCGTTATTCGCTTTACCCTTTTGCGCTTCAGCCCGCACGGCTACAGAAAGTCGGCCTCGCCAATGATTGATTCCAATTACTCCTTGCCTCTTTGCCCCAGGTTGAACTTCAATCTCAAGCATACATGCCCCGTCCAATGTGGGTTGGATACAGGAATGAATGGGCATGAAATGAATCAAACTGCTGATGCTTATCAACCTGCATGTCTTTTCTTATCGCCGTTCGCCCACCTTAGCGCCTGAATCCGCACAATTCGGCGGGGAAAATTAGAGAATTTAGTAGTATAAAATCACCGTATATTTCCAACACTCAGCACCTCGTATTCTGCAAGGGTTTAAGGCCGGTATCATCGGCCCATGAATTGAGGATATTGCATGCCTGCTGAAGACACTGTTTTCAATGTCATCTATGACAAGTATATGTTTTGGAGCATCCTCGTTGGACTTCTTACCTTCGGGTGGATGTTTATCGCTATGCTGCGCTACCGCGACGGCGTTGAACCGGTAGAGAATTTAGAAAAGTACCACATTGAAGTCGGCTCTTTTCCCGTTGATAGCCACAATACAAAACTCGAAATCGCCTTCTACGTGCTGCCAACAATCCTCGTTGTGTGGCTAACAATGATTGCTTTGGCATCCAACACTGCAGTTTGGACCATTCCATCTGATGAAGATACGTTCAATGTTGATGTGGTTGGCAAGCAATGGTTCTGGGAATTCCACTATAATGACGATCTAACTTGGGAAGATGACCCGAGAACCACTTACGTCGAAGTCAATTGGACCGGGGGCATGATTACGGTTGATACTCACTGCCCAGCGGATTGCCAACGTATGGAAGCAACGAATGTAACGGTTGGAGTTGATGGCGTAGAAACAGATTATTCAATCGATTTAGCAGCAGAGATGCTTTCAGTTTCTGGCATTTATTTTGATAAAGGCCTTCACAGCGTCATTACGGTCTACGATGCGGAAGACAACTTGCTCCATACATGGGAACATTTGCCTGTAGGAACTATCCTTTCTACTGCAGGTGGCCAACATTTGATTATTCCATGCGATGAGAGTATAACGCTCGACCTCCATTCCCGCCCTCACGATACTTCTAATCCAGCCTATGTCGGCGTTCAACACGCATTTTGGTTGCCAGAATGGGGTGTCAAAGAAGACTTGGTACCTGGACTTGAAGCAGGAACGGTCATGACCTTCTTCCCTAACGATGCGGGAACATTCCCTATCCGATGTGCGGAATACTGTGGACTGGACCACTCAAAGATGATTGGCAACATCGACATCGTTGCTCCTTACGATGAAACCTGTGATTTCGATAGCTGGACTAATAGACAAGGAGAGGGATACTGATGCGAAAGCGACTCAGTCTTCTTGCCTTGGTTCTACTGATGCTGGTAGCAACTCCACAGTTTGAAGCAATGCCAACTGGAATTGGTAGTGCTGGAGATAATGGATGCAGTTGTCACGGCGGAGCAGCCGTAGATACCCAAGTCACCGTTTCAGGTTTACCTGACACGTTCAATGCTAGTGAAACATATGCCTTCACCGTCACTGTTCAAAATGATGTGATGGAACTTTACAATGGCGGTGTCACCGAAGAGGATGGAACTGGTTGGAACGGCCATGCCGGTGGCTTCAGAATCCTTTCTACTGGGGGTATGGTCACAACCGTTGATGCAACGCTCAGTCATGAGATGGACGGAGGCCTTACACACACCGCTGAAGGGAACTCGGTACGATCATGGGATTTTGAATGGGTCGCACCTGCTGATGACTCCAAAGTTGTCGAATTTACAATCTACGGAAACGCTGTTAATGGAGGAGCAGGCTCCGGAGGAGATTATTGGAACCAAGCAGACCTTGTCATCCCAGGATTGAATGCTGGCGATGTTGGCCCAACCGCTCGTGCGCTCGTCGTTCTTCTTACGGCAGTTGGCCTTGCTCTAGGAATGGTTCTGCTCGGCGTTATGTGGGTCTTTTACACCCGTTCTCCTGAAACATTTACCATCTCTAATTTCTGGGCTTATCTCAAACCGTGGCTCACCACAACCGATCACAAGCAGGTCGGAATTCTCTACTTCTTGTATGGGTTTATCTTCTTCCTTGTCGGAGGATTCCTCGCACTGCTGTTCCGAATTCAACTGGCATTGCCTGAGAATTCGTTCTTGACAGAAACGGAGTACAACTCTTTCTTCACTCTTCACGGGACTACGATGATTTTCCTTGCTGCAATGCCAATGATTGCCGGCTTCATGAACTATGTTTTACCACTGCAAATTGGCGCCAAAGATTTGGCTTTCCCTCGAATTAACGCAATGGGCCTTTGGCTCTTGGTCTTCTCAAGCCCACTCATTTACACTGGCATTTGGTCCGGCGAAGGTGCTGACATTACGTGGGTTATGTATCCTCCATATTCTTCTCTCACTGAAGGAAGTCTTGGTGCTGAAATGGCCCAATACGGTTCAAATCCCGGAACAACTGCCTTCCTTTCGGGTATGCTGATGCTCGGGGCCTCTTCTACACTGGGTGGTGTTAACTTCATCACCACAGTGTTCACCATGCGCGCTCCAGGCGTCGGTTGGATGAAGATGCCGTTGTTCTCTTGGTCGGTTTTCGTCAGCGTTTTCATGCTCTACATGTCTTTGCCGGCATTCATTATTGGTGTTGCTTTCCTTATGTTTGACCATACAATTGGAACGGTGTTCTTTACTTCAGGCGGTGACAGTTTGCTGTTCCAGCACCTGTTCTGGTTCTTCGGCCATCCTGAAGTGTACGTCGTTATTGTACCAGCGTTCGGTATTGTTTCAGAAGTTTTAGCGACCAGCGCACGTCGTTCAATTTTCGGTTACAAATCGATGGTCTTTGCAATGGCGGGTATCGGTGTTGTTGGTTTCGTCGTATGGGGCCACCACATGCTTACTTCTGGAATGGATCCATTCTGGCGAGCTGCATTCATGATTACCACCATGGCGGTGGCGATTCCTACGGGTGCGAAAATCTTCAATTGGCTTGCAACAATTTGGGGTGGTAGCCTTGTCATGCGAACCCACACCTTGTGGTCACTCGGTTTCTTGATTACCTTCACGCTTGGAGGGATTTCTGGAATGTTCTTCCCTGTTGCAGGTATGGATATGCACTTCCACGACTCATACTTCGTTGTTGCTCACTTCCACTACGTGTTCATCGGCGGAACTGTCTTCGCCTTGTTTTCTGGACTTTACTACTGGTATCCCAAAGCGACGGGTAAGAAACTTGACGAAACCCTCGGAATGTGGCATTTCTTGATTGGATTCTCCGCTTACAACGCAACGTTTTGGCCAATGCACGCTCTTGGAATTATGGGAATGCCTCGAAGAACGCACAGTTACACTGTCGAAAGTGGCTTTGCAGAATACAACGCAGTAGTCAGTATCTTTTCCTTTATCTTCGGCTTGAGCCAACTTCTCTTGGTGTGGAACATTATCAAATCAAATCGGCATGGCGAACCAGCTGGTAATGACCCGTGGGGTGGCTGGTCGCTTGAATGGGCGACAACCTCGCCTCCGCCAACACCTTCGTTCCACGACATTCCAACTCAAGGCGATATGAACATCCTCTACGGCCACCATCGACCTGCGAAATCATCCATAAGTGAAACATTATGGAATGCTAAACCAAAGGAGGCGGAAGAATGAGCGGTGGACACGGAGCACACGTAGACAATTCCATTTGGATGCGCGCAGTGATGATGGGAGGCATATTCCTTACCATTGGTGTACTTTTGTTTGCAACATTAGGTGTTTTCATGGCGAATGAAAAACATCACGTTTGGGAAGAGCTTGAAGATGATTACCACCATATGGAAGTCCAATTTGCGATGGACTCCTCTGAAGAAGGAGCAAACATTTCTGCTCATGAAGCAGAAGAACTCGACCATCTTCATCATGAAGAAATAGCGGCACACCTCTCATACCTCACCTACAGAGTTGCAGGAATTACCATTCTACTCATGTCAATTACCTATGCAGCGTTTATTGGTGTTGGTGGCTTTTTGAATGCCAGTAAACCAAACGCAGAACATGGAGACGGACATGATGATGGACACGACGAACATCACGGTTCATCCTCGCCAATTATTTTCGCTTTTGGTATCATGCTGTTCCTTGCAGGATTCCCAGACTTTGCCATCGCTTGTAAAGCGATGTTGAATGCCGATGTTACAGCTGATTTAGGCATGCTCAGTCTGAGTATTGTCGGATTACTCACCATCGTTATTGCAGTGGCCAACTGGTGGTTTGAAGACCTGCCATTTAACGGACACGGAGAGCAAATTGCGACATCATATCCGTTTGAAGGAGAACACATCCGCAAAGCAGGATTGTGGGTTTTCATCATGTCTGAAATCATGGTTTTCGCCACATTCTTTTCTTCGTATCTGCGAATGCGAACAGAATGGTGTACCGATTGGGCTATTGACAGCGGAGTTGAGGCGTGCAGTGGTGTAGAAAAAGGCACAGTCGTCACTGCTTCGGACTTACTCCGTCACGATTTCGCAACCCTCCTTCCAGGAGCGATCAATACCTTCGCACTGATTATTTCGTCTTACACCATTGTCTTAGCATTGAAGACCGCTAAGAATGCGAAGTGGGAACGCTCGACTGGAATTATGGGTAAAATCATGCCAACTCGAAAAGCAGAAATCCGAAACTATCTCATCGCAACCCTCGCACTCGGTTCACTGTTTATTGTTTTGAAACTCGTTGAATGGAGCCATTTGGTTGCTGAAGGCTTTGACATCGGAACCACTCAAGGTTCTATCTTTTACATTGCTACCGGAGCCCACGGACTGCACGTTTTCATCGGCCTGCTTGTCATGCTGTATCTCGTCTTCAAGGCGGATACCGTTGGCTTTGATGAAGACAATGCACAAGGTATCGAATACTTCGGACTTTACTGGCACTTTGTTGACTTAGCTTGGGTAGTCATCTTCCCAGCATTCTATCTGTATTGAGGTGAGGAAATGGGCGAACACATGGAAATAATGGGCAAAGACATCTACTTTTGGAACTTTATCGTTTTGATGTTCTTCACTTTGTTTGAAGTTGCTGCGGTTTTTTATGACGTCATTCCTGGCACGGAAATAGAAGTTACGAAAATGATGGTTTGGGCTGTTTTGATTATCGTTGGTATTATCAAAGGATTTGGAATTGCTGCTTTCTTTATGCACTTGAAAGACGACCCACGTATCTATACTCGAACCGCACTCTTCCCCGTTCTTTTTGTTATCCTCATGCTCTGGGGAATTGGATTATCAAACCCTGCAGGGGTTACTGAACTTCCAAGTTGGTGCACGCCAAATTGGGATTATGCTACCCGTTAACATTGAATTGATATTACAAAGCATTGATAGGGGCGCGACATCAGCGTTTATTCATGGATAAGAAGACGTGTGTAACCGCTGTCATGGCTTGTTTGCTGCTGTTGGCATCAATCCCTTCTACTTCAGCATACACCGGACATCAATTGTCGCGCGCAGAAGTTTCTGATTTCACACTTGTCGATCAAAACAATGAGAACTTCACTTTTTCTCAAAGCCTATCTGACGTTCATGTCGTGGCCTTCATCTTTACAGAATGTCCCGATGTTTGCCCAGTAATTACGCAATCACTCAAACTGGTTCAAGATGGTCTTTCAGATGCTGATGCCCAAGAGGTCGAGTTCATCTCAATCTCGGTAGATCCGCGTCGCGATACACCTGAACGTCTTGCGACCTTTACCGAACTTCATGGTGTTGATTGGCCTCACCTTACTGGAGAGGCAGACGTTCTTGCAGATGTGTACAATACTTTCGGCATTATCGTACAAGAAGACGTCATTGAAGCGCATATCGCTAATTCTGATCCGACAGTCACTTACGTTGACACAAACGGTAATGCCACAGAAATGATGTTCGAGCCTACAGGTTGGACTTCTACAGAAATGATTGCAGAAGAAGCGAACTGGAACCTCAATGCTTCTTACGGGCAGTATGGCCATATGGTGACTGGAATCAATGGGGTTGAATCTCCATCTGACTGGTCATGGTATTGGTCTTTGAACATTTACAATGAATCGTCTTCGGCTTGGGAAGAATCAGCGGTAGGAGTTGATGAAGTCGATGCTTTGGAAAATACAAACCTTGTGTGGGCTGCCTCGAATGCAAACATGTCTGCTCTTTCTGCACCTTCATTAAATGAATCCGAACCATCAATCCAAGTTCTCTATCCGAACAATACGCTTGACTCACATACCCTGCAATCCGAATTTTCTGCCTACCACCTGACGAAGGGAGCTTTTGATGCAGCGGGAATGAACGCGTCGTTTTCCATCGACCCTACATACGGGCATTTCTTAGATGCACTCGATGATGTCAACAGCCCCAGTGACTGGTCTTGGTATTGGACCCTCTACAGTTGGAACACTTCGAGTGACGGTTGGGAATACTCTTCGGTAGGAGTCGATGATATGGTCGAGCCTGGTTATATCGCTTGGGCTCCGAATACAACGAATGTCTCACAGATACCAATGCCCGAATCTTTGCAGCCTAACAACGACCCAAATTCTGCAGCATGCAATGGATCTGGATGGGAAATGGGTTCTGGGTCTGGAAAGCATTGTATGTGCGATGAAGGCTATGAATGGGCAGAAGGTGACCGCTTGTCTTGCGTCAGCACCGGTGAAGTTGAGATTGAATATTCGATTGGACATTCGACTATCACTTACATCTTGGACGGTATGACGCCAAAAATCGCTTGGACTGGAGATTCATGGAATGCGGATGATTTCCGTGCAGACGTTGAACAAGTGCTTGCATCGCAATCCTCTTCTGGCAATGCAAACATCATACCAGGAATGACGTTCATCGTCGCAGTATCTGGTCTAACCTTTGCCGCTCTCATCGTTCATATTCAGTCAACCGATGAAGAAGATGATGCGTAAGCCTCATATTGAATTGGCATCCGCCTGTAGTTGCGAAAACGGGGTTTATCGCCCCGAACTCTTGCAGAGGTCGCATAGCCCGGTATTGCGGTGGACTTGAAATCCACTGTCCCTAGGACTCGGGGGTTCGAATCCCTCTCTCTGCGCCATCTTCCTTTGTCTTGATTTTCCTTTTGACTGAACGAAGAGTTCTCAAACTAAAGCATCACTCGGTCAATCATGCGCCGAGGCCTCTTCGCCGTCTTGCTCGTCCTCAGCATGGCTCTCGCTGGATGTTTAGGGCCATCAACTGCTTCTTGGGGGAGCGATAGCGGTGAGTTGCACGTTGATTTTTCTCAAGATTTAACGACGATTAAAAGTGGCTTAGGCTCTGAAACATTCGAAAGGTCAGACATTGAAGCGATTGGCTGTTCCGAATCTGGAAATTTGACTGCCAACCCTTCAAGCACGGTTTCATTCACTGGCTATTTAGCCGCCAGCCACTTTTATTCCTCTCATTCTTCCACCGGCGGAGCGAATGGAATGGATAACGCAGTCGCAACAAGTGTAGCGATTGAACGCATGTCCTTCAGTGCCGCAAGTAATGTCGTTGAGGGCGACGGTTCAAGAATCGATGTCAAAAATTGGGATATGCCTCTCAGCCCAGAAACAGGGGCAGGCTCAGTTGATCTTGATGAGGTGGACCGAGATTCAAACACGTATTGGTACATTCTCGGCCTCATCCCTACAACCGAAAACATCCATGATGGATTGACAGCATTGGATGAATGGCATCAATCGGTTACCATACATGGATACCTTATGCAAACCAATGACAGCGGAACTTCTCCGGGATACTATAACTATCAATCAGTGGAAGAAGATTGCAGTCTTGAAATTGGAACTCAGAATCGCGAGAGTGCATACGTGCTTGTGACCAGCATTGAGTTGGATGGCGCCACCATTAGTTCAGACGGCGAATCAGATGATGAATGGGTTCACGGCGATGTCCCCTTCATTGGTAGAGCAGGTTACATTCTCTTTTTCTTGGCATTCGGAATTGGCGGAGGAGTAGGTGCGTTTATCTTATCAAAGATGTTTGTAATGCAGGGAGCAAAATCAACGATGAAAACGCTCCTTGGAAAAGCAGGTATGGAATCGATTAAGCAAGTGAAGAAGGATGCCAAATCCGCTAAAGCATCCGGCTTAGTATCACCCTCTCAACGTAAGGAAGAGGCGAGAAAACAGGCATCCAAAACGAAACCCAATGAACCAAAGAAGACCTATGATGAACCTGAACTTGCAGGTTTTGACCTCGACAGCGTCCTCTCATCCGGTCCAAGCATGGGTTCTACGACCGAATTTGGCGGCCAAGGCTCTTCAGTCGTTGAGACAATCGAATCTCAAGAGATGGAGCGGGAAATATCCGAACAATCCTCAGTTATCCCTTCATCTCCAACGGCGTCCTCATTCCCACCTCGACAATCGACTTCCAGCGTCACCTCGAGTCAACCGCCTCGTCAGCAAAGAGAACATTACACTTCTTCGGCGCCCGTGAAAAAGAAATCTGCAGGCCCTCCAAAAAAGAAAACCGTTCGCAAGAGAAAGGCGTCAACTCCTCAACAAGAAGCTCCAGTCGAGGATTCTAAGCAACCTGCCCGAGATGAGTTTAACGAGCCCGAAGAAGAATTTTCGGACTTTTCATTCTGATAGTGGTACGCAGATTTGTACTGCACCCGGTAATACTTCCATGTTCAACGGCGTTGAACCGATGTTCTCACCATCAACATTGATTGCAGCTGGTGCCGGAGTTTTGATCGACAAAGTTCTGAATTTGTGATAATCAACGCGTGGATGGAAAACATGTCGACCCTCTTTTTTGAGCATACCAAATGCCTTGAGTACATCTCGGCGCGTCATTTTCTTCAGAATTCCAATATCCATTACTCCATCATCAAGTGAGGCGCCCGGAGCCAAAGGCAACATTGAGCCGCCAGTTTGACTGTTCTGAATTAAAAAGAGCGTGTAATCCCCTTTCATTTCTTTATCGTCAATTGTCAATGTAGCGTGGCGACGGTTGTTAGCCATGATGGCCATAAGGATGCCAACGTCGTATCGCATTGGACCCATCCATCGCATTTTTTCAGCTTTAATCGTCGAATCAACGCCCAGCCCCCAAGTAACCAAATTGTGACTATACCGGACAGTTTGGCCATTTTCAGAACCAGGAAGCCCGTTAACCATTTCCACTTTCGCTAAATCAAGACTTTGTCGCCCACCGCTTACAAGGCTGCGAACAGCCTGCTCAGTTGAGGTAAGGCGAAGATCGTTCGCCATCGAATTACCAGTTCCTGCAGGAATGAGGGCGAACAAACCCCCACCTCCGGGTTGAGCGTTCATGCGCCCAGTAATTACTTCGGACAAACTTCCATCCCCGCCTATAACGGCAAAGATATCTTCTGAAGTTGCCTCAATGCCTTGAGCAATCTCGATTAAGTGACCGCTGTACTCTGAAAAGTGAATCCCAACGGTCTTCCCCTCTTTCTCGAGCATGTCTTTGACTTGCTCACCAATGGCTCTCCCCTTCTTTTTACCAGCGAAAGGATTCACCAGAAGGTGAATGCGCCCAATATCTCCAGCCTTGTCAGGTTTTTGAGTGAAAACCTCAGCATAAATCGGTTTGTGTGCCCCCTTTTTCCGTTTCGTGGTCAAGTCGGGTTCGAAGCTTAGAGCGAGGGGTACTTGCCCCACCTCATCGTTTGACATGCTTAGAAGAGGTGGGTGTTTGGTTTCAAACCTTCTGTACACTCTTTTGTTAAACGCAATTCATATTGGGCGAGAACTCATTCATACTGCATATTCTTGGGCAACACCATGTGAATACCCCCTCAATGGTCCTTTTTCATGCAATACTATCGAGGTGAAATGCAAGAGGTCTTGAACCCGACCGATGTGGAAGGAACATGGCGAGTCCTTGGACTGCAGATGAAAAGGGGTTCATGCAACGAGCTCTTGATGTCGCAGAACGCGGACGAGGAAAGGTAAGCCCCAATCCTCTGGTGGGCTGTGTGTTGGTCAAGGATGGTGAAGTAATTGCTGAAGGGTGGCACGACCATCTCGGCGGCTTACATGCAGAACAAATGGCGATTCACGACGCAGAATCGAACGGTCATTCTCCCAACGGTGCAGTCGCCTATGTGACTCTTGAACCTTGTAACCACTTTGGACGGACTCCTCCGTGTACTGAAGCATTGATGTGGGCAGGCGTCAAAGAAGTCGTTGTCGCACACTATGATCCAAATCCAACCGTTCGTGGCAAGGGGATCCAAGTTCTCGAAGACGCAGGGATTGAAGTACGTCAAGGGCTGTTAGAAGATGAGGCTTCCACCCAAATGCATCCGTTTTTGCATTGGTGCCAACATCGCAGACCATTGGTAACGGTCAAAATGGCGGTCGATGCCAACGGCTCAGTCGATGATCGGAGTCAAAACCCTCAACGTTTCACATCCGAGGTTTGCCTTGATCTTGTCCACGGACTGCGCAAAGAATGCGATGCAATTCTCGTCGGTGTGGAAACAGTCGTACGTGACAATCCTCTGCTGACGGTTCGTCGTGTTCCTACAGAACGCCAACCACTTCGAATCGTCATTGACCCGAACCAGCGAACTCCAAAAGACGCGCTTCTCTTGACCGATGAGCATGAAACTCTTGTCATGGGTGAGGATTTTACGTCCTTGTCAGCGCTGCTCAATCTTCTTGGTGACAAAGAAATTCAACGATTAATGGTTGAAGGAGGTCCAACAACGGTAGGCTCCTTCTTAGACCAAGGTTTTGTTGACGAGTTTTACTTGATTCAGAGCAAAGTCATCCATGAGCAACCGGTTGCTTCCAACATTGATGAACGGCGTCTTACCTCTGCGGGTCTTTCTCACACGTCTACTGAATCATGGGGAGAGGAAACCGTTCAACTTTGGACACGGCCCTAGATTAAGGCGTAATTTCAATCCAAGGCGACGAGTCGCAGGTGTTATCGTAATAGTATACCATATCTTGCTGTCCGGCTGAGAATTTCATTTCCTCACAACCATCATCACAAAATCCTGAAGGGCTTTGGAAATACAGCTTCACTGACCAGTAGGAGCCATCATAATCGTCGCCATTGACTTCCCAAGTCGTGCTTTCAAATCCAATCGATTGTTGCGTACCATCGCCTAATTTGATGGTCAATCCTGCTGCGATTTCCTTGTTTGCCTCGTGTTGTTCTGATTCCTCAAGCCAACCACCACCTCCAGATAAGAGCCGGACAGTGACGTTGAGTGAGTTATCTGCATCGATGGAATGCGATTGATACACGTAATCGTAGCCACCATACATTTCGTCATAGCCCTCTCCGCATAATGAGGAGCTTAAGGGAGAAGTACAACCGGTAAAGGTAATCAGAACTGTCAATATGAATGCGAAGTAACCCTTAGTGAGCATATTTCTTGCTAATCATAAAAGGTCATAACTCTTCCTCAAACGAGAGGTTTTCTTGTGACGCCTCATTTGTAAACCGGCTTAAGAAATCCCACATAATCTGCCCCGTGTCATAGAGTCCTTGATTCCCAGGAACGTAATATGGCCAAGCATTTGGCTCACCCCAATCGTTCACGTAGAGGTTGTGGTTCCCTTGATGAACAGTAATCAGTTGCACCTCCGCTCCGTTTTCACAATTTGAAAATCCGGTGGTTGTCATTAGACTACCTGGACTATTGATGTCTGGAACTGACCCTTCGCAACCGTTGTATTCTGCCCAGCGCATTAAATTTTGAACAGCTCCAGTTGTCAGTGAATCCGTATCTTCCTGCATTTCGGGATTGTATAATGTGCTTCTGGAAGATGTAGCATATATTGCGTGTTCATCTAAAAACCCGTGGAGTTCCAGCATGGGGACTGGCGTATATTCAGGCTGAACATCATACAACAAATAGAACGACGTGCAAGCGATTGCAGCGATTTGGTGACTTGCATCCATTGCAAGTCTTTGAGCCATTCCGCAGCCGTTTGACCAACCGGTCACGTACACTCTTGTTTCATCAATCGGTAGCTCTTCAATGGCTAAATCGATGAGTGCCGATAAAAATCCCGAGTCATCAATATCATACACTGCCGCATCTGCACAGCACGTACCTTGATTCCATGATGGAGCACCTCCGCCCATTGACGGGTCACCGTCTCGGTGAATGCCTTGAGGGTAGAGAATTACAGTCCCCACATTATCTGCCAGTTCAGTCAGCCCAGTGTGATTTTTCTGGATGTGCATTGTTGAACCGTAGCCGTGAAGATCGAGAAGAAGTGGGGCCGATTCGCTTTCAGAGATGGTTGATGGGATATAGGAAATCCAGCACCTTTGATCTTCTTCATGCTCTAAACATTGTTCAGTACCGTTCCACGGATGAGTAAAGTTTTCGACCAACACCTCCTCTTTTTCTGAGGCTTGTTGGTTATTGGGCTCAATGCAACCAGAAAAGGTAAGCGATAGCAGAATTGCTATACAAAACCATTGTCGGCTATTCATTGATTTTGCCGAACAGTGTCGTAATCATAAACATAACCACGACCATTCTTTGATTACAACTACATTCGGCTGCGAACGAACACCAAAGCCATCACGGCCATATTGACGCCCAGTATCAACTCAGGAAGGAGGTTGAGATTTTCAGAAACTGCGAGTACAAAAATGACCAGCGACTGCATTCCGAATCCGAGTGATGATGAAACGGTCAATTCAAACTTCAAATCTTCAGATCCATTGCCTGCAAAACCACTGATAATTCGGTCTTGCCAACTAAAGAAAAGGAGGTAGATTGAATGAAAAATATTGACATTTGTTTGATTTTCCCACGGGTAAGCAACCGGTCGCTCTCGCTCATCAATACGACTCGTAGCATCTCCAGTGCCCATTGTTCGCATTAATATGGAATAATGATTGAACAGTGAATACTGAAATAAGGTTGCTAAAATGAGTGCAAAGGTGAGCCAAGCCTCCCAGCCAAAAAGAGTTCCAAAAGCTACCATGACGGCAATTAAGCCAATCGTATCTGCAACGGTATCCCAATATCTTCCAACATGCGAAGGTCTTTCTCGCATTCGGGCTAACTCACCATCGACCGCATCAATCACTCCTTTGATGATGAGGAGGAAACATGCAATGGTTGTTTGACCCTGTAAAATCAGCCACGCACAGTAGATGGTGAGGAGTAGATGGAAATTGGTAACTTGAATTACAGATACAGGCTTTTCTTTGAGAAAACGAGCGACCACACGAGCGATTGGCCGTCCCCATTCGGATAAATCAATGACACTTTTGTCGCCGTATTTCTTGAATCCCACTGATACGCCCATGTTGCCCTAAAGTTTCTCATTGATAGCGTTCTGCTTTCTTTCATGCACATATTGGACGGAGCATGACCCGTCCTCATTTTCGAAAAGAAAAGAGGAACTGCTATCAACACATCGTCTTTCCCCTAAAACGAGGGAGATTGAATGAAACTTCGACTCCACCAATTTCTTTCCAAATGTGGGGAATTCTCATCCAAAGCCGATGTCAAAAAAGCAATTTGGGATGGCGATATTACCGTGAATGACTCGATTGTCAAAAACATCGCCTATGAATTTAAACCGGCAAAACGTTCTGTAAAATATCGCGGTAAGGAATTATTTCTCCCCGAAACCGATGCCTATTTTCTTCTCAACAAACCGGCGGGATGCATTTGCTCACGACTCAATTCCCAAGAACTTGAACTCAACAAGACCTCTGTCTATGAGATTTTTCGAGATGCTGTTGCACCTTCAGTGTATGAATCACTGGTCACAGTCGGCAGACTCGACGAAGATACAACAGGTTTCCTGCTGGTTACAACTGATGGTAAGTTAGTTCACACGATTACCGACCCTCACAAGAACATTAAGAAGACCTATCGAGTTACAACCGAAGAGAAAATCACGGATAAACAACTTGAATCAATACGAAAAGGTGTCGCAGTTTCAGTGGTTGAATACGGTTCTCTAGAAGAGTTTCAGACACGTCCTGCAACCATTGAATTGGAGAGTGAATCAAGCGCTTTGTTGACCATTGATGAAGGTAAAAA
>DAMU01000097.1:25396-39809 GCA_002499705.1 Euryarchaeota archaeon UBA91
AGCTATGATTCTCGATGATTTTAATTTACAGCCTGGACAGTTTTGTTCAGTGACTCGAGAACAGATCAATAGCGCTTTATTCACCTCGACGAGCAGCTGAGGAATGCTAAATTCGCCATTTTTGCTTTGACCCATAGGTCATTGTACGCCAAAGCCATTCCGCAGGACCGAAGGCATACCGCTTGAGCCACCAAGGGCTAACAAAGAGTTGGAAAAGCCAAATTATCAAGACAATGGCATACAACTCCCATCGTTCAAAAGTTCCAATCAATCCGAAACCTGCTCCGGTAAAGAGAATTAAACACAGCAGCGAATGAAGAAGATAATTGCTCAATGCAGTTCTTCCAACTGCAGCAAGCCGAGAGCGTAAGGATGGCCAAAGTTCGCCTTGACACACCAACATTACCAGCCCTAACCATCCTAATGCCATACTGACGCGCCCGATGTGGTAGGTTCCTTGGAACCATCCTGAAATGACAAGCACATCGTAGTTGCTTTCAATCGCTTGATACAGTTCAATTCCATTGACGAAAAGTCCTATTGAAAAACCAACAACAGCGAGTTGAATGTAGTCTTTTTTCGAACGTTGGGCAGAAAGGAATCCTAGCCGATATGCGGCCATACCGAGTATCATCATTCCGATAGCATCCCATAACATGAACACGGGAGTAAAGAACATCAAATGTTCATTGACTTTTTTAGCGCTTATTTTAGCAACCTGTGAATACGAGCCTCTGCGGAGGTCCAATTCCTCTTGTATGGCAGTTTCATTGTAGGTGAAAGTCCCCTCTGATTCATACCATAAATCTGCTTGACTATGCAGTTTTTCAGAATGGTTCCCTTCCGGGTTAGCCTCGATAATCGCCGCCGCATCTCTACCCTCGGTCATCAGTTCTCCAGCGGTGGCAAAGATAAATGAAGAGCACAATAAGATAACCGCTGACAGAAGAATCAACGTTTTCGGTCGAGTATTTCGTAATGGATAGAGGACCGCTCCGGCTATCGCATAGAGGATGAGGATATCTCCAGTCCAGAGCAAGACGTAGGCATCAAATATTCCAATCAACAGTAAAAAGAATGTTCTTTTGTAATGAAGCCAAGCACTTTTTCCAGTTCCTGAATGGCTACCAAAACCGGTTGTAAACATAACGACGCCTGCTCCGAACAGCATTGAAAATAAACCTCGCATCGAACCCTCAAAAAACAGGTTCACGACACCCCAGACTGCGTAATTCAATTCGGCGTTATTCCCCAATCCAACAAAGGGATGAAAATACCCTATTGCAGCCATTCCAAAGCCGAGAATATTCAATAAAAGTATGCCGAGTAATGCAAACCCTCGCAGAATGTCCAATGAGGCAATCCGTGACGAAGCGCCAACAGGTACTGAAGCATTCGATACATTACCGACTTCAGACACAATGTTTCCAGAAGAACCGAAGCGATAAGTGTTCAGCCGGCTTGAGAAAGTGAGAATCAAAAACCGTTTTCTTGCAACCATCCGGTGACTGCAATGTTGTTTTGTCGTAAAACCGATGCTGCCTCGGTCAACAATTTTTGGCGTTGAGGAATGTTTTGTTGTTGCTCAGCTACCGCTGCTAGTTGAATGAGTGCATCCGAATGTCCTTCATGGTCATTGACTGTTTTTGCCAGTCGCCGACTTTGTTCAAATCGTTCAGCAGCAGATTCTAATTGATTGCGATACAGATGCGTGTTGCCGATATTGAACAGTGCAATCCCTTCTCCTTGTCGATCTCCTAACTGACGCATGATCGCTAATGATTCGTTGAAGTGGTGCTCAGCCTGTTCAAATTGGTCTTGTTCTTCGAAAAAGACGCCTAAGAGGTTCAATGTATCGGATTGTCCGCGCAAGTCAGAAAGTTTCTTTTTCATTTTGAGAGCCATTTTGTATAATCGCTCAGCCTCAACATAATCGCCTCGCTGTTTGGCTTGGGATGCCAGCTGAATATGCGAGAAAGCCTCGCCTCTTCGGTCACCAATTTGACGCTTGATAGCAACGCTTTCATTGGTTAATCTTTGGGCGTCACTGGTATTTCCAAGGTGTTCAGCCACCGTAGCTAGGTTGGAGAGAATAATCGCTTCACCCTCCAAATCTTTCTGCTTTCGTTTGATAATGAGGCCTTGTCGATAATGCATTTGAGCGGCTTGATATTCTTTCTTGGTTTCCAAAATATTCCCGAGACCAATCAATGCTACGGCAACGCCGTTTTCATCTGCATGGCTTTCTTTGATGGTAAGCGCTTGTGAAAACAAGTCTTGCGCTTGGTCATACTCGTTTCCAGTGAGGGCGAGATTCGCCATGGCCAAAATGACATCGGCTTCACCGTTCTTTTCACCCAATTCGAGTTTTATTGCTTGTGCAGTACGGAAATTTTCGTATGCATTACCCGCATCTCCTTGGTTGAGTGAAACATAGCCAATATTAATCATAGCGTCCGCCTCACCGCTGCGATTTCCTTCCGCACGGAATGTTTGAAGCGCTCGCTGATATGAATCGAGTGCTGCTTGATATCGGCCGGTTAATCGCGCTGCATTTCCAAGTTTCAAGTCAGTTGAGCCCTGAACTTTCACACCGCGAGAAGTGAGTTCATCTCCTGCTTTGAGAAGGTTTTTGACGCCAGACATCTGTTGATTTGATGGGTTTGAATTTTGAATATTCCCACTAAATCCCATTTGTTCAAGAGCCATCACCATGGCTTTAGCCATATCTTCTGGACTGTTTTGAACAATCGTCTGTGAAGTTAAATCACCCATAATTACGCTGTCAACAATTTTCTGGTGCGTGAACACATTTGCACCTGATGTGTGTTGAACATCAGTGCCCACAGGCACCCATTCAGAGCCGGTCCATTCCGATTTCCCATCTGGGCTCAGTGTGCGCTCTACCATGTTTCTAACAAAATGTGTTCAACTATCTAAGTATTGTTTCATTGATAGATTTCTTATCGATGAACTATGAAGTAAGTACTATTAAATCATATATCAAGCCAACGAACACACAAACGCGGGGGGCAGAAACATGGTAAAAATTGCAATTTATGTTGATACCTCTGGGTCAATGAATGAACGAATTCATGGAGAATTGGATGAAGATTTCAGCGGCGAATCGCATTCAGTACTAGGTAAAATCTTTCGCGGACTTGGAATGAAAGGCCGAGTAAAAAAACATCTTGTTGCACAAGCGATGTGGCAAAATCTTGTTCCAACGTTCAAAGACAGGCAAACAAAAATTTCAACCATCAACAGCAGGGGCAGATCTCGTATTCTTGCTCCGCTTGAATTCCGAACAGAAGAGGAATTGTTGAAGGTTAAGTTTCCAAAACCCAATGGTGGCACGTACCTGTGGAAGTTTTTAGTCGAAGAAGCAGAAGAACTTGCCAAAGACAGTGTTGACTGGCTGTTTTTCTTAATCAGTGATGGAATGGATATGAGTTCACCACCGCCGTTCAGTGGCGTGCAAGGATTTCAACCTTGTATTGAAGCCATCAAAAGCATCGGTATAGATGTCGAGTTCCACATTATCGGTCTAGGCTTGCCAGACTCTTCAGTCAATGTTTTTCGTCAAGTCAGTGGCGCAAGCGGCGGTTCATTTGTCAACATTGTTGAAGCCGGAGATGACGTCGAACAAGCAGTACAAGAAGTCGGTAGTGCAGTCGAAGAATCTTTGAATCCAATTGCTCGAATGGCAAGTCGTCAGAGAAGGCAACAGGAATATCTCGAATCTCGGCAAGAAGGTGACCTTGATATCACGACTGAAATCACTCAGCCAACTCGTTCTTATTCAGGATATACGTATGGTGAAGTGACGATTGAAGACACCAATCCTGAACAACTTTCTCAATGGCAAAACGACCTCCTTCGGATTCGAGGCGATGAGAAAATTGAGAACATTCAATCCTATGAGAACTGGGTTTCAATGCGTTCTACACCGTTGTTTTCTGAGACCCCCGGCATCCCTATCGATTCATGGGCATTATCTGCGGACGACGTCTCTCTTCTTGCCAGTATGAAAATCGACAATCTGTTCACATTCCTTTCACAAATTCGTCGGTCAGACGTGCCTATTGAGAACCGAAGAATCATTGTTCGTGGCGAGAACATCTCTGAATCTTTACTTGACACGCTTGCGAATTCAGGCGCTCGAGTCGTTATTTATCCCGAAGAATTACCACCTCCACCACCTCCGGAATTGGATGATGAGAAGTGGGAGCGCAATGAGTATGATTTCAACGATAATCCGACTAGAGAATGGGACATTTATCCTCACTTGGGAGCCAGTAAGGCTCGCTATTCAGTCGTTGTTGACCCGCCAGCATTCCCCGAATATGTCAACAAACTCTCTCAAGCTTTTGAGCGAAAGAACTTGGCCGCTGATTTAGAGTCGAAACTCCGCCCAATACAACGCTCATACGCTGAAGCGGTCTTCAAACCGTCATGGCAACACTTCAACGCAAACTGGGTTCCAGACGATTGGCCTTCATTGATTTCTCTTGAGCCTCAAGAGGTGGGTGAAGCGTTTTGTGAATCGCTTCGTATCGCCTATGTTCAAGTGGTTCATGAGTGGTTAATTTCACATGGTAACCGTCCAAAATTCGTCTTAGTTCGGCTTTCAAATGAATCCAAGTCACTTGGATTACACAAACACCCTTGTTATCTTGAATTCCAAACCCTTCTCGCCGACATGTTCCACTATCAAAGCACAAACCAAGGGATAAAAAAGCCTCGAGTAGAGTATTGGTGAGGCTTTTCACATACTTAGAAAGAAATACTACTGCAGAGAGGCCAGCCTATGTCAGAGAGGTCGCTTCGTGACATGATAGAGGAGAAAAAACCGTTCTTCTACGCCTTTGGAGTTCTGCTTCTTCTCACCGTCCTCTACATTGTCGTAGGTGCTTCTACATGGGCGGTTGACCCGATAGAAAGCCCAACACGATTCTGTGAAGAAATTTCTGATGGATTGGTCAAAGAACCGATAAATGCCATATCCAATTTCACCTACATTATCGTCGGCCTGATTATTCTCTGGAATCTTCCTTCTCAGAATGTGAGGGGCTCAAACCCGATGTTGGAACATGGAATGTATCCCATCCTCTATGCTGCAGGTTCAATGTACATCGGTATCGGCAGTTTCGCAATGCATGGCACCAATACCAATTGGGGCACAAGTATGGACTGGACCGGTATGTTGTTCTTTATCTCATTTCCAGTGTATTACAACCTCAGTCGTCAATATGCTTGGAGTGACCGATTTTTCATCACGCTGTTTTTCATTATCTTCATTTTTACAGCCATTTTAGACACGTTTGCAGCCAACAACAACCTCGTTTTAATTGAAAATTTTTCAGATGGTCGCAAACTGAAATTATCGCAGATAACCCGAGATTACATGTGGTCGCTTTACATTGGCACATGGATTATTCAAGAAACGAAAAACCTGACAAAGAACCGACTTGGTTGGATGATCTTCCTACCGTTATTCGCTTGCGTCACTCTTTCTGTAGGAGCTCCGAGCCTTCAAATCATCATTCTGTGTTTGATGTTCATCGTGATTGCAACGCTGCTTCATTTCAACGTAGGACAGGAATTGGTTCGTAAATCAAGTCCCGATTTGTGGATTGGTTTGGCCTTCTATGTGTTGGGCAATGTTGTTTGGCGCTTTGGACGCGAAGGCGAATCGGCTTGTAATCCCGATTCACTCTTCCAATACCACGCTCTTTGGCATCTGTTCACAGGACTGGCCGTCTACTACTTCTATCGATATTTCCTAACAGAGAATACGCAAGAGGAACCAACCACAGAGTGAATTCATCACTTTGGAACGAAAGTAATCTGTGTTTCGCGCTTTGAAAAGTTTTGAATGGCGCAAACCGCTCGTCGGTGTTATGGCACGTCAAGGTATTCTCTTTTCCTTCGTGCTTTTTTTGCTCATCTCAGTAACATCGAACTCTGTTCTTGCCCAAAATCAAGCCTATAGCCAACCGAGTTCAGAGAATCAAACCATGTATCTGTGGGGTGATTCATCTCTCGAAAACGGAAATTGTTACACACACTTTTCCTCCGAAGATTCGACAGATGTTGGATACGGAGAGGTTGAAGAAACTGAAAACATCAACTTTTCTTGTTCACTTGACCAACCACTGCTGGAAGATATGTATCTCAATCCAGAGGGTTCGATAAATCTCCAACTCGGTTTTTTGATTCAATCCTCTGAAAACAGTGGCGGGGATGAACTTCTTCTTTCACTTCAGAAAGATTCCGAAATTCTAGCTCAACAAGAATTTACTTTCTCGACCTATTCGAATGAACAAGTATCGTGGCAGATTCAAGTCTCTGAAAACATGACGTTTTGGGAGCAGGGCTCAACCCCTCAACTCAACATCCAATTCAACAAGCCAGGTCCAACTGCCCTTGAATGTTTGAATCCTCAGAAAGCACTGGCTGGCTGTGATGCGAAATTCCGGTTATACTATTCTGACAATACCGACGGGATGACTGTAGAGGGAATGTTTCCAATTCTCAATGCATCTGACCCTGCAGCGGTGAATCCAAATGAACCGGATAATGACGACGATACCTCGAGTATGGCGGTTGGAAGTGGTTCTCTTTCCGCACTGTTATTCTCACCTTGGTTTATCGGAATATTCGCATTTGTAGGTTTCATCTCTCTTCAACGAGACCGATTCCAACTTGGCATGGTTCTTGAGGATGATTCTGAGGACATCACTCCGGGTGAATCCTCTTCTGATGGATCTACACTTGTCGACAGTTATCGTGCGCGTGTTCTCACCCTTTGCGCTCTTTACGTCGCTCAAGGTATTCCGTGGGGTTTCATCACCATAGCTTTCCTTACCTTCTTGGCAGACAAAGGCGTTGGTGCAGGTGAATTAGCACTCATGCTCACCCTTGGCACCCTTCCTTGGTCGGTGAAATTTCTTTGGGGTCCCGTTATCGACCGATTCCAATTCCCTTCTTTGGGCCGCCGTAGACCATGGATTCTTCTTGCTCAAAGTGGAATGATTATTGTTTTAGCATCGATGATGTTTGTTCCAAATCCAGAGGAAAATGTCCGAACAATCGCATGGATGTTCTTGGTTTACAACATCTTCACCTCTCTGCAAGACGTGAGTACTGACGCTTTGGCAGTTGATGTTTTGAAACCCCATGAAATGGAGAAAGTCAACAGTTACATGTTCACTGCCAAGTCGATTGGTGGAATCATCGGTGGGGCTGGGCTTGGACTGATCATCGGCACGCTTGGAATCAAAGCGACTATTTTGCTTCAAATTCCAATTCTTGTCCTCATCATGCTCGTGCCTCTGTACATGACAGAACGACCCGGAGAGAAGCGCTTCCCGTGGAGTGAAGGTCATGGCAGTGAACAACTGCAAGAGGATCAGCGTGATTTCAAAGATATTTTTGGGAAACTGAGAATCGCCTTTTCACTGCGTTCTGCTCAACTCGGAATCCTCTTGAGTCTCGTGATGTCGCTCTCGTTCTTTTTGATTCCAATTCTACCGCTGCTGTTCGTACGTGAACTGGATTGGACCGTTGAGCAATTCAACGTGACCAACGGAGGAATTATACTGCTTTTCACCATACTTGGTTACCTCGCTGGAGGGCAATTAGGTCGACGATTTGGAGGAAAATCGGTTATCATTTACGCAGCGTTATTCACAGCAGTGGTCACTTCATTGTGGGGATTGACCGAATCGATGTGGAGCAATGGAACCTACATGATGGTGATGTGGTCCATTCGCACGTTTACGTGGGGTCTGGTCACCATCAACATCTATTCCTTGGTGATGCGAGTGACATGGAGCGAGGTTGGAGGGACCCAATTTACCGCATACATGGCGATGATGAACGTCTCTTCGATTATCGGTTATCAATTGACTGAGCCACTTGCCAGTCGCTTTGATTATTCGACACTGTTCTTGCTTGCTGCAGCCTTTGAAACACTGATTATCTTTGGAGCACTGTTCATTGACCCTGCAGAGACCAGGCGAACGCTTGCTCAAGAGCCGTCAGCTAATTCGTCGTAAGACGAGTGTAGTGCACTTTTTGGCTCTGAAAACTTGAGTAGCCATTCGTTCAGTCGACACAAATTTGAAGAATAAATATACGGATATTTACTATTTGCCGGCTAATCGTTTATCCTCTCAGAAGATAAGATCTTGATATGCAGGAAGCGATTGATGCAATTACAGAGGAAACGTTTTCTGAAAAAATAATTCTTAATTTCAAAACAAACAGGGTTCTTCAGATGACTTCTATTTTTATTGCGTTAATTCTCATCTCAATTCCGGCATATTCTATGTTTTCGAAATACCACAACCTTGACGATGAATATCAAAGAGATTTGATATACGTTATTGGCGGAGAGAGTGGCTCGCTCTCATGGACTTCACAAAGCGATTTACAATTAAATGATGATGAGGTTTTCACATTGACCTTAACCTATGAAGACTTTCCTGAAGAGGCTAAAAATAAGAATATCATTGGATTAAATTTTATTGTTGAAGTTACCGATTATGATGATGATAATGAAGAAACAACCGGACTTGGATGTGCTGTAGATTCTGGCGAAGACGCACATGATTCAGTTTCTGGCATTGTTCGTGTACCAAACAGAGAATTATCGAATTTTGAAACTATGGATTATAGGTCTACGTATGTTTTCTTATTTGATATTCCTGAGGATGCATATGCTGGATTTGATTCTCCATTATTCATTACCGGTTATACCGTTAAGGAAATCGAGGAAATGTTTCAAACTGGAGATGAACTCTTGGGCGAATATACTTTCGAAATTACAGGTAATGTGGAATCTGGAGATTCGACCTTTCAGTGCAATAGGCAAGATTCGAGTGTAACAATCAACTATTCCCTCGAATTAACATGGCTAAATGTCGACGTCATAGAAATGGATGAATTTTGGTGACAACGCTAAATTAAAAATCACTCACATGTAAATCATGCTAAAAGCACACCAAAGAGTGGGCGATGCAGGATTCGAACCCGCGTCGACGGGTTCGAAGCCCGTCAGGATATCCAGGCTACCCTAATCGCCCTTAACCTGCCGAGTTGCCCCCCCTTTTTGAATAAGGTGGAAGGATTGGCTTGTTCATGGCACGCTCTCTACCGTGTATTCCAACGGGATGTTCTGCCTGTTGTCGAGAGACGACCATGCCCTTGACAAAAGCCGAGGCAGCCTTACTCAATCGTCGCACTGGAATGGCTGTTGAGGATTTTACTTGGCGCAATAACGGCATACTTACGCTGCTTAATGATGCTTCAACACGCGCTTGCGTCTTTCTTTTGACCAATTCTTCTGATGTTAACGCAGAAGGCATGTGTTCAGTCTATGAAGTGCGACCCCAAGGTTGTCGAACGTATCCACATGTATTGAATCACAAGGACGAGGTTATTCTTGATGAGGGGTGCCCTCACAAGTCTCAATTCCCAGAACCAACCGAAGAAGACGCGATTGTTCTTCTCAATCTTGAGGAACAATTGTTGCGTGAAGTATGAGTCGGCCAAGGCTGGCATGCACGTGTTCAACCCAGCGATTATTGATGTGCCAACCCGTCTTAGAAAAGGTGGATTCAATTTCACTCCATTCTCCGTGAAGCAATTCCAATTCTGCATCATCCGTAAGCGCTTCATCGGGAAATTCTCCAAACGGGTGTATTGGTAGAATTAAGACTAAACCAGCGTTTTCTGAAGCGATGTTTCGGCTGCTTAGCAGCACTGCTTCAATCAATTCAGCATGGTCGAGCGAACCTTGAGAATTACGTCCGTAGGGCGGGTCAAGGACAAAACCAGCGATACGCTGATGTGCGTGAATAGGGATGACTTCAGGCAGCAGAGTTGCATCACCAAGCAGTAATTTTGCCTCAGATGCAGGCATTGCCCAATCAAGGTTTTTCTGAGCACCCTCAATCATCAAAGAATCGAGATCCACTCCGTATGTTTCTCGATTTGAGAGCGCCGCTTCAAGCACGAACCCTCCCGTACCTGTCATCAAGTCGAGCGTTGCTCCCGATTCACGAGGCCCAGATGCGACATTGACTGCTAAGCGCGCAAGGCGAGGGTCAAGGCTGACGGGTTTGAAGAACGGGCGGTCTGTCGCTCTTCGAGATACAATTCCATCAGAGTCATCACCTGAGCCAACCATCCAACCGCAAGCAATGATGCCTGCACTTGCATCAAAGACCATCCCTAAACGATGCTCAGGGGATTCAAGGTCGATTGGGTATCCGAGTGAAGAAAGAATGCCGCCAATGCTACGAGCGTATTCTCGACTGCTTACACCTGCCATTTTCCCTTCATGCTTCATGCTGCGAACCGCTACTGAGCCTTTACGTGGATAAGTGTCAAGATAGTTGCGGATAAGTTGGAAAAAAGCAGTAGAATCTTCATCGTGTTCCCATACGATAGCATCCCACAGCAAGGCTTGGCAGCCACTTGAACAATCGACAGCTGCTTGCATCTGTTCGAGAGAGACATCCCCCTCAAGTCGAACCAATCTTCGAGATTCAAGTCGAAGCAGTTCCGCTTGAGGCAGTAATGCTGCAATCTCCGCTCGGGCCAATGCTGGATGCCAGCCACGTAAACTCGCTACATGACTCGCCATGTTGAGCGCTTGCGCCTCGACTTCTTGACCAATTCGGATGCGAATATACACATACTGTCGCCTTTTCTTCACATCATGGGCTGTAATCTTCGAGACCTTGCCACGCCCGAAAACATCGATTTGGCCACTCTTTCTGGTAAGCGTGTTGGGATTGATGCCTTTTTGACTGCCTTTCAATTTCTCACCACGATGAGAGACCGTTCACCCCAAGGCGATGGTGGACCCCTTCGAGCAGAAAACGGAAAAGTCGTCTCTCACTTGATGGGTTTTCTTAATCGAACCACGACGTTGCTGAAACTTGGAATTAAGCCAGTTTACATTTTTGATGGAGCAGCACCGGAACTGAAAGCCGATGAAATTGCATCTCGACGAGCACGTCGAGAAGAAGCAGAGCGCGTTCACAAAGAGGCATTGGCTGCTGGAGATTTCGCTTTAGCGCAAAAGATGGCTCCTCGAATCATGCACTATTCTCAAGAGATGGTTGATGAGACCAAGCACATGTTGGATTTACTTGGCGTTCCTTGGGTTGTCGCTAAAGCAGAAGGCGAAGGACAAGCAGCGGTGATGGCTGCCAAGGGCCAACTCGATGTTGTGGCGACTCAGGATTGGGACGCACTGCTTTACGGAACGCCTCACTTGGTCCGTAACCTCATGAGTGATGGTTCAAAACAGCACGGACGGGTTGTTCGCGCACAAGCCATTGATTTGCAACACATGCTTGAGACACACGAACTCAGCCGTGAGCAATTGATTGACCTCGCCATTATGATCGGAACGGACTTCCATCCAGGCATCAAGGGAATTGGGCCGAAGACTGGAATCAAACTCATCAAAGAACATGGTTCAATTGAAGTCATTTGCCAAGTGAAAGACAAAGAAGTTCCTGAACGCCTTGATGAAATCAGAGAAATATTCCATAACCATCCAGCGGTTGAAGTTGCAGATGAAGACCTTCAACCGGGGCAAATTGACGTCAAAGGACTCATTCAGTTTTTACAGGTTGAACGTCAGTTTAGCCAGAGAAGAATGGACAACGAATTGGACAAATTGCGAGATGTTGGCCTTATTCGAGAAGGCGGGCAACGCTCACTCTTCTCCTTTTGATGACTTCATAAAACGCAAAGGACTTGCTAAAACATCAACACCTTGGTGTTGGGTTACTGCTTTGCGTGCTACGCTTTGAGGGTCTGAAAGCGCCTCAAGAACGGTGTTGACTGGAGCGCATGGAACGCCCGTTAGTTTCTCTTCAAGTACCGCTCGCTCCAGCACCGCTACTGCTTTGGCCACACGTGCTTCAACTTCAGTTCGGCCAAGCACTCTTCCTTCATTGGTCGTCCAAGCGTCTTGAGTTTCTATTCCAAGCGCTTCAACCAAAGTGAGCCACTGATTGTCTGAACCAACACCGATGACAAACCATCCATCCTTTGCCTCAAAGGCACGATACGGCACGAGATTCGGATGAGCAGAACCCATTGGCGTAGGGTTGTTACCACTTGCCAATGCATTGTGTGCTTGGTTGACCAGAGCGGCAATTGCACTGTCCCATAGTGAAAGGTCAATTCGCATGCACTCGCCGGTCTTTTGCTTGTGGAATAAGGCAGCGAGAATAGCATTCCCAGCATTGAGCCCAGTAATGACATCAATCCACGCTACCCCGACCTTAACCGGTGCTCCACCTGCTTCACCAGTGATGCCCATGATGCCACTGCGGGCTTGCAACGCGACATCATAGCCCGGCTCATCACGACGTGGTCCCGTTGCACCATAGGCAGAAATTGAACACAGAATCACATCTTCAGGTAGAGGCCCAAGTAAGCGTTCAAGTGTTCCAGGTCGAAAGTTCTCAACCACGACATCCGCTGTTTTTATGAGCGCTCGAACTTCACTGACTTCGCGTTTTAAATCAAAAGTGACGATTTCTTTGCCGCGATTGCACGAAAGGAAATACGCAGCGACTTGCTTTCCATCAAAACCAGTCGTAAAAGGCGGACCCCATTGACGGGTATCATCACCCCACGGTGCCTCGATTTTGATGACTTCAGCGCCAAGATCAGACAGCATCTGCGTCGCATAAGGTCCGGCCAAGATACGCGAGACATCGACAATCCGAATACCCTCAAGAATTCCGCTCATGTACCCCCGAAGTGTCCGAAAGGGTTGAACCTCTCCCCCCGAAGCGTAGCCTATGGAGCGGTTGAATTTTGAAGACGAACGTCTTTGGAAGGGATTGCTCATTCTTGGTATTCTTCTCAATATCCTTGTATGTATTACCAGTGATTTGGGTTTGGATACCCAAGTAAAAATGGCCGTTGATGAAAACGGTGCTTTGCCATGGGGAGATTTACGTCCTGAAACCATTGGTCAAAGTGACCCGGATGATGGTGGACAACGCACAGTCTTGCCTTTGTATGGTATGTCAGAAGTTGGTATCAAGGCAGCAGCACTCATCACTTTTTTTGGACTAATCGCATGCCTTTTGCGTTGGAGTGGCATCCATTCTGCAGCTGTTCTGTCGCTTTCCCCAGCCTTTATTTTCTCAATTGGTCGGGGTTATGAAGAAGTATACCTTGCTGCTTTTTGCGGACTTTCCTTCGTTCTGTTTACCGGCATTCTCTCTTCGAAGAACAGGCTATTGCAACACATTGGAGGAGGTTGGGCTTTCATGCTTATGCCGTATGCCAAAGGGTTCACTGACGCAACAGGTGTTCTCGTTGGAGGCTTGCTTCTTGCGGCAACAGTTCTGCTATGGCGTGAAGTTCATCTTCGGGGAGGTGAGAAAACCCGTTGGATGTCAAAACCTCATATCGTTGGCATTGCTGTTTGTTCCTTCGTTTCTCTTTCCATGGTTCTGCTTGGCATACTTGGTTACAACAGTACCCTGGCAATACTTGCTGATAGCCCCGTTCGATATACCACTGCTTTTGCTTTCTCTCTCTTCGATGTCGTGATTCTCTTCACCCTGTTTGGCATGGTGGCGTGGCCTTTTGTTCAGCCAATGTTTGCGTCTTTTGCATCGATTGAAGATTCTAACATTGCCTTGATGACGGGTTACATCGTTGGAATGATGACTGCGATTGTCTTCTATGTGGCAGCACTTTGGACCTATGAAGCAAGCATTTGGGATGCAGATTGGCCGGGTATTATCTGGACCATGGGGAATAATGGTCGATACATTACCATGCTGTTTATTCCTCTGGTATTCTTGCTCAAGCACTCTTCTCAGCATGTTGAAGTTCCAACTTATGACTCACCCGGCTCGAAAGTCGCCGTCATGGGAATGACGCTTCTCCTACTCTTGCCACTTTCACTTCTTGCCTCAGTGCATGGGCAAACCATGTGGACGGATGAGGCAGCAGATTCAATGAACCTCAGTGATGAAGAGCATTTTCTGTTTGTTTCAGAAGATACACTTGGTATGCACTGGCTCTATACCTTCTATGCACCGCTTGATGCTGAAGAGAAACAGATTACAGGACACTGGCGATCAATAGATTCGGCATGGGTATTGGACCTCAACACTTCACTCTCGCAAGTGAACACACTCGTGACTTCACCCGATGTAACGTTGACACCGAACGGGTGGATTGTTCAATCAAGTGGAGAAGTTAACCTTCTCAACGGTGGAGGGGAATGGCGCGTTTTGACGCGCTCTTGACCTCAAGCGTTTTTGTCAGCTTGGACTTGTGTGCGAACTGCTTGAGCAGCAGACTTTGCATCTTGCATAGCCTTGCGCACACGGGTACCAGCAGCAGCGTT
>DAMU01000042.1 GCA_002499705.1 Euryarchaeota archaeon UBA91
ACGCACGTAAAAAACTCAAAGAAGCACAACAAATCATGCAAAGGCACGAACAAGATTTACTCGCAAATCGCCGGCAAAGTGAGTGGATGGCGTTTGATTTGAGCTTATCTGAATCAGTCCGCAGGCTCTGCGCATATTCTCGAGATTTTGGAGAAATTTTGTTGAATATGAAGGTTTTTACGGAAATTCAGAGCAACCAATTTTAGGTGTAATTATTTACACTTAATTTATTTACTACATCTATGTGTTGGCAAACTTACCACGCTTTGATATAGGACCGGTGACAAATATACACTGTAACAAACAAGTTGCAGGCGAAAACAGCATGGATAAAAATTTAGAGGCATACGTAGACATGATAATGAATGAACAAGAACACCGAAGTGGAATCTTTTCCAACTTCTTCGATGTTGTAGTTGGAGCGATCTCTGACTACCGCTGCGGAGCAGACTCTCGCGGCGCTCACAACACACGACGAGGTGTTCTTTGATGGACGCATATCTTTCTGAATACGTCGATCAAGTTCTTGATTCACAGGAATACCAAAACGGTATCTTTTCTCGTTCTTCTTTTTCGAAGTTCGTAACTTCTTTTTTCCGACGTCAAAAGTGAATTGCCAGCTGAGATAGGGCCTTACTCGCCTCTATTCAAGAGGTTTAGTATTTGCAAAACGGTGGGCATGTTGAACACCAATTCATATATCAAAACTTTTTGATGATGAGTATCGGTGAAACGGATGCTTGAAGTTAACGGCTTAACAAAGACTTTCGGCTCAGGTTCTAACAAATTGCAAGTCCTCAAAGGAGTTGATATGAGTATAAAGACCGGTGAAATGGTCGCTCTCATGGGTCCATCTGGTTCAGGAAAATCAACGCTACTCAATATCATTGGAGGCCTGCTTGCCGGAGATGGTGGGTCAATCACCCTTGTAAACAGAACCTATGGTCTAAAAAATCCATCAAATGTCGTTGACATACGTCGAGAATATGTGGGTTGGATTTTTCAAGACTTCCATTTACTTGAGAATCTCACTGCAGTCGACAATGTGGCTGTGGCGCTCGAATTATCAGGCATGCCTTCCAACAAGGCTGAAGAGGCTGCACGAATCGCTTTGGTAAAAGTCGGTCTTGAAGACCGCATGGATCACATTCCCGACCAACTGTCTGGTGGTCAGCAACAAAGAGTCGCCATCGCTCGAGCAATTGCAGGTAATCGGCCATTCCTTCTTGCAGACGAGCCAACGGGCAATCTTGACATTGCAAGTGGAAAAGAAGTTCTCCAACTGTTCAAAGATTTGTGCCATGATGAAGAGAATCCAATTTCTATTCTCATGGTTACGCACGACCCAGATTTGGCATCAAATGCCGACCGGATGTTACTGCTCAATGACGGAAAAACCGAAGCGTCAGACATCCGCTCTGCATGGGGCTTGGATGATGAAGACAGAGGTGAAGAAGAATGACCAAAGGTGATGACCCGCTTCAATTGGAACCCTCTGATTATTCTCCGTCACAGAGTTTGCCTGTGCGAATGATGCACAAAGTGATGGAAACACCATCGCAACTTCGACTCGCAGGATTAAGCGCTTGGAGAGGTAAAGAGCGCGGATTGGCAGTGATAACCGGGGTCTTCTTAGCATCATTAGTCATTACAACCGTTCTTGCATACGGTGTGGGACTTTCTCAACTCTTCTTTGAGGAATCACTCAAGAACGAACCGTTCGATGCTAAAATTGAATTTGCTCGAACACCGGTCGAAAACGCAACTGGTTGGTCAAATAACACGACAACTATGCTCAATGTGTGCGATGAACTGATGACTGATTTCAATGAATTCAGCGACTGTACCCTCGTCCTTGGCCGTCAAGGAATCCACAGTGGTGGACTGTTCAATGAAGAATTTGTCGTAGCGCAACCGCTTGAAATGGTGGCCATTACAGACGATGCAAATCCTTACTGGGGCAACGTGACGTTTGACTATCCCGAACTGGCCGATGCAGGTCCTCCGATATCCACAATGCGTTCGGTCAGATTCTTGGGCCCTGAGGCTTTTGATGGAGAATTTGCTGAACGTTTAGGGCAGAATATTATCGCTGGATTGGGCGAATGGCCAACACCAGAAAACATGAGTGCTCAACGCGGTGTAATTCTACCTTCCACGATTGCTTCACAAGCAAAAGCCAACGTTGGAGATGAGCTTGATTCCTTAGCATTCCATTACGTCGTTGACGAATCTACAATCTTTGAAGGAACGGTAACCAACGATAATTGCGATGGAAAAGTGACGCCCGAAGAAAACGGCTATGTCTATTGTCGAATGGAAATGGTGGCAACGAATTTGACGGTTGTTGGCATCTATGATCCGTGGGATTTCGGAAACCCTACCCTCGCAGCTAACCCGATTTTTGCAACCTGGGAAGTCCTTGAAGAATCTCAGCGTGCTGCGCTCATGGACAATGACCACATGTATCTGGGAGTTACCATCGACAAGGGACAATTGCCGACAACATCAACTGCTGATGCAGCAGAATGGCTGGAAGACCTTGGAACACGAGTACAAGACGGCAATTACACCGATGAAGGCGTTGAGTTATACTACACCGATATCATCAGTGGAACCATCACTTTCCTCAACATCTTCCTTGGCCTGATTCAAATCTTTGACTACATCATCATGATACCCATTGTCATTCTTTCAATTGCTGTTCTGATTTACGGATTGGTACTTTCCCTTGAACAAAGAAGGAGAGAAGTCAGTATTCATCGAGTCATCGGTGCAGATTCTTCCAGCCTGCAAGGTATGGTTCTGTTAGAATTGTTTGTGATGTCATCGGTTGCATGGCTTGCAGGCTACTTACTCGCCTTATTTGCCGTTCCAATTGTTCTTTCAGCTGTTGGATTTATGGAGTTTAGGACTGGAGACTTCGACGTCAATCCAACCCTGGGGGTCGGCTCTACAATCTTCACCGCTGTGACAACACTCGGCCTTGCCCTCCTGTTTGGACGAAGTCGTGCGCGTGATTTCATCAACCTCGAAATCGAAGAAGGTGTCCGTAGGACGACGAACAAGGCAGAGCCAAAACGCTGGCTTCACTGGCTTGCTTTCTTGTTCGGAATGCTCGCAGTAGGCGATACATGGCTTGAGATGAACGGTAGTGAAGACGGAATCGTCTCAAACTTCTTCCTCGAAGGATTGCTTGGAATTATCGGGCCATTCGCTCTTTGGATTGGTGGTGCTTTGCTGCTCGGAAGAATTGGGGCAAAGGGGCCTCAAATTATGCAACTCATCTTTGGACGAACGCCGTTGTTGAATGACGTCAAACGTGGTTTGAAAGGTTCTGGATCTGCAGAATCCGTCAATCGACTGGCAGTGATTATGCTGCTAACACTCTCGATAGTTACCCTTGCTGCAGTTCAAGGATATACTGGCACTCTGGTCGATGAGAAGACCGTCGATGCAACAGTAGGTTCCGACCTGCAAATTACTCTTGAACAAGGTTATACAGAATCTCAGCTACTGGAATTGGTCTCAAACTTCACCGATAATGGCGTATCTGCAATTGCTACAACGGTACCGAGTTTAATCATCGCAGACTCAACCGGAGGCGATAAATTGCAAACGTGGGTCTTGCTTGATGACAACGAAGACGTGCTTCGCTGGAGCGACCAATCGATTCCAGGTGACGATGTTGACGCTGCTATGACTGCATACAGTAGCGGTGGTTTCACTGCAGGTGAAGACGCTGCATACTCATTGGATATCGCTGGTTCAGGTCGAGGTTCGGAAAACAGACTGGACGATGTTCTGCTCAAACCAACGGACGCGAAGAGCGAAAACATCTCCTTCACTTGGGAAGAACTTACGTTTAACTTTTCGAGCGGAGGCACTGACCAGCCTGACCCGAATGCTTTGTTCATCGCCTATTCCTCTCTTATGGAAGGAGACTGGTCGGGATTGAACCTTTCAGGTCAAGACTTGAGTGGTCGTGACTTCGGTCCTGTGGACCTCACTGGAACCGACCTCTCGAACGCCAATCTTGCCGGAGCCAATCTTGCTCAAGCATTGTTCTTTGATACCAACTTGGAAGGTGCCGACCTGTCAGGCGCAAATCTTCAAGATGCTGTATTTGTCAACTTCATGGGCGGCACACTTGATGGTGCAAACCTGATTGGAGCAGACCTTACCGGTGCATTTGGTTTCGCTGATTTGTCAACAACTAATCTCGGTAATGCCACGTGTCCTGACGGATCTTCGGCTGAAGACACAAATTGTTCATCCGGCTTTTCGGAGACTCCACCTGAACTTGCTGCTCCACTGTTCATGCCTGAGACAAGCGTACAGTTCGTCATTACCGCATATCAAAGCAACATGTATTACATGGGCGTACATGAATACATCCCTGGAGTAAGTCCTGCAACCATGGGTTCATCGCTCATCATCGGGGAATCCTCGTGGGAGTCCTTTGTTGGTAGTGACGCAGTAGCGAACCATACATCGACCATTTGGATTGTTGACGTGGATGGAGTTAGCGGAGATAATCTTGAAGCACTTGCTTCCACTCTGTCTGCTGATTTCAGAGTCTCAAGTGTTTTGGATTGGTCGAGTTCACACAAACTGGTCGAGCGAAACGGTGGGCTCATTTTCGGAACTCCGGGATTACTCTCTCTCCAATTCGTGGTCGCAAGCGTGGCTGCAGTTGCATCGAGTTTCGTTTTCCTTTCCCTGGTCTTGAGTCAACGGCAAAAAGAACTGGCTGTGCTCCAAGCAATTGGCGCCTCACCGAACCAAATCATTCGTTTGGTATTGTTCGAAATTCTTTCCATTGTCATGGTTTCAATGGCACTTGGAATCGGTCTTGGAGTCGGTGTAGCCCTTTCATTCAACGGATTCTTTGATGTCTTCGGATTCATCTTCCAAATATTTGGTGGTTCATCGACGACGATAACCAGAACGCTGATCTATCCATGGACGCAGCTTCTGTTAGTTTCTTTGTCGGTCTTTACTGCAGTTGTCATCGCATTGCTCGTCACCACACGGCGCGCACTGAAGTCGGATTTAGCCAGTGTGCTGAAGGGGGAGTGAAGGATGAAAGAAAGTATTTTGAAAACCGATGGACTTTATCACGTCTATGAATCAAAAGCAGAAGACGGAAACGTTGTCGCATTGAGGGGACTTCACCTCGACATGAAAGAAGGTGAAGCAATTGCGGTTGTAGGGCCTTCTGGTTCAGGAAAATCAACCCTAATGAAGTGCCTCGGTGGGCTCATGAAAGCCAGTGCGGGCTCAGTTTCGTTATCTGGAAAAAACATGACTCGTCTCACTGGTCAAGAATTGGTTGAACTGCGTCAAAAGACGGTATCGTTCATTTTCCAAGAAGGGAATCTCCTGCCAAATCTGAACGCTCGTGACAATGTGGCACAACCACTACGTCACCAGGGCGTCTCTTCACGCAAAGCACTGCGATTAGCGGATGCTATGCTCGACCGACTTGGAATGGTTCACCGAGCACATGCTTTGCCGATGATGCTCAGTGGTGGAGAACAGCAACGAGTTGCGATTGCTCGGGCTCTGATTACCAATCCTCGCCTCATATTGGCTGATGAACCAACAGGGGCTCTCGACCCTGTTACCAGCCGTGAAGTTTTGGCACTGTTCAAGGACTTGCACAAGAATGATGGCGTATCCTTCCTAATTGTCACACACTCCAAAGAAGTGGCTGCATTTGCAAACCGTTCTCTTGAATTAAGAGACGGACGTTTTGTGGCAGAGCATGGAGAGAACGTCGATGTTGAAAACCTCGGTCAAGACCGTGAACTCATCATTGACGATACTGGCACAGTCACCCTTCCACCCGACTTGCTTGTTCGAATCGGAGGCGCAGGCCGCTATACTGTTGGTAACGCTGACAGCGGCTATCTTTCACTTCAAGGAGAGGCTGTGGAATCCATGGGCAAGATGGTGCTTGCCGAAATCTGTCCAGCATGCAAACACGATTACCAAGGCAGTGATGACCAAGAATGCCCTGCATGTGGTTCAAGTCGACCGATGGTTGAGGTCAAAGCATGAAGCAAGCAGTATCACTTGTCGGCTATCTTGAAGGCTTTTCATTTCTCATCTTGATGGGATTTGCTATGCCGATGAAATACGTCGCTGGCGATCCAAGTTGGGTCAGCATTACGGGCTCATTGCATGGATTCCTGTTCTTGGCATACATCGGACTGCTGTTTCTTGGTGTCGGGAAACACTGGAATTTCACCGCCCTCATTCACGGCTTTATTGCAGCAGTTGTACCTGCTGGACCGTTTCTGTTTGAAGGCATGCTCATCTCAGGCGAATACGACCTTGAGGAGTAATTCAAGCTGCTTTGACGCCTTCGGGCCATAGGACCAGAATCAATGTCTTTCCACGTGTCTTAGGCGTATGTGTTGTCTCTCGGTTCATCCAAACCAAAGAGCCAGTGGGATATGTTCCATCTTCATCCCAAACTTCCCCTTCAAGCACGATGTATGCCTCCCCTCCAGGGTGGCTGTGCGGCATGAACGCATCTACTGTTACCTCCGTGTCCGCTTCATAGAGGACCAGCGAACACGCATCTTCTCGGTACAATCGTCCGAGGCGAACGCCAGTACCGAAATCCTTCCAGCGTATGTTTTCTTCAAGCCATTCTTTATCGATGTTAAATCCGAGCCAATCCGCCATGTTATGGGTGAAGGTCATGCACAGCCTAAGCGGTTTCAGCACATGAGCGCTTCGGAATCACCTCACACTCAAAAAAACAGGGATGATTTGAATATGGGTATGCTCATCAAGGCTCATGGCGACTCCACTCCAATTTCCGGAGATACCACCTGCAGGCCCTTGGGAAGGTTATGTTCTGGTCGTGATTTGGCTCCCAATGCTTCTTCGCCTACTTTTTCTTGTAATACCGTTCAGAAAAGCAATCGCTCAATTAGCCCCGCACTCGGGTTGGGCTTGGAAACAATTGCGAGAATTGCCGGTCAAAGGTTTTGGAATTCTAGCGCTGAATGAAATATTAGCATTCAGTATTCCTCCACTTCTGGTATTTGTTGTTCGAATGTCGAGTGACCCGCTGGGATGGCAAAGTTGGGGTGAGGTTTCAAACACCGGATATGCCTTCTTGATGTTGTTTTTGATCGTATGGATTTTCTTTGATTTACTGCGTATTAGTCGCGTTCGAAGGATGATGAAAGCCGTTGAAAAAAGGGATATTTCGAAACTACGTAAAGTCGCAGACGCTGGCATTGGCATTCGGAAATGGCTGAACAAGTTTTCTGGGAAGGCCAAGAAAACCGAAGAAGAAAATGAACAATCGGTTACCGAATCTGGAAAGAACATCGCAAAAAATTCACTCGCTTTGTGGGGTACTCGAATCCTAGCCACGCGAAGACTTACGCCACAGGGACTTCTTTCAGGCATCGCTTTTGGTGCGGCCATAGAAGTCGCTAAAGTCGGTGCAGGGAAGTTGACAGATTCAGTTGACAAGAAAATGCAAAAGGAATTTGACAAAATTGCAGAAGTCAATACACTGACGCTTCTCAAACTCTTGATGCGGGACCTTGCAATGGGAATTCTTCCATTGATTCTCTTAGCATACTTACCTGTGCTTCTTGGATGATTTCTCCGCCATGTCTATGGAGAAGAGGCGCTGCCGTTGATACTGAGGGACTACCATGTCGTTGCTTATTCTCATGCGCCACGGACAGTCAGTGTGGAATGCTGCAAACCTGTTTACCGGATGGGTCAATGTTCCTTTGTCATCCAAAGGCATCGATGAAGCAATTGAAGGTGGCCGTAAAATTGCTCACCTCAGTATTGATGAAGTCCACACTTCGACTTTGATTCGAGCCCAAATGACGGCAATGCTTGCGCTAAGTGAACACACGGGTGGTAAAACTCCGGTTGTTCAAACACCTCAAATGGTTGAACTCATGTCTGAATCAGGTGAAACATCGACGGTTGACTGGTCAAAAACCAATGGGCCTTTGGAACAGATTTTACCTGTTTACATGGCGTTTGAATTGAATGAACGCATGTATGGCGACCTACAAGGCTTGAATAAGCAAGAAACTCGAGAAAAATTTGGAGATGAGCAAGTGAAAATTTGGCGCCGCTCTTATGACGTTCCACCCCCGA
>DAMU01000025.1:0-13379 GCA_002499705.1 Euryarchaeota archaeon UBA91
ACGGTTGTCAATCGAGTACTCAGTCGAATCCGGGGACTGTCTTTTTCAGAGCAGCAGAAATGTGACCATATTTCGCCACTTCTCGAAGATTCTAATACGCGTGGCATTGCAATCAATCATATTGGTCACCTCTCGCTCAATGCATCGAAAAAGCTCGAACTTCTTGGTCCCTTTTTGTCATGTGATAATCCAGAACATGTGGTGTCAACAATTCGTGCCCTCCGTGATTCGGGCTGCAGAGATACTGATCGGGCTCTTGAACAGTGTTTTAGGAATGAGGATCGGCATGTGGTTCGTTGCTTACTTCAATGCATCACATCGTTTGGGCCTTGGTTTGAACCTCATGCAAAGAAACTCGTCGATGTGCGAGAAGTTCAATTGGACATGGTGAAGGCCTTAGGAAAATCGCACGGATTTAACCAAATTCCACTTCTAAAATCGCTGATTGAAGGTGAACGAAACACGCTCATTGTTCGTGGAATGCAGTCACTCTCAAAGATTCGCTCCGAAGAAGCAATCGAATTGATTGGCTCCTATCTCTTGACGCATGAATCACGTTATGTTCGACGAAATGCTGCCGAGTATCTCGGTGAAACTGGACGAATTGCTGCATTGTCATACCTGCAAAAAGTAGGCGATGACATTTCATTTGGAGTCAAAGATTCAGCTAAACGTTCGATAGAGAAAATCAAATCCAAGGATGAATGTTAAGCAAGTTCTTGCTTTCTACTTTTTGAGATTTCGTTGTCTCAAGGCTTCAACTGCAACTACACTGACGGCAACTTGCAAATTGTAGGAAGGTACGAAACCATCCATTGGTAAGAGAACACAAGCATCTGCAGCGGTGAGAACTTGTTCACTCACACCTTCCTTTTCAGCTCCGACAACCAGCAGCACATCACCGGTCAAATCTTCATCCCATGGTTCGTGAGTCCCGACATCCTCTACTGCGATTATTCGAATATTGTTTGCTTTTGCTCCATTCAGGATTTCTTCAGTCGTGCTGTAGACAACTGGAATAAATCGGTCTGCACGCATACTTGAGCGTCGTATTGTTCGCCTCTCTTCATGCGTTTTAGCGACGTTCAGTACCACCGCATCAGCACCAGAAACCTCTGCACATCGAATCGCGAATCCGAGATTCGTCGAATAGGTCACTCCGTCAAAGAACCAAATGGTTCCTCCTCGTTCAAACACTTGATTCAAGTTCCCTTTTGGGATTCGTCCAGTCAAAGCCAAAGCATCAACAAATCCATCTGACGACATTCGCCAGAGGTCATTGGTCGAGCCTTCTTCTAAGAGAATGTCCAACTTATGACACAATTCCCGAATCTCGGACGTGTCTTTTTCTCGGTCGACTAAAACCATCTCTATTGGTTCACCTGCCAAGAGAGCAGCAAGCACGGCATCACGACCGGTAATCTGCTCTGCCATGTGGTGCCCTAGACCGTAGCACTCATGAGGCTATCCGCACTGGTAGGTCCATGGCGAAAAGTCACAGTCCGAAATTTCTCGCAATAGTAGATGCTGCTCGTGGCGTCATTTCAGAATGCGATGCAGCTGGGTTACGTACGATGATGGATGATGGAAACCCATTCATCGTCTTGGATGTTCGCGAACGACATGAATTTGAAGCAGGTCACCTGGTTGGTTCTATTCATATCGGAAAAGGAGTGCTTGAACGGGACATAGAGAAGCACGAAATTGCTGAAGATTCCCGTATTGTTCTGTATTGTGGCGGTGGCTTTCGAAGCGCAATTGCGGCAAAGTCGTTACAAGAAATGGGATACAGCAACGTATTTTCTCTGTGGGGCGGATGGCGTGGGATACAATCTGAAGGTTTACCAATCGTGTGATTTTTCAGTGAGAAAAAACCACAGCAGCACGCGTTTCTCGTCCCTTTTTGCTGCTGTTGACGCGTGGGCAGACTCATAAAGGGGAGTTAAGTCGCCAAGACGCTGAGAAGCGCAGGTGTTCATCATGGCTCGAGGATTGTATCAACATGTTCGTGAAACTTGGAAGCAACCAAAGGACGCTTTGCCTCACATGTTCCGCCAGACTCGCCTCGCTCAATGGCGACGCGAACCGGTCAACTGTAAGATTGACCGTCCTACCCGAATCGATGCAGCACGACGCATGGGCTACAAAGCCAAGCAAGGCGTTGTTCTTATCCGAACTCGAATCCGCCGTGGTGGATTGCGCAAGGGTAAGATTCACATGAAGCGCAAGCCAAGTAAGGCCGGTATCAAGAAAATCACCATGGCAAAGAATACCCAGCGTATGGCCGAAGAACGTGTTGCCCGCCATTTCCCGAACTTGGAAGTTCTCAACTCCTACTGGGTTGGTCAAGATGGAAAGCACAAGTTCTACGAAGTTATCATGATCGATACACATCACCCTGTTATCATTGCAGACAAGCAACTCGGTGTGTTCAGTGCAGCCAACGGAAACAAGTCCCACCGTGGACGTGCATACCGTGGAAAGACCTCTGCTGGAAAGCGAGGACGTGGATTGCACAACAAGGGTAAGGGCGCAGAGAAGTTGCGACCTTCTCTCAAGGCAAACCTCAACCGTGGAAAGTGATTGAGCACTCGCTCAACTTTGGCCAATGTCTTCAAGAAGTGTCGACGTTTTCTCCATGACATGGCGGGTGTGGCTGAATACGGATTGATGATACTTGGTGCTGCTTTGGGCATTGGAATTGGCTGGCTCTTAGCCAAAAACCGCTATGGCAGTGACGTGATTCGCGCCGAGGCACAGGTATCTGCAATTTCTCAAAGCAAGGATTCGATGTTAGCAGAAATGCAAAGCGTCGCCTCTAATGTGGCTCGACAGAACTCTGAAGATTTTCTTCGCCTGGCTGAAGAGAGACTCGGCAAAGTAGAATCTGAAGCAGCCAAAGATCATGATGCTCGAAAGAAGGAAGTTGAGTCGTTGGTCTCTCCAATAAAAGAACATCTTGAGAAACTTGAAAAAGCGACCAGTGAAATGGAATTAAAGCGCGAAGGAGCCTATCAAGGCCTCAAGCGGACCGCTGACATGTTGCATAAGCAAACGGTTGATTTACGCGATACCAACGTTCAACTTTCAACTGCTTTGCGTGGTTCGGTAAAAGCTCGTGGTAATTGGGGCCAAGTTGCGCTCAAAAACATCGCAGAGGCAGCAGGTATGCTCGAACACTGTGACTTTGATGTCGAGGCGACTTTGAAATCTGGAAAAGGTGGAGCTCGGGTTGATTTACTTGCCAAGATACCGAATGGTGGGCATATCCCTGTTGATTCAAAAGTGCCTTTGGCCGCCTATTGGGACGGTCTTGAACTCGATGATGGCGAAGCTCGTGGAATCAAAATGAAAGAACATGCGAAAGCAGTAAAGAAACACATTGACGATTTGGTCGACCGTGATTACCCTCGTATGATGGAGGGTGTCGATTTCACAGTAATGTTCATTCCAGCAGAACCTATTCTCTCTACCGCTTTTGAATATGAACCGACCCTCCAGGAATACGCTTTCAGTAAGCATGTACTGATTGTCACTCCCGTAACGCTCATCGCTTTACTGCGAACGGTTGGATTGTATTGGCAGCAACAATCGATGGCGGATAATGCGAAAGAAATTCATGCCAAGGCTCGTGAATTTTACGACCGGGTTTCCAAATTCAGTCATGACCTTGCTAAAATGGGTAGAGGAATCAATACAGTTGTCGGTGCATACAATGACGCAGTCGCCTCTTACGATAGCCGAGTTGTTCCAAGCGGTCGACGATTAGAAGATTTGAAAGTCACCGAAGGCGCTCAAAGGAAGTTGTCAGCACTGCCATCCGCAGCGACAGCACTCAGCGTTAAACAACTCGCAGCATCTTCGGAAGAAGAGTGATTAGACGGGGGTTTTGAATCCCATTGCTCGAACGACGCACCAACCTGCACGTGATTCCCAAATTGAAAAAGAGCCACCAGCAACACTTCCAGCAACGGCTAACCAGCCAATGGATGGCAAGATTCCAGTTGCGACCAGAGAGGCCAATCCAATACCGCCTGCAACAGCCATGATTCCGACTCTCAAGCGTGCTGCTTTTCCAGCAGCGTTGATATTGCAGGTGAGTGCCATGTATAATCCACTTCAGATTGTAGTATATGAACGAATGTTTTTTTTAACCCTCCAATAAGCATAATCTGGTCAAATCTCGGGGTTCTTTTATTGCCCCTCGGCTGGTGGCATTGTTAGGTGATAACATGGTTGAAGGTGAAGAATCTGTGTCCCGTCTCACGGGACTTGAAGTCTTCTTACCGGATGGTCGACGATTAGGTGTTGTCCATGATGCTGTGATTGATGCCAATGGAATGTCCTGCACTCACCTTTTTGTTCGAGATACTGAAGAAGAATTAGTCGAAGGTTCGGTACATGTCGCAGTACCCTGGCGTTGGGTTCGAGCTATTGACAGAATAGTCTTGTTGCGTTGGTTCCCACCAACTCCAATTCCCCTGCAAAGCTGAGGTGTTTTTTTGCAAATGGAATTACATATCCTTGGTACTTCTTCGGCTCGTCCAACTGGTATCAGGCAAGTCAGTGGCAGCCTTGTTCAATGTGAAGACGGCATCATGGTTGTGGATGCTGGTGAAGGATTTCAAACAAGGTATGCTATGCAACGTAAGCGGTTAAAGTTGCATGACAAAGGCAACACTTTACGCGCTTCTCGAGTTCACGTCATTTGTTTGACTCACGGTCATTTGGATCACACCTGGGGTGTATTGCCTTGGATGCATACAATGGCACTGGATAAACGAGAACAACCGATTTTAGTCATTGGGCCAACTTCTCCAGATGTGTTTGATGCATTACTCGACAGTGGAGTAGTTCCTCATTCAGCCCCAAGTGCGGAACTCGCTCGCCAAATCAAAAGTTGGCAGGAACTTGGTGCAACGAGTGAAAGTTTGGGCTATTCGGTTCGCTGGGTTCTTGGTGATGTTGTTGCTGATAGATGGCTTGAGATGGGCAGCGATGGAGTTTGCTTTTTACTCGACTCCATGCCACAACCAGAAGGTTGGAAAAAGAATCGAATACAACCTTTAGCAACGCTCCACTCAGTTCCTTCGTGTGGTTGGATGCTTGAATCAAAAGGCGGGTCTGGAAAGTTCAATCGATTGAAAGCCGCTGAACTCAAGTTAACCGATCAACAAAAAGCACAACTTTCCTCAGGTAACGACATCAAAATGGAAGATGGAACACCACTGCAAGCATCAGATTTCCGTGGTCAAGAAAGGCCAACGACGCGAATGGTTATTTCAGGAGATACTGCTGAAATGGCAAAAGGTTTGACTTCCATTTCCGGAACGGACGTCTTGGTTCATGAATCAACATTCATCGATGAGGCTCAACAATGGGCGGATGAGTTTCTTCACAGCACGAGTACTGGTGCGGCCCGAACAGCTGTTGCGTGCAATGCAAGGCATCTTGTTTTGACCCATTTTAGTGCACGTCTAAAAGATGTTGAAATACCTCTTTCTGAAGCGAAAGGGGTCTTTGGTTCGAAAGAAATTTCTGTTTCTGCAGCAATGGATGGCGATCGAATTAAAATTTCAGAAAACGGAGCCATCAGTCATTTGGTTTGGAGTGACGATGGTTGGTCTTCCTGAGCAAACGGCCACATCATTGAAGTGGTTAACGACTTACACCAGTTCATGCGTTCCTCAGTGCTTGTTGCGCTCTTGCTTTGCGTAATGCTGATTCCACCCACTTCCCTTGCTACTGAAGGGCGTGCTGAACCGGGTTGTTTGAACGATACTCCGGGTGCTTTTTCCAGTGCAACGGTTATTGGAGATGGTGCATGTATCAAAATTAATCTCGGAGTCTTGACACCTGGAGATGTTTACGACCTTTCTATTATCGTCAGTCAAGATGAACTGGATGTTTTGGTGTTTGACCAAAATTCGATTCAGCCTTACGACCTAGGACAATCGTATCGCAATCTTTTCGAACAAGTCCCTTCAACAGAATCAGCACTTGGCAGCTATCAATTCCATTGGCAAGTACCGCCCTCTATCAACGCCAAAGCATGGTATATTGTGTTTGACAATACCGCACATTCTGGAGATCAAGGAATGGGTGATCAGGGTGGAGTTGACAGTCGCGCAAGTTTGACGGTTTCCAAAATAACGGACTCTTATTGGACGCCTTTCCATAACATCATTGCCGTTGAGAACGATTCTTCAGATACGTTGCTGTCGGGTGATGATTTACAACTCGATGCTGGGACAAGCATTGTTGTGACCGCATGGTCGCTTGAAGGGAATGGCGATCTCTATTTGCAAACTCGAGCCATGAATGACTTGTACTCATCTGGTGGTGTTGGAACTCTCTACATCACAGGTGCAGCCCTTCAATCGGTTGAAGGAACATCTTCTTTCTCTTGGATTGTTCCGAATGAACTGGACGGTGAAGAATTGATTTTGGTTGCCGATAACACCGATACTCCCGTTGGTGGCGCAAGTGGCGACAGTCCACTTCGAATGACCGTTCGAGTTGAACTTACTCCTCAATTAAATCCAATCATTTCCGATGACAGTAATTCGAGTACAATCGTCGGTTCTTCGGTGATGTTAGACGCATATTCTACACCGAATCGCTTGAATCAAATCTCTTCAGCATCATGGGACTTTGATGCAGGAGTGGATGTCGATGCTGATGGGGATTTTACCAATGACGAGGATGCGACTGGCTGGGATGCCGTAGCTGCTTGGACTACGCCTGGAGACCGAACAGTCACGTTAACAGTGAATTCACCGGTTGGCACTTCCGCCTCCTCAACATCTGTAATTTCCGTTCTTGATGTCGTGAACCCAGTGGCTCGAATTGGGGGCAATGGTCAACCCATTAGCGGAGGCTGGAAACTCGCTACAGGTGACTCGATTTTGTTGAATTGCGATGGAAGTACAGACGACCATGTCGTCAGTATGTGTGCATGGAACTTAGATGGAAACCCCTACGGACAAAACAATTCTGTTGCTTTCTCTTGGGCAGATATCGGAACTCATGAAGTTACGTTGACAGTAAGCGATGCTTCTGGAAATTCCAACAGCATTTCTACCACTTTACTGGTCACTGACACGACCATTCCGGTTTTGGACCAATCCAGTTTGGTTCTGCTCCCATCGTCTGGTCAAGTTGGAGATGTACTTACCTGTGTTGTTCAAGCAACAGATGCCTATGATTCAGCCTCTCTTCTACGCTACCACTGGGACCTTAATCCTGAGGTCGATTTAGACGGTAATGGTGATGCTCGCGATGATGACGATCAAACGGGCTCTACCACAGACCTTGAATTTACAAAACCAGGTCAATACGATGTGGTTGTAACCGTATTTGACCAATCAAATAATTCAGACAGTCATGCGTTTACATTAACCATCGAAGCACCACCTGAAAAAGGCAGTATTGCTGGTATTTTACTGGTGGTCCTGTTTATCGGAGCGCTCACAATGGGAATTGCACTTCTTGGACATCGGCGGTGGCAAAATGGAATTGCAAAAGAGTTGCTAATTGGAAGAGGCCTCAGTGAAGTAGAAGCAGAAGCACACATGGCAACGGTTGCCAGTACTCGCAAAATACCACTGTTTTCTTCAGCGGTTGTTCTTGCTGGACTTGATGCGGGTGAAGTCCAATCATCGAGTTCAAAAATGGAAGAAGAAAAGGCTGCTGAGTTGGCTGCAATTTATGGCGACCAATCATTAGACGAAACGCAAGCCCAGAGTAGTTTTGCCCCTCCTTCATTTGCTCAGCAAACCTTCTCTGCAGGTAGTCAAGCAGCAGCAGCTGATGCAATGGCATTATTCAACGACGAAACCCCTGCTCCTTTGACTCAACCGACCATGCCAGCGGCTCAAGTCACCAGTGAACTCTACACCACTGCAGCCCCTCAAACCGTGGTAAAGAGCGGAGGTGTTTCACTCCCAGAGGGTGTAAATCCAACTTCCTCGAAACCAGCCCCAGAGACCTCTCCGGTCGAAGAGCAACCTGAGGTGACGACACGCAGCGTTGCATGCAGCGGTTGTGCGACCGTTTTCGAGGTACAAATTCCACCCGGTGCAAGCACGGTTGTCGTTGCGTGCCCAACCTGCTCTCGTGATGCGACCGTTTCTGTATGAAAATTCCGCCCGTAGGGCGGGTGGCGAAATATGTTAATTTTTCAGTCATAAAGGGGATGGGTTCTCATAGTGGGGGTTCATGCTTGAAGCATGGTAGAGAGCCAACCGCGCCTAATTCGTGTTGGTTTACCCCAAAGTAGCGACCCTCGCCGAATGGCGGTCGCTTTGGTCTTACTGATGATTATTTCACTGGCTCAACCCGCCGGTGCAGACCTTTCCATCTCCCGTAACGACTTCGGAGTATTGGATGAATTAGAGGACACGTTGTCCAAACGCACCGATAATGATGAGGCAAGCGTTGCTGCTCAAGGAGCGATTGATGCATTGAACGCAGTTGATGTTGCTCAAAGGCCCATTGATTCGACCGACCCACTCTCGCAAGCAAGCGGTTATCTTGATGGCATGGAACTAAGGGATTCTTCACCTTTTGTCGCTGATCATCCTCGCCCGTATGAATTCCTCATGGATGCCTCCACACAACCAGCAGGCTGGCCATACAACCTTTTCGAGACTTTGTTCTCCGTTGAATCACTGGGACTCGATAACCCGTTGGGAATTGGAATCAATACCTATGCAGTGTATGTAAACTTCACGTCCAGGGATAACGGTCCGTCCCACGAGGCATGGGTTGAAGGGACATTCACTGGCGAACTTCTTGTCGGAACAGAAATTGTGTTGTTCAACAATTACATCGACATTGATGGCGATTCTGTCGACGACCTTTCAGTCGGTTTGACCATTGAAGGAATTATCACTCAAGGTGATGGATTCGGTATTGAATTGGGAGATTGCGGCATTCCACCTGCGACGCTTCCCTGCGTGGAAGAGGTATGGATTAGGCCAACGTTTCAGTGGAAGGTAACCGCTCTTAATCAGAACGATTTCTTGTGGAATAACATGTCAAATCTTGAAGTGAGTTTGATGAAAGGTCTCGCTTTCGATGTGACTCTTGACAATTCAGAATCTTATGCTGTGGTCATCGATACTCGTTTCACTCAACCACCCCATGATTTCACACTTGGTGTCGGCCTTCAGAAAATGACCTTCAGTGTTAACGCCGTCATTACCAATGTCTTACAATTCATAAGTTCGCTGACGACAGGTCAAATCAATGCTTCAGCGTTAAGCTTGACTTCGATATCAGCGCCTTATGCTATACGAGCCTCAAATCCAGATGCTGACAGTTCGAACCGTCAATCAGACTGTAACGATGGGACCTCGTATTACGACCCTATTCTCGACCATCAAGCACACAGCCATGAACACAAATGTGGTTTCGGTCTCGGTGTTGGATTTATTCGATTTGACGGTTATGGCGGGGGCACAACTGCCCCGATACTCGAGACTGCGTACATCGATGCGGGATTCCACCCCGAGGAAGGAGATACTCGATTACCCAACGAAGTTGATATCACGCTGCGCAATGACAATCTTGGACAGAATACATTTGACACCGTCGAGATTTATTCCGATTACGGCGCCGATATGTATCTTCACTATTTTGAAGACCGTTCAAACACCACTGAAGGCGATTCACCGTTCGGTAACGTAACCGACTCTCGAACATGGATTCGTGGCTTGCCATCGGGTACACTTCATCCAGATGAAATCGCTGCAGTATTCACTATGATTGGAGAGGAACCCGGAGGTGCAGACTTGCCGGGGGAGATTCCAAGTCGCCTTTCGATGATTATCGCCATCAAAAACTTCTCCGGTGACAATCTGAACAATGTTGATGACCCAACGCTTCCTGTTAACCCAGCCACGCCACCGAATACGTTAGTAGCCATTGTAGCGACCGAATCGATTGACTTGTTAGACTACAAATCAACATTCATGCGCGGAGGTTACGCTGCGGATTCTTCCTCCATCGAGTTGAGCATCTCAAATGTGCCCAAAGTAATCATTGTCGAAGGGAGTTTTCAAATTCCTGAAAGCGGGTTGAGTCGCGTGAATTATGATAATCCAAATCTCAACACCATTGCTCAAGTGTTCGATAATGCATTGTTGACAATTATCGAAGTTATTCTTGATGTGGGTGATGTTGTCAATGGCCTTCCAGAGTCGATTGTTGGAACCGCCGGTGCGACGGGTGGAGCAGTGAGACTCAACTGTTACAACCAAGTGAAACAAAGTTTGCCTTCATCGGTTCGCGAACCAATGGAAATTGGTTCAGTCTCTATTGCAATTTCAAGCAGTGATCAACCTTGGTTGCCCGATATCGACCACATCTTACTTTCTGAAGACACCAATATTGAGGAAGTAAACGGTCGTCTTGGTCCTCAACCTCCACTCGTTCCTGTGGCCATGAGCGCTAGAATTGGTGGCATTTCAAGCGTAACTCATGATTATGACCCAATCAATGACATACGCCAAATGGAATTACAAGGCGTCGACGGAGGCCCATTTTTGATTGGGCACATCTTGCATGACGATGGGGATGTGCTGAACGCTAACCAACAATCAGCGACGCTTTCAAATCGTCCCAGCACCTTCAATGTGACCCAAACGGCTGAGGCACTTACGTATGCTGCGTCGGGTCCAATTGGCACGATTACGTATGGAGGGGAAGGAGATGGACAACGTAATGCGATTCGATTGAATGGCTTACCCGCCTCGTTCCAACTTATCCTCGGAGATACGGTCGGATATGTTGCTTCAACACCGATGGAATCGATAGAGGTTCAACTCACGAATGCCACGCAACCATTGACCATGGACGGCGATCATTTCCGTTTCTGGGTTGATGAAGCGACGGGTGAAACCAGTTTGAGTACTGAAATTTCAGATGTAACAAGTATTCGCCGCCTCTCTCCACTTGACCCTGGTGCAACAGGTCCAGAAGGAAATTCGAGAATTGAATTACTGCGTTCAGAATCTTCACCGATGAATATTCTGCTTGAAGACGAAACTGATTATGAGGATGATTTCAAGGGGATGAACGGCCGTATTGCCATCAATCCCTTGCCGGCAAATATCATAGTTGCTTACCCAAGTGGTGTTGATTCGACTGGACTTGAATTGCCTACATTTGATGAAGGTGATGGAGTTCAAGCACTTTCGTTTTTCCTCGGAGATTTGGTGAACTTCGGTTCGCTTGTCAATGACTTTGTATACTCGACCGTCGTTGATTTGGGCGGTATTGAAAGCAGTGATGAAAACATGTCACTCGGCCTTGACTTACAGACTGGTGAAGTTTTTGATGTGACGATGGATGTCCGTAAAGGAACCAATATCTTGGAGCAACCAGATTGGTCTCATGGTATTGGAGTGGAAGTTTTCGAGGCGTCCAAAGTCACCTTCAACCTCTCGCGAATGCCGACATTCACTCTCTCGAGCAGAACTGTTGTTAACGATGCATTGGCCGATTACAAAATTACGGAAGATGAATTCCAAGACGTGTTAGAGGCTACAGATGCAGCTAACATTACCAACATTTCACAACTCCTGTTAGCACTTGAAGATGGCATCATTTTGGAATCGGAAATGGAAGGCGTTAACCTAAGCGTTTGGGAGGAGGAAGGCATTACCTATGAAACGCGACGCTCATGGCACCTTCGCTCATGGTTACCGAATTTACCTCCGGGGAGAATTCTTTTAGAATATGATTTCAGAATGAGAGAAGGTATTCCACTGTATGAATTCGACCTTTTCCTTGAACAATGGACGCCTAAGCGTCAACAAATGAGTATTATCGTAAATGGCTTAGAAGGCAGAGACATGGAAATCGTCATTGCAGGACTTGATACCAGTGGTCCCAATAACGTTTTTGCAAATACCGTATTTTCCACTCAAGACAACCTCACAGTACCTCGTGTATCAATCGATATGAGTTATGATTTAGGTACTCGCTTGGATTCGGTTCATGCAGTCTTTATTGACAGACGGGCGCTCAGTCGTGTCGAGGCACTCATCGTCGGTGTCCCTCAATCGATGACGTTCTCGTCAACTATCGGAGACATCTTCCTCATTGATGTTGAGGTACCTCCACAGTATCAGATTGATGGCCACTCAGCGCAATCACTTATGATTCAACAAATGCGTTATGTCGACGGCTTCTGGTGGCCAGCAACTGCCTTCATGCGAGATTTACCCGGTGAGATGCATCTCTCTGCACAACCGAATTCCAATTTCGATATTCGTGCAGATATCTCCTTCCAAGGCATGATGGAACTTGATTACAAATCAAATACAGATGACATGGATTTGTATCTTGAAGCTACAGGTCGCTCTGTAGATTTCAAAGGAGACGTACTTCTTCTAGCTGAAGATTTACCATCGACTTTCGTCCTTCAAACAACAGAGGATTGGGGTATGCGTGTTGCTTCTTCAGGGCAAGGAGTCAGCCGTCTTTACATTAAACAAACCGATTTACCTTCAACCCCTGGTGTGACTATTGACCGTGTAGAAGTGATTGGACAGGACCTCAAATCAGCCACAATTCACGTTTACATGGGGCCATTCCAATACCCCGTCATTGTATTGGACGACATCACGAATGGCAGAATTGTAGCCAGTTCAGAAGCGACTGTTGAACCAAGTTACACAACAGGTTTACTCGAGGGTTATTCGTTCAGCGGTCGTGCGGTTTTGCTCGACGCGCAATTCACAGGTCCAATCCCGACCGCATCTTCGTTCGGAGTCAATGGTATGGTCACTGACCTTTCTCTCATCGGTTCACTTACAGGAGACAGTGTTGAAACTCGTCACATTTTGCTTGTTGAACCGATTACGACCGTCATTGCCAGTGGTTTGGCTTTATTGTGGTGATACGATGTCTGATGAGAACAAAATCACCTTCAACGAACATGGAGACATGTTGGTTCATGAAGACGATATTGAGTCCGCAGGATTGCTCGATGTTGCACGTTTACAAAAAATAGAATCTCTCGGTTATTCGTTGGATGAAGATGGCATTGAAACCTATGAGGATATGCAAAAAGTTTCCAAGGCTATTGATCTAATTCGCCGAAAAGTGAGCCCCAGTCGGGTGGCTTTAGCAGGAATTGTTTTCCTCCTTCTTGCAGGAGTTTTGGCCAGTGGATGGTACTGGGCTTTACCTCGTGATGCGGTCGATATTGAAACGCAATATCTTCAGCGAGGCGGGCACCTCATGATGTCTGAAATACACAACGAAGGTAGCCGTGAAATTACCGACGTATCTCTCCAAATTGAATTCCAGTCCCTCGACGGGGAAGTGCTTGGAGTGATGTCGGTGGCAGTGGATGAAATCGATGC
>DAMU01000025.1:13751-24459 GCA_002499705.1 Euryarchaeota archaeon UBA91
GTTTGGGCAGAATACATCATTTCTATCGACTTACAATATACAGATTACAACAACGACATTCAGAATGAACAGTGGTCGCATTCCGTGGGTATTTGGAGTAATGAATACTTTAGAGATAAGGCAGATAGGTCGACATGGCCAATATCTTGAACCCTTTTTTTTGAGACCCAAAATACCCATAGCGATAAAACAGGGCGAAGAGAGGACCTCTTGTGCAAGTCAAGCGGTCGATGTTTTGGGCAATTGCCCTCATGTCCCTCTTCGTTTTGCAAAGTACTTCTCCTTTACTCCACCCCGTAGGGGTGGAATCAGTCGAAATGGAAAGCCAAGGCGGTATCGAATGGGTACAGTTTGATTTGGTTGATGGCGTCTATTCTGATGCGGTTGGTTACAGTGATTACACTTCCTCAGTTGAAGATCGTGAACTCATAGCATCGAGTCGAATTGGAACATTTGATTCACTCGGTTTACAATTAGATCGACCGGTTCCAAATGAGTGGCTCATGACACGTTTTGATTTGAGTTTGGTTTTAGTTTCCAACCAGATGTTGATGATGGACATGCGACTTGCTCTCAATGATATTCCTGGGTTAGAGGTTCGTGAATTGATTGCCCCTTCTGGTTTGTTGGTTCAAGGCACTCCATTCGCTTTGGCAAGTGTCGCTTCGCTTGATGGCGTAATTGCCCAACATGCAGTTCCTCTGGCTTTGCTGGTCGATGGCCCTGTGCTGGACGTGTTGCTTCTTGAAGATGGAGAAGAAGCGCTTCAAGGTCAATCGATGCGAATTGAAGGCTGGAGAAATGATGAAGGCCCAATGGAATCGATTCAATTCACCGATGCAACCGGCTCACAATTGATTCAGAAAGTTTCGGAATTTATTCCGCTTGCTTTTTCGGAATCCCATGAATGGGACGCTGGTCGCTACCAAGGCATACTCTCTACTGACGACATACTTGGAATTGTTTCTCAGCCTTCACTGCGTACGTTCCGCTTTGAACCATTGATGGGTATTGATAACAGTCAAGCACGCACTCACATGAAAACCTCTCAATTGACCAGTTATTTCACCACCGACCTTGATGGCTCTGGACAAATTGTTGCCGTAGCAGATTCCGGGCTTGATGCCGATCACGGTGATTTTGGGAACCGGGTTGTTGCCAACAATGACGTCATTGGGGATGGCTCAACAGCAGACAGGCACTCAGGTCATGGAACGCATGTTGCATGCACGGTACTCGGGGATGGGACACGAGGTGGATACTCGGGAGTCGCAACAGCCACGGAATTGTATTTCCAAGCCATGGAAAACGACAACACAGGAAATTTTCAATCTCCTTCACTCAATTATCTGCTTAACACTGCTTATTCAGCAGGTGCCTACACGCACACCAATTCTTGGGGCTCTGCTCGTGAAAGTGACCAAGGTAAGTACACTTCAGAAAGCGAAGATGTCGATGACCGCGCAAATTATTACGACCGCTATTACAACGGGCGAAATGGATTAACGATTCTGTTTGCAGCTGGTAATGATGGGCCGGATTCGGGAACGGTTGGTGCTCCATCCACTGCGAAAAATTCGATTACTGTTGGCAACCATCAAAACAGATATTCTGGCGCTCCAGATTCAATCATGTCCGGTTCATCCCGAGGTCCAACAGACGATGGGCGTATCAAACCGGACATACTCGCTCCGGGCGGATATGTTCGCTCATGTCGTGCTCAAGAAGCGACCGATACTGGGGGCTCTACGTGGTCAAACGCATACTATCTTGAATACACTGGAACTTCGATGGCAGCTCCAAATGCCGCAGGTGCTGCGGTCATGGTTCGAGAGTATCTGGAAGAAATAGCACAACGCCCTTCACCCCAAGGAGCATTGGTCAAAGCCCTGCTCATTCTCGGCGCTCAAGACATCGGTTCTCGCAATATTCCGAATGATGATGAAGGTTGGGGGCGAGTTGATTTGCGCAACACTCTAGCGCCTACTTCGGGTCAAGGCATCTGGGTTGATGACCGCTCCGTACTTTCTGGAACTGGAAATTCAAAGAGTTACACTTTCAACATCTCTCAAACGAATTCAGGGTTCAAGACGGTACTTGCATGGTCAGATGAACGAGGCTCTCCTTTTTCCAATACCCAACTTGTCAATAACCTCGATATTGAAGTGACTACTCCAAGTGGTGAAGTATACTTGGGTAATGATTTTGCGAACGGGCGTTCAACGACTGGAGGAAGCGCTGATACAATCAATAATGTCGAAGTTGTTTTGGTCGATAACGCCGAACTTGGCGTGTGGACTGTGAAGGTGAAAGATGCTTATCATGGTGGCAGTAAAGCGCAACCCTTTGCCATTGCCGTCATGGGTCATGGTGTGAATGACTTGCGCCCGGACCCCACCATTCTTGAAGATGAATTTTCAATGTCGGTGACCATACCTCAAGTCGGTGATCAACTCCAACTTACTTCGAAAGTGTTCAATGTTGGGAATGTCCGTGCTGATTATTTCGATATTGTTTTCGAAGTCGACGGTGTAGAAATTGAAACTAAAAACATCGACTTAGGGGCTGGTTCTTCAAAGACCCAAATCTGGTATTGGACGCCGCAAAATGCCGGCCAATCGACGGTCTCTTTCGTTATTGACCCAAGTGATGAAATCGAAGAAATTCTTGAAAATAACAATCGTCATGACATTTTTGTCAACGTCACAGCACCGGGTGTCAAACTTTCCGCAGAACCCCAGTCGTTGATGTTGTTGAATACCAGTCAGTCAACAACCTCTTGGAATCTTACGTTAACAAATACCGCTTTGGTTTCTACCAATGCAAGTCTGATGACGCAAAGTGTCATGAATGAAGTTACAGGTCAGACTGAAACCTGGTATGTAGGAGCAAATGAATCCAATTTCACCCTTGGCGGCCAAGATTCAGCAGAAATTGTCGTCACCCTCGTCCACCCTACTCCACCGTTACCTGGTTTGTATCGCATTGACTTATTGGGTATTGATGTCGACAACGGCGTCTCGTATCCATACATGTTGTATCTTGAGGTCCCGGACTTACCGAATTTACGTCTTGAATACGATTATCAAATCGTACCTGTCTCACCAACTGACCCAACCAGTATTGATATCCGTTTATTCAATATTGGAAATGCAGACATTGGTTATGATTTGTTCCTTGAAGCCCCCGCAGGTTGGGACGCAGGCTTTGACACACTCTCCAGTGTTCCGGGTGCGAGTTCAGGTTCAACAGGTTTGATTGCCAAAGATGAGCATCGCATCATCGGTATGTCGTTCACTCCACCTCAAGTCATGACTGCAGCGGGTGCTGAACGAATGGTGCGCCTAACAGCGATTTCTCAAACTGAAATCACAGATACTTGGATATTTGATATTCCAATTAAGATTGAATCTGTCAAGGATGTCGATGTTGATTTAGAAACAAATATTGGTGTTCTTCGTCCAGATTCCTTCTTCAGTATGCTGTTTTCTTTAGAGCACCGCGGCAACGTCGACCTTCAACTGACGCCATCTTTTGAACTCCCATCAGGTTGGACAGTTACTTCTGGAATAGAACCGTTTAATCTTCCTTGGTCTTCTTCCAAAAACCTCCTGTTCGGAATTTCGGGTGATGGTAGCGGAACTTCTGGTGAAGTCAAACTTCATCTTGACAGCGGTTCTGAGAGAATCACTTGGGTCGGTCAGTTTAATGTCGAAGTTCTCGCCCAACCCACTCTTGGGTTTGTGAGTCTTGCATTGGAGGATGGAACTTCTTGGGAAACACCGTTTGGTGAAGGATCTCACCCCACTGGAGTTCCTCTCATGTTCACTTGGCTGATTGGAAATGATGCCAATGTCGAATGGCAACCAACCGCTTCAGTGTCATTGAGTGACGGATTATTTGGCGATTGTTCAGCAGTAGAACCAATTGGTTTCGGCGATGTCTCACCGGTGACATGTACGATTCTCATTTCTACAAACATGCCACCGATGAGTGAACCATCTTTCGTGCTCAAACTTGAGGGAGGCGGCGTAGAATATACTGAAAATGTCGGCCTTTTGGTAGCCACGGTGCTTGAATCTTCATGGGTTCAAGAGCGCACTACTCCGTTTACGACTGGCCTTCAAGAAGAATTGGAAGTCACCCTCTTGAATGCGGGTAATGTTGCTTTTTCACACAAGTTGGTTGTTGACGGTTCGAAAAATTGGGTTGCTGAAATTGATGGAAATGACATCGCAAATTTAGAACCTGGAGAGTCGATGAAGATTCGTCTTTTGGTTCGAGCTGACCTTCCAGGCGACGGAACCCTTACGCTTGGATTACAAGGCTCGCAAGGCATGACCAATTCCTCAATTGAATTGCAAGTTTCTTCAGATGGTGAACCGATTGGGACATCAGGCCAATCACTTCCAATCGGGGGTATGCTCGTTGGAGTTGTTTTTGTCGCACTTCTTGCGGGCGCCGTAATTTTCACTCAAAGAAAATCGAAAACCAGCAGCCAGCCTCAACTTATGATGCCAAAGACTCCGATTCACCCTAAGCCGCTCCCATCTCTCAAACCAATTGCCCCCATTGCTCAAATCAACCAAAAGGGGCCGATGTGCTGGGCGTGTCGAAATGAAATTACTAACGGAATGCTCGGATGTCCTGGGTGTGGTGCTCGCTATCATCGGGCTGACCACTCAGAGTGCAGTTCTGATAAGCTAACCCATTGCATGAATTGCCAGACACCAATGTCATCATTCGTCGAAGCATGATTTCATAACTATGTTTGCTTTGCTTAAACACAGAAGGGTAGTCTTTTGATAGTAAGGCCACCACCGGGGGTCATGGACCCCCGAGAAACAAACAACGCGCACGCTTCAAAACGTGCTATCTTCCTTGTGGGTCTTCTTCTTCTGTCGGTCGTGCCAATGCTCGCACCATCGGTGCTTGCAGACGAAGGTCGCGATGCGAGTATTACTATCCAAACTTCGCCTTCAAACGGCCTAGAAGTGAATCCAGGTGAAGCCGGAGAGTATACCGTTCGTATCTACAATAACGGACCAACAGCAGTGACTATTTCACTTTCTTCCAGCGAGGAGGCAACGCAAGAGTGTGGCGCATATTCCTCAAATATTCAGCAAATACCTGGCGTCATTGAATCCAATGATTATGGCGAGACCACAATGAACGTTACTTTGACTCAGACTGCTGAAGGAAGTTGCGATACGACCATTACCGCACAAGCTACAGAAGCGCCAACACCTCCAGAAGTCGCTGGTCAGCCGGCAACGGAGACAAAAACAGTCACTACGACAGCTGGTGATGGATCAGGTTCGGCGGTTTTCGGAGTTGACCTCTCGATGGCGAATGAAAATGACCGGAATCAACAATGGGCTGGAGAATCGGTTATTGAGTATGATATCGTAGTCGAGAATACGGGTCAAACCAACGAAACAATTGCCCTTTCCGTTGACGAAGCGGATGGAAGTGGTTGCCAGAATGCTGATGATCTCACTGTGGATTTGGATGAAGAAACGGTTTCTTTAGACCAAAACGAAACAGAAACAGTCACCGTCTCAGTTGAAGTCCCGGCTGGACAAGAAGCGAACAAGTATTGTTGGGAAATTACTGGTGTTGTGACCAGTGACCCGTCTCAAGAAGCATCTGATGTAGAAGAATTTGATTTGACCGTTCCTGAACTGCATGAGTGTACGATGGTTTTGTCGAAAACCAGCATGACTGTTGACCCTGGTGATGAAGCTACTCTAACCACTACACTCTCGAACACCGGAAACAGCGACTGGTCTGTTACAATGGCGAAAGCGGGTAGTCGGTCTGGATGGGTGAACTATGACGGTACATCTTCTGGCATTTTGCCTTATTCGGATGGAGACGGTACAAAATCGTTCGACCTCATTGTAACCCCTGATGATTCGGTTACTGCTGGAGACGAATCCGTGATTCAAATTATCGCAAAAGATGGAAACACGGCTAAATGTTCCCAAGAATTGAGAGTCATCGTTGGCCAATCCTTTGGAGCGAGTCTCTCTCTTTCAACCTCAATGATTTCAAATATCGAACCAGGTTTGAACGGCACAGCAACTCTCACAGTCACGAACCAAGGAAACGGCGCAGACAACCTACGCATTTCTGCCTCTGCACCTCCTTCTGGATGGAGCGTTCAACTTGATTCAACAACCGTATCAGTCGGCTCAAAGCACGGTTCTGAGAAGAGCGATAACGTCGGCATTGTCGTGAATGTCCCAAGCAATGCATTAGCAACTGAGCAAATAGATATCGCATTCTCAGTCTTACCTGCTGGCGGTGGAGTTGCCTATGCTGAAGTAACACTGACCGTCACGGTAAAGGCGATTCATGGAATCGAAGCCCAAGCAACTGCACTGGAACAGACAGGTCGTTCGGGTTCACTGGTTAAATTCCCGATTACCATTCAAAATACCGGTAATACACAAGATAACTATCGATGTATCGAGCAAGACCAAACAGCTTCACCTGAATGGGGCGTATATTGTGAAGACAGCGATGGCAACATCATCTCCTCTTCCCAAGGCATAGCTATTGCACCTCAGAGTTCAACTCAAGTCTTCATGGTCGTCAGTATCGACGGCGAGGAAGAACTCTCATCCAGTCGCTTGACGGTTCGAATAATCAACAAAGACGACACGTCAAATTCTGGTGATGAAAATGGCGATGGCCTGCCGGATAACCAGCGAGAATTCCTCTTCCTTGCCATTCTTTCAGACCGCGTATTTTCCATGGATGTCCGCCTCGTTGATGGCGGTCTTGACCAACGTTCGGGCGCAGCAATCCTTCCACCATCCGGAACTCAAACTTACGGGTTTTGGGTTCAAAACACCGGTGATGGAAAGGACCAGGCGGTGTTTGATATTTCTGGACTTGAAGGACTTGCTACTCGCGAAATAACTCTCTATGGCCTTCCAGTCGAAGGCGAATTCTCTGTTCCAGTCGGTTACGGTATATGGGACCAAAATAACAGCCGTTTCCTTACTGATGCATCTGGTGAACCAATCATAGGTTCGACTAAGGATGCTGCAGAAACTCAAATGTGCGGTCTTGGTCACTGTGCTGGAGGTTACGATGCTCGACCCTTTGAGTTGTATTTGGAACTTGAAATTTCAGTCAACCCAAGCGCTTCAACCGGCGACGGAGGCGTTCTCGAATTGGTGGTCTTGAGCACGAAAAATGCCGCTAACCGCTCGGGTCATTTCGATATTTCTCTCGATGTTCAAATCATCTATGAGTTTGAATTTGATCGAGAGCAAACAGTCACTGAATTTGATGTTGAATACTCAAATGAAGAAGAGTTTACTGTGAACCTCACCAACACAGGAAATGTCGAAGCTGAAGTTCTTATCTTTACGTCTGAAAGTTTCAGAGGATGGAATGTTGTCTTGGAAGAACCCGATGGCCAAGATTCATGTGATTTGGATATCACTGAATTCACCTGCGAAGTTGAAGTCGGTCAAACATTACAAATTCTTGTAACCATTCGAACACCTGTTGGTGCTGAAGTTGCTGACACATACAAGTTCACTCTTTCAGCAGAACCCGTCGAGACTGGAGTCGTGGATAGAGTTAACATTGAATTCACCGTTAATGGCGATGTTCCTTCAGGCCTCTTCGGTCTTGGAATTCAAGTCGATACAATGTACAACGGAATCGGTGCGTTTATCGTAATTTTCTTCCTAGTTTTGGGCTATCGAAGTTTGTTTGGCAAGCGTCGGTCTTGAAATCAATTGAATGCTATGCAGTGGCCCTGTTTATTCGGGCCTCTACCAATCATTTTCTATTGATTGATTTGGGAATACTTATTGGGGACCTTCAAGTCGGAAAGATTGCCGAGCGTATGCTTTGCACATGGGTGAAAAAATGTCCGGGCTTGAATCCGTCCCAAGTGCGTATTTGTCAATTGGTTTTTTGACCGTTCTTGGAATCATTATGCCATTGACAAATTTCCTCATTACTTGGGTCGTTCGACCACGAGTTGACCCTGCCCGCCCACACATCACTCGTTCATATTTACTCGAAGGGTATGAACGCGATCACAGCCTCTACCCTCGGCGTTTGACCACGTTTGAATGCGGTAGTGAACCGGTTGGAGATGCAATGATACAATTCCATTTCCAGTATTATTGGTATGCGATTATATTCCTTGTATTTGATGTAGCATTCATGTTCCTTGTTCTCGGAGGAATGGTCGCCTCTGACGCTACTTCCCCTGGTGCTGCTGCTGGAGCAGTTGAGGAGGCAAAGAGTGCCCTCCTCCTGCTTTCCCTTTTCTTTGCTATCATGTCGTTAGGCGTGTGGTATGTATTCCGAAAGCGAGGACGCATTTACATTTGAGGTGGACATCATGGCAGAAGGAGATAATTTCGCAGCGTTCAACAGTCGCGCTTTGGTAGAGATGGTCGGTGGAGTCACCGATGAGGCTCTCAAAGCAACACGAATCAAAAAATTCCTCAGTGTCCTTGCTGGACGATATTTCAACTGGGCAGGGCGCAAATCCCTGTTCACACTTCACTTGGGGATCAAGTGTTGTGCTATCGAAATGGCGGCTGCTGCAACACCGCGATTCGACGGTGACCGCTTCGGAGTGTTGTTCCGTTCATCCCCTCGCCAATCAGACGTTTTACTCATCAACGGGCCAATCTCAAAGAAATTCGCAGATAAAGTTGTCCGTCTTTGGGAGCAAATGCCGGAGCCTAAATACTGCATTGCAATGGGAGAATGCGCAATTTCAGGCGGCCCATATTTCCAATCATACAACATTCTCGAAGGCGTTGACACCGTTATCCCAGTCGACGTTTACATCCCGGGGTGCCCACCTCGGCCTGAGGCATTAATCGACGGATTTGGCTTGCTGCGTGAGAAAATCATCCGAATTGGTGGCGCTCCGAGTATTGAGCGTGCGAGCGATAAACCAGTAATTGTTGGAGAGGACTGATATGACCGGCTCGATTACTACCGTACAAAACTCCACAGCTGCAGATGCATGCATGGAAGCGGTCAACCACCGATTTGGTGGAAGCGGAATTGATGTGACTGTAGAACGGCACTCGAATGCTAAAAAGTATGCATTTGTTCGAATCGTTTGTCCGCCGCAACATTGGATTGCACTTGCGAAGTGGATGAAATACGACCTCGGCGTCAATTATTGCTCTATGGTGACAGGTACGCATTTCCCTGAAGGCTCTCCTGAAAGGGGCTGGGAGGTCGCCTATCACTTCCTGCGTCAACCCATTCAAGATCAAAAACCAAACACATGCACCGTTCACGATGTTGAATCTCTTGCTGGCAAGGATGTGCCAATGGAGTTTGAAGTCTTCATCCCGTTACCTCAAGGCGATTCGCCAACCGTGCCTTCAGTGCAGAGTATCTGGGTCGGCGCAGATTGGAATGAAAAGGAAACTTGGGATTTGGTTGGAATCAAATTTGAAGGCCACGATAACATGCACAGAGTCCTCAATCCTAATGACAGCCCCGAAGGATTTCACCCATTGCAAAAGCAGCATAAAATACGCTATCACGATCATAACGAAATGTACGATGACCCACAAGGGTTCATTCGTAAACCTGCGGACGAGGGCCGCGTTAAGTGAGGTTTTATCATGGCACAAATGTGGATTACAATGGGGCCTCAGCACCCTATGACGCATGGATTATGGACGCTCCGTGTCAAGGTCGATGGTGAAACCGTCGTCGATACAGAAGCAGAACTTGGATACATCCATCGCGGTGTTGAGAAAATCTGCGAAGCACGTGACTTTACTCAAATCACACCTTATTGCGACCGCCTCTGCTACGTGAGTGCGATGACTTGGGCTAATTCCTATATCTATGCAGCCGAAGATTTACTGGAAGCAGATGTTCCTGCTCGTGCGGAATACATTCGACTCATTTCCGCTGAACTTCAGCGACTCGCTTCCCACTTGATGTGGCTTGGTGCTTTTGGACCAGACATTGGTAATCTAACACTCATGACGTGGTGTATGCGTGACCGTGAAATGTTCCTCGATTTACTCCAAGAACTTGGAGGTTCTCGAATGCACTACAACTATCCACGTATTGGTGGAGTAAAGCGAGATATGCCGATTGGATTTGCAGACAGAGTAATTGCAAAAACGAAGTTGTTTGAGAAGCGTTTAGATGAATACGAAATGATGCTTGACGAATCGACAATTTGGCTTGTTCGACTTCAAGGAGTCGGATATGCGAACGCTGAATCAATGGTTGATGCAGGCGTATCTGGTCCGAATGTTCGGGCTGCTGGCGTCAACTATGACGTACGCTGGGCCCATCCTTATTCCGTCTATGACGAAGTTGACTGGGAGCCTGCGGTGGAAAAACCAACCTCTGTCAAAGGCGCAGATTGTTACGATCGCTACCGTGTGCGAATGGAAGAAATGCGTCAATCATGCAGAATGGTTCTTGATGCACTCAACAAAATACCAGGTGGCAAAAATACAAACTACGCAAACGGTGATGAAATGATTCTCACCAAGGCACCAACTCGAGCACCTGAGGGAGCGACAGGATTCAGCAACTACGAGTGCACACGTGGCGCATCTCAGTTCTACATCCAAGGTGGCGGCGATAGCCGAGGCAAGAATCCTTACCGGGTATCTATCCGCTCGCCGATGTTCATTACCATTCCATATGTTGCAAAAACAATGATTGGCTA
>DAMU01000014.1 GCA_002499705.1 Euryarchaeota archaeon UBA91
CTTGTATTCACGTACACATACATCGCTAAGGATGCGGTTAATGGACACGTGGGTCGAGCTGATTATGGATTTAGATGTGTGACCATTTGTTGAACATTCACTCTTATGATCACGAAACCTGCGTAACCTCTTTTTACAATTATTCTGAGTTGAGTGCATGGATGACACAGATGCAATGCCTGAGAACCTTCCGCCTCCAAAAGTGCTCATCGGAAATCCAACTAAAAATGAAATATCGGGTACAGTTGCTCAATCAAGTTCTAACATAACTCCAAATGCGTGGGGTAGCGCTCCAATGGAGGTGAAGTCTCGTTCTCAGTGGGTTTGGTTTGTTGTTGGGCTGATTCTTTTCCCCATCGCAGTTGGCATAATCAGTACTTCTCTAGCATTCATGTCTAATTTGCAGAATGAAAATGAAAATTATGAGCCACAAAAGAGGGAGGATATTCAACTGGGAGGAGAAACACTTTCGCTTAATGAATTCAGAATGACTGCTAATTTTGAAAATTACTACGGTTCACACGATTATTGGGATTTGAACATAGAGAGTATCTCAGGCAATGAAAATTGGTATGCTGGAATCCACGGTGACATGGATGAGGGTGGTGGTGATTTCGGTTTCGGGACTGAACTGGATGAGAGTGGTTCGACGTGGACGATAACCAATGCCTATGGTGATGAAGGAAATTTAACGGTATATTTGCAAGTTGAAGGAAACACAATTCGAGTTGCTAGCCCCCAAAATCTCAATGACCCAAACTATGTCAATTACTATTCTTACGATGATAATTCTATTTTCGATCTTGAATCTGCATCACTCATAATATGGCCAATGTCCGTTATTTTAGGCGTAGTGTGGGGTTTTGCAACGGATCGAAGAGGATTCTCGTTTGGTGTGATGATTTGGGGTTCAGTCGTTCTTTTGTGGTCTGCACTGATTCTTGCGCTTATCATACTCTGGTAAGTTTATCAATATCGAAAACAATATTGATTTGCTAGTAAATATACCTCGTTCAAAATCTGGGTATGAAGCCCATTGCATAGATGGGTCTACAGAATTATTAACAATGCGATGATGCTAGAATAGATGATAGCAATGGATTCTACTCGTCAAGATTTGCGACTAACAACAATCGTTGTAACTTCCGTGATGATCATTGTTTTTTTAGTGGTAAGTGCTGTTGGAAAGAAATCAGTCATGCTGAATGGTTTCTCTGCTGTATTCTATTGCGCAGTAATTAGTATAGGCATGCAATTGGTAGCATGGATACCTGGTTCTATCGCAAAAACTGAACGCTTCTATGACATAACCGGTGGTTTAACCTATCTCACAGTGGTGGGTTTCAGCCTTTGGGCAGGATCGCAGTCCGAGCCTCCAAGTATGAGAGAATTAATCGTCAGTTTACTTGTTGTTATCTGGTCTTTACGTCTTTCCTACTTCCTTTATTCTCGCATTCATCGAACCGGAAAGGACGGACGCTTCGATCAACTCAAAACATCACCAATTCGATTTCTCATACCATGGTCACTGCAAGGCTTGTGGGTTTTCCTAACCATGATCGTCGTTATTGTAATTAACAGTCAAGCAGATTCAGCTCCTCCATTTGGGATATGGGACGGTTTGGGACTGACAATATGGATACTCGGATTTGGTATTGAAGTCATAGCAGATAACCAAAAAACGGTATTCAATAAAGATCCGATTAATACTGGCAAATGGATAGACAGTGGTTTGTGGTGTTATTCCAGACATCCAAACTATCTAGGGGAAATCCTTCTATGGACTGGAATCGCCTTCTTTGGAATATCTTGCTTTACAGGTTTGGAAAGAGTTGCTTGGATTTCGCCAATATTCATCTATCTTCTCTTAACCAAAGTCAGTGGAATTCCTATCCTCGACAAACGAGGCTTAGAAAAGTGGAGAGATAATCCAGAATATCAAAAATACAGAGAGAATACTCCAGCTCTTATCCCGCGATTAAGTAAAAAATAATTATATTGATAATCGAATGCCTTCCTTCAAGAGCCTGCAGCAATGAAATATTTGGCAAATAATGAATCAGAACACCGGATTTTCATACATTCGTGATACAGACGCTACCCTCTTGCTACATCGTTTGCAGAGGTGTTCATTTTGAGAACAAGCCTTGCATTGTCGAAGAATTACCGTAATTTTTCGAGACTGAGTTTGAATGATTGCAAGTTTTTTTTCCGTGATTCTTTTCTATCTATTATTGGATTTGGATAGTCTTTGCCAATCAGACATCCTACTGATTCTTGGATATGCAATGGAGCTAAATGTGGCTCAAAGATGTATTTTGAAGGGAATTCAGAAAGTTCTGGGACCCAGTATCTGATAAATTCTGCATCCTTGGTTTCGACGTTTAAACTCGATTTAGAATCAGGACAGGGATTGTATATCCTGTAATAGGGCATTGAAAATGGTGCAACGCCTGCTAACCAAAGCCAATTTCCGTTATTCAGCGCCCAATCGCTATCAATTAATTTACGCTCAAATATATCCCTACCATGTGTCCAATTTTGCCATAATTGACCGCGAGTCAGAAAGCAAGAAACGGCGTGTCTTCCAAGGTGATGCATCCAACCTGTAGCGTTCAATTGACGCATCATGGCATCAATCAAGGGAAATCCAGTTTGACCCGAGTCCCAAGAATCGAGCAATGCATTGTCCAATTCCCCCCATTCGATTTCTTTGCATTGAGAATTGCCTGAATCTTGGTCCCAATTCTCAACAGATCTTGAGAGAAGGTAAAACATTTCTCTGAACATAATTTGTCCATGAAGTGAAACTGGCGGCACAGTATGCTCACTTGATTGTTGTATTTCCGAGCATGAATTCCATAATCGTCGTATTGAGAGACAACCAGTGCTGATGTAGGGCGATAATCCAGTGGTTGTTGGTTCCATTGGATTGCCTTGAACATTTGTTGAAATTGACTTGGGTTTGCTAAAATTCTTGACGTAATCATGCTGGGATGTTACCTTCTTTTCCAATCTTGAAATTGCTTCATTTTCCCCCCCAAGGAAATAGCCAGATGCAGTTAGTAAGGGCTGAATCTTGTCGAGTGAAACTTGATATTTTGAATTCACCGAAAGACCTTGACTGCGTTTAAGTGACGAGGGATTTGGGTCATTTGTTTCGAAAATAATATTTTCGTAATCTCCGAATTCGGTTTTGAACAATCGGATCATATCTTTCATTGATTTAGGTGGTTTATACCCTGAGGAACCCACGATTGCTTCAATATCAAGGATTGTTTGACTTGAGGGAAATGATTTGGCAGACCAAGTTTGGTTCGTGCTGATTAATTTATTTTCAATGGTTTCTGATTGTTTTCTATCCCGGGGATTTGTAGAATATTCATGTAGTAAAATTACCTCGAATGGTTGCAATTGTTCTCTAAGTGACTCGAAAACTTCTAAGCAATCCCCTGAAAAAATATGTAAGTCGAGGTCGAATTTATTTTTCAAATTTTGATGCAGATTCTCTACACAATCAAACTGGAATCGTAATCTGTGCTCAGCCATAGTTTGGGTGCTTCTCAGATGAATTTTTTCATCAAAAATATATATTGGAAGAATCAAATCTACGTTTTCAGATTCATAGGCCCAAGACAATACTGGATTGTCATGGATACGCAAGGAGTTACGGAACCACACAACGGCAACTTGCATGATTTGCGTTATCAGATTCAAGGTTTAAACATCTGTTCATTTTCATAGAGATGCGAATGCTTCACGCAAAGCCGTTCCACCAACAATTTCGGTCGGATTGACCTACTCTAAACACCAGTACGAATGGCGTCTTTTGGATGACTACCGTTATGAACAAAAGCAGGCAAGAGATTGCACTCAGCGGGTTGCAAGAGTGAGGTTCTTCCACATCTCTTCAGGGACTTCCATTGCAAGTCTTAGACCACCCATTGCGCCAAGGCGAACCGGGTCATCAACAACGTGAACATTCACATCGCCCATATCAGAGAGTTTTCTCTCAATCATGGCACCAAGACCCTTAATTCCAGATCCGCCACCAGCGAGAACCATATTTCGACGGAATTCGTCATGATATTCTGGGTTCGAACCTGCAATCAGTTGCTTAACGTTCTCTACAATAGGGTCAACAATTGATTCACAAGCACGTTGGATGCAGTCAGTAATGTCAAGATTCATTGCTTTACCTTCGATTGAAAAGTCAACCATAACTGGTTCGTCAGGAGATGCAGAGCCAACAAAGGAATACTGTTCCTTCCAGCGTCGAGCCATGTCCTTGGTAATTTGCGCACCACTATACTTGGATTGAACTTCTTTGATAATTGCTCGGTCAATGAAATCACCAGCATGGCCAGTGTGCATTTGGTCGCCCGGACCAGGGATTGTACCGTATACACGGCAAAGGTCAGCTGTTCCTGCACCTATGTCAATAACCAGAGTGTGTTCAATCATATCAAGTGCATAAGCAACTGCGAAAGGTTCTGAAATAATCATAGCAGCGTTTACTGAACCTGCTGCAGCGTCAAAGATTGATGTCTTATCGACATAACTGGCTTCAGCAGGTGCGCCAATAACTGCGACCACACGATCGTAATCTTCTGGGTCAGAAAGACCGATAAGATGAGTAATGAAGTGTGCAATAAATTCACGGTCTTCTTGTGTGTCCTTGATTACACCAAGTTCCAATGGTCGGAATAGGTTCAGAGCAAGTCTGTTTTTGAGAGCTTCTTCACCAAAAAGAACATCACGCTTGAGGAAGTTTCGAGCAATCGGGTCCTTTGGAGTGCCGATGACGGTGAGTTCTTCTTCTTCATGACTATCCGAAGATACCATTACGGAACGGAAGGTTCCTAAATCAATTCCAATATACAATATGTCTTCTGCCATAGCACTCGCCTATCCTTGCCATTGCGAACTACCTTATGAAGAATGCCTCCCCTGTGAGAGTAGTTTTTCACATGAAATCGGCAAATTCACTCGAGGAACGGGATTAGGATAATTCTATAGAAACGACTACAAACGAGTATTTTATCGAGTAAAAATCTTCAACACCACTCTTCACATGCTTGGCAATACCATGCAGCATATTCAGGATAGAGTTGAGCCATTTTACCACAACTCGTGCACTCTTTGAGTGTGTCTTCACCATACATCTCTAAGACCATTTGAACGTGATAGACATCATCAATGCCGAGTTGTTGACGCATTGACCAGAGCAGTTGGTCTTCGCTAGGAGAGATGATTCCATCCTCCAATACCAATTCGACGATGTTTCGGTAATCTTCGAAATCTTGAAGATTTCGAGCATCGAGAATAATGCCATTCTTTTCAGCAACAATGTCAGTACCTCCTGGGTCATCGACGAAAAGAACCAATGATTCAGCTTTCAACTCATCACTACGAAGTTCAAATGAAATTCGGGCTCCTTCAAGGGTAGCAAATACCATTTCTGAATTGTTATTGATTGTCGTCGTAATCGAACGGGCTGTATCTTCAGCAGAACGACCTTTGCGCCACCCATTGGGATCATTGACATTAAAGCAATAAAATTCTGTACCAATTCCTGGATACTCTAAACGTATTTCTTCCCCGCCATCAAAACCATTGGCGACCACAGTAAGTGCAGCCACTTCAGTCGATACAATATTATCATCGTCATCAAAACTAATCATCAATGGCTTTCTCTCCTCTGTAGCCGAATTAAAGTGGCCTTGCATACCTGTCATCCATTTATCTTCAAGTCGAGCGAGCGATTCCTCTTGTTTCTTTGAAAGATTCTTTTCAACTCCGAGGACTCCAGCCAAACTGCCTGATTCAATTTCACGCTTAAATTCTTCAATTTGTTCCATGTCCTGCTGATACGTCGGGAGTGCATTCGAACTTGAATCTTCGACGTAATCGGGGTCTGGCCACTCATGTTGACATGAGACACACGAAAGGTATCCAGTCATTGTTGATGGTTGGGCATCCCCACCGCAACGAGGGCAAGCACCACCTTCAGTGAACCCGAGATTGTCAACAGCCTCGCGACGGCCTTTTCGTATATTGCCGAATCCCGCCATGTTTGACCCACATCATTGCTTTTCTATCAAGGCTTTGGAGAAACCAATTCGAAACACAATCGACCCCATCATGACTTAGGATAAGCCTTCAAACCATACCGAATAACGCCTTCCTGTGCATAAATTCGTCGAACAGAGAACTCAACATCATCACCAATCTTTGGTGAGTAATCAACATCATCACAAACGAGGAAAACTCCACGAGGGCCTTGCTCAAAACGTACAAGAAGAGTTTGAATTCCCCCGAGAATTGGGGCTCGAAGAGAAAATTCTGATGGTGCACCAGCAGCACTGAGTTTGGTCCATGATTCAACGAT
>DAMU01000002.1:0-1493 GCA_002499705.1 Euryarchaeota archaeon UBA91
GGAAATGTAGAAATTCACAGTCAATACACACTCTCCTTTTCGGCCTATTCTCACAATACCATTCGCGGTGCTGCGGGAGGTACGATGTTGTTAGCAGAACTCGCCGTCGTGGAAGGACGGATTCCTTGAGCATCACGAAACAACAGTAGGCATAAAACCGGCGACTACCCCCTCGGTTTGGTGCGGGCATGGGTATTACTGCAATGATTCCAGACATGACCATCGGACAACTCGAGACTGAGGCAGAGTCGAGATGGGGAGAAATTTGGGACGAAGATGCCGCTCGCATGCTCATTTTGCTCATCTGTCCTCGGAAAGAAAGGAAGCTCTTGGAATTACACGGCGACATGGTTGAACATGGCCAACCAGTCCTCACGATGTTCCACCGGCCCCGTCAAGAAGCACCCCTGCTTGAAGAACAAGGTTTCAATCCCCGAGATGCCTCATTTCAGTTTGTTCAAGTGGCAACTCCAGATTTGGGTCCATGGATGCAGCACTTTATTTCGAACGAAAATTGGTTGAGGAATTCTGTTGAGGTGACTTCAGTACCCTTTACCATGGATTTGCCATCCCAACGACCCTTCGAAACAGAGCGAGTGCTGTGTTTCAGGCACCCCTCTCTACCGGCTTTGGAAAGATATTATTTGCCGTTCCCTCCAACATCAATTCCCGGGAAATGTTTTGTCAGTCTACCCCGAAGACAAGCAGCAGAACTCGCACGCCAACAGGCGGAAATTCTCGGCGTCGGCAGGCTGGAAAAGAAATCTAAAATTACACAATTGGAGCCAAGTGAAATGCCGGTTCCATCTGCTCCAGTTGTTGCTGAACCAATCGAAAAAATGGATGACATGATGAATGATTTTTCGGCAAACATGCTTGATGGAATGACGAATGAAGCAGAAGTCAATGTCCCAAGACAGGTCGCATTACCTCCCCAAGAAGAGCCGGAACACGTCTTTGTCCCACTGCCGCCAGGTGCAAATCCAGAAGAACCCGAACCTGAGACATTGACGGTCGCTGAACCTGAGCACGTGGAGCCTTCAGGCTCTGTTAATGTCCCAATTCCTGAACCAGAACCGGAGCCGGAACCAGAAATGTCCAATGTTGAAAGAGAATTCCGAGAACTGGTCACTGGCCTGCTCGCTGCTGGAGTAGACCCGAAGGACATGATGGACGATCCACGCTGGGAAGATTTGACTGAAAGAGCGGCTGCTGAAGGATTTGAAACATGGCCAGTGTTCCTACAATTAGCTGCCATGTAATGAGAAGGTTCAAGTTGATTCGACTGAAGCATAGACTGGAGGCACACACATGGGATTCTGTATCAGTTGCGGTCAACAACACCAAGATGGTATTCGATTCTGCCGTTTCTGCGGTAACCAGCAACCTGGTGAACAACTGCTTGCTCGACTTCGCCAAGAGGCCGAACAAATACGCTACGTACGCCTCCAAGCTCAAATGCTTGCTCAGCAACAGCAACAGCAGCAACAACA
>DAMU01000002.1:1787-7412 GCA_002499705.1 Euryarchaeota archaeon UBA91
CAGCAGCAACAACAGCAACAACAGCAACAGCAACAATATGCTCAAAACCAGTATAATCAACAGCGACGCTGGTGATTGGAATGCGGCCAAAACATTTGGCGATTGAATTATCGAAATTGCTCCCACACCCGTGCAGTTCTGTTGAACTTGAGCAATACGCAACTGAAGGGGATCTTGCAGCCTACTGGATTCTTGGTGTTGACCAAGTCGACACTGTTGAAGGAAAGCGAGTTCTCGACCTCGGGGCAGGAAATGGAATTCTGGGGTTTGGTTGCTTGCTGCTCGGTGCACAACATGTCACGCTGGTTGAATCTGATGTTCAAGCAGTTGAACGTATTGAGGCAAATGCAGAACGCCTTTCCTCTCGATGCGATGGTGAAGTAGAAATCATCCATGAACACATTTCCCTTCAAAGTGAAAAGCCAACTATCACTCCAGATATTGTGATTATGAATCCCCCGTGGGGAGTTCAAACAGCGAAGGCTGACCGGCCACTTTTGGAATACGCATTCTCCCTGGGTGCATCAGTTGTCCACCTTCTTCACAGTGCCCAATCAAAGCACGTTCAAGCACTTGGACGCGATTATGGGTATGAATCTGAAGCCATGCTCGAAACTGAGTTTCGACTACCGCCGACTTATCTTCATCACACGAAGAAAAAGGCCTCAACTACGGTTCGTTGCTGGCGCTTTTACCGACCAGGTGATGCGAAGTTGCTCGAAGACGAGGACGCATAACGCCAACCTCGTCATATGAGGGGTTGAAAAGGGGTAAGCACACCCGTTCAATCAAGCGACACAGCATGCGACCTACATCGGGCCATGTTTGCTACAGGAATGAAAAATATGACGCCGAGCCTCGTCACCCCCGGAACACACGTATCAACCTCAGCAGAATGCGAGGCTGGAGAAGGAACCATCGAAATCGATGGGAATATTTTAGCAACCACTACAGGGATGCTTTCCATCGAGAATGGAACAGCTACTGTTTCTGCTGGAAAGAAAATGGTCATGCCGGAAATCGGCGACACCGTTCTTTGTGAAATTGTCAAACTCAATGAAAAGAACGGTGAAGCACAAATCATCTGTATCGAAGGAAAACCCGGTAGCGTCCTCCCTGAACATCTCTACGGACAATTCCACGTAACTGGAATTGTTGACCGTTACATGCACCAAACCGCTGATGCAGTTCGACGACGTGATGTCTGTCGAGCAGAAGTCAAAGAAGTCAGTCCCGTCTTGAGAATCAGTTTTAGAGACCGTGATGACTGTGGCGTTCTTCATGCGATTTGCCCATCATGCGGCGATGTTCTTGGAGCAGACCTCGATGGGGATTGGAATGTCCGTTGCCCAACCTGTAATTATCAATCCTATCGTGCACTTGCAGACAATTATGGCGCTGGTTGGGAAGAACTTGACCAAGGCTCAAGCGTATTGAACAACTCTGGAAAGCGATGGGGTGGCGCTGCTGAAGCAATGTTTGCCAAAGGACCTGCTGGGCGTGCCACATTTATTGCCGCTGATGTTCGTGAAGATGGACGAGAGCGAACTTACTTCCGATTTGAAGGTGAGAGTGCAGGCAAAGGTCGTCGTCCACGCAACGCTCCAGGTTGCCGATTGTTCATTGGTGGACTTCCACGCGAAGTTGGAACTGAAGAGTTACGTGCACTGTTCGCTGAACACGGTGACATGACCGATTGTATTGTTCTCACCGATGATAACGGCGTTAACCGAGGCTTTGGCTTCGTCACATATTCGGAAAAATCACATGCTGATGCAGCGATTGCCAAACTCAATGGCCACAAGATCAACGGCCGTAAAATTGGTGTTCGTGATGCTGACAGCGACGATAAGAAAGGTAAGAAGGAGAAGAGAAAGGACCCTGAAGGACTCAAACTCTACATTGGTAATCTTCCTTTCAAGGCTACTGAAGAAAACATCAAAGCGATGTTTGACGGAATTGCTACCGTGAACGGACTTGTGATTGCAACAAGCGGGGATGGAAAACCAAAGGGCTTCGCATTTGCCTTCATCAAAGAGATGGACAAGGGTGAAGAAGTCGTTTCAAAACTCAACGGTTCCGAATTGCTCGGACGACGAATCAAAGTCGATGTTTCACAAGGCGGTAAGAAAGGTGGTGGACGTGGTGGAAAGCGAGAAGGAAACAATAATTCTGAAGGCAAATCCGCTCGCGAACTGCAAGCACTCCGAGAAGAGGAAGAGGATGCAAAGAAGCGCCCTCGACGTCGTCGACAGAAGAAGGATTGAAGGCAACCAACTTGAGGTTCGCCATTATGGTCGAGGTATCGTCGCCGAAATGGTTGATACTTGATGGCTATGAAGACGAGCCTGCAGCGTTTGGAGTTCCACCCTATGTTGGATTCCATATTCGCTATCTTTGCGGAGTGTTAGAACAGGCAAAAATTGACTATGAATACATCACCATAGACCAATGGAGAGATTTGATACGAACAAATGGAGAGGACTGGGCTGGAAAGCGTCTTTCCAACATAGAAGGGTTTGCATGTATTGCTGGCGCTGTTGTGCCAGGTCGGTACTTACGAGGTACACCCCTTTCATTGAAAGAAACTCGAAACATTATTCGTGACTTGCCTAGCGAGATTCCTGCACTGTTTGGGGGGTGGGCCATTCGTGGATGGAAACAACAAGGGTGGGCGCCTCTAAGAAAAAATCTCTTTTTAGCAGTACAAGATACTGACGCCACACTCCACACATATCTACAGACTGGAGCATGGAAACACACACGGCGTAATGCCGAGCAATGGACGCAGTGGGCCCAACTGGGTGCATCAAGTAAAGCAGTAACTGAACACCCAGACTTGGGAACTGAAGAGAAGAGTGGACCGCTTACCTATGAAGTCGAAGTCTACCAAGGCTGTGTGCGTTACAAACGAGGTTGCAAGTTCTGTATCGAACCAAAGAAAGGCATACCTATCTGGCGCACTCCTGAAGATATCATCCAAGAGGTTCGGCATGCACACGATGCGGGCGTTCAGCACATACGACTTGGGGGCATGACCGACACTTACACCTACATGGCAGAAGGCGTAAGGGAACTTGAATACCCAGTTCCAAATCCTGAACCAATTGCCCAACTTTTACACGGATTACGCGAAGATGAACGCCTTGGCATCCTCCATACCGATAACGGCAATCCATCCATCATTGCAGAGAATCTCGAGGAATCCGAAGAGATCACGAAGACATTGGTCCAAACGCTCTCTGATGGAGCAGTTCTTTCCTTTGGTCTTGAATCTGCAGACCCAAGTGTTCACGAAGCGAATTGGTTGAACTGCGACGCTGGTCAATTGAAGTCAGCTATTCGTCTGATCAATAAATATGGAAAAGAACGTGGTGAGCGAGGTTTACCTCGACTCCTGCCGGGTCTCAACTTCATTGCTGGCCTCAACGGTGAGACTGAAGCCACATACCAAATGAACCTCGATTTACTCCATGAAATTCGCCGAGAAGGGTTACTGCTGAGAAGAATCAACATTCGACAAGTCGAGGGTGATGGATTCCAAGAGATACCTCAAAAGGAATTTAACATGTTCAAATCCAACGTCAGAGATACAATAGATGGCCCGCTTCTTGAAGAATTATTCCCTGCGGGTAAGGTTTTATCCGACGTGCATTGGGAGTCGCATGACGGAAGGACACGACTTGCCATTCACCAAACTGAAGCACACACTGCGGAACAATGTCGAGGAAAAGCAGGAATTACATTCGGCAGACAAATAGGCGCATATCCAATCCTCATCGGTGTAGAATACCATATTCCGCTTGAAACACAGTCCGATATTCGAGTTACCGGACATGGCGCACGTTCAATTACTGGGGTTGAGATTAATCTCGAGCATGAAAAAATGTCTCAGAAGCAACTTGAAGCCATTCCAGGCATTGGTGAGAAAACGGCATGGCGCTTGATCAGTGAACGAGCGAAGCGAAAACGCAAGACAAGAGAGCTTGCTGCCTTTGAACATCCAGAAGACTGGTTCAAGGCTGCGTCTGTCGATTGGAATGAGGAATTCTCGCTTTATTTTAACAATTGAAGGCAAATAATGCAAGTTGAATAGTTTTCTATTCATTTTGATTTAAACCGCGTACACAGATGAAATGTGGACAATTCGGAGCAATCGTTTACACTTTAAGGCGGAGAGGTTTGGAATAAACATGCGAACTAAGAATGTTACTTCAGTTACCCTTCTTTTCATGCTAATGCTGCTTGGACAAGCGATGACTGGCCACCTGCATCAATATCCTGGAATGGATAGAGATTCATCTCTTGAATCTGAGAGTGTTGTCATGGCCTCAAACTCTACAGATTCCGACGGCGATGGCGTAAACGATGTTAACGATTCATGCCCAAACGGAGATACAGGATGGACTTCTTCGTATTCGACCGACCATGATACTGATGGATGCCAAGATACGAGTGAGGACACCGATGATGATAATGACGGATTACTCGATGTGAACGATTATTGCATGGTTGGAGATCTAGGGTGGATCTCTTCATCATCAACCGATTATGATTCGGACGGATGTAAAGATTCTACAGAAGACATGGATGACGATAATGACGGCGTAGTGGATTCGGACGACTCGTGTCCAACTGGAGAACTGAGCTGGACTTCAACTTCTTCAACTGATGCTGATGGCGACGGTTGTAGAGATTCAACTGAGGACGTTGATGGTGGAGATGGAAGTAATTCCCCTCCGTCAAATTCGACATCCAATGAATGCTTGACGTTTACCAATCTCAGTTTTGATTACAATTACTCTGCTGCACCACAAGACTCGTTCAATGTAACAGCCGATTTAACCAACACCTGTGCAGATGCAGTCATGTATCCGAATACTGTGGTTGTTTCAGATATGCAAGGTCTCAATATCTCTTCATCAAGTCACTGGAGGTATATGGTTGGTGGCGACAATTCGAGTTATCCTGTTTCATGGCAAATCTCTCGTGACTCCACCTTTGGAGAAGGCGAAATGGTAGTTTTTGAAATACATCCATCACGAGACAATTGCTATGAAAATTGCACTGAAAGTCAAAATTACAATTATTCAGTAGAAATTCCATTTGGACTGATTGATTTGAACTCGTGCTACACACTCGGAAATATAACCGATGACTACACGCCTTATGCAAATTTATTCAATTTATCTGTTGACCTCACAAGCAATTGCCCAGGTCCGAGCAATGTTATGAATGGCGGACTTTTTAATTATCCAGGTGCAATGCTAAATGGAAATTTCATCAACGAGACCTCTGCTCAATCGTACTGGGATTTTTATGGAATTGGGCAGAATGACTCAACATCAATACAATGGCAGCTTTCAGTTCCCTCTAACCTTACAAATGGAACGCAGATGACCTATACAATGGTTCCAACATGTGCCGTGTTCCAAATGTCACTTCTATGGCCATCACCGTATGGTTATGGAGCATATTCTCAACTTTGTAGTGATGTTGATTTTGATGAAGTGAATCATTCAGTGGTGGTCATCAATTCCAACTTGACCCAGGACAATGTTCTCGACCCCGACAACAATACCGATAACAACACAGACCAAGGTAACAACACCGACAACAACACTG
>DAMU01000002.1:7755-8648 GCA_002499705.1 Euryarchaeota archaeon UBA91
AGGAAACAATACGGGTAACAACACCAACAACAACACTGGCAACAATACCGACCAAGGAAACAATACGGGTAACAATACTGACAACAACACAAACCAAGGAAATAATACGGGTAACAACACAGACAACAACACAGACCAAGGAAACAATACTGAGAATAATACTCAGAACACTGATGACCTTCTTGTAATCGGAGACTGCACATTTTCTGAAATGAACTTCGACAATGCAGCACATGTTATCTTCTACCTTTCTTGGACTGACACAAGTGATGTTGATCATTGTGGAACGATTCAATTTGAATTGTATTCGAATGAAGCACCGATTCATGTGCAAAATTTCCAGGACCACGTAGGTGCTGGAAACTATGACGGAGTGATTTTCCATCGAATAATCAATGACTTTATGACCCAAAGTGGAGACATCCAATATGGAAATGGTATGGGCGGATATGCATATTCATGGCAAGGCTATTGTAACGGTCAACAGATTGAACAGGCCAATTGTCAATTGAATGATTACTCAATTCCAGACGAATTTGATACTTCTCTGGTCCACAATAAAGGCGCTCTCTCCATGGCACATGCAGGTGCAAACACAGGTGGCTCTCAATTCTTCATAATGGATAGAGACGATGCTACATGGCTTGACGGCGTTCATTCTGTCTTTGGCCAAGCTATCGCTGGAACAATTGATGGCGTTGAAGTAACGGGTATCGAAGTGGTCGATGCAATCAGTCAGGTTGGCGTTGAAGGACCATCAGGAAGTACGCCAATTCACGATGTAACCATTCTGAGTGCTGAGAACATTGGAACTCCTCAAACCATCGAGAATCCATCTCTTCCTGATGATGAAAGTGATGATGAATCCATTCCTTCGATTGGAATAATCGGAA
>DAMU01000002.1:9009-12548 GCA_002499705.1 Euryarchaeota archaeon UBA91
CGACGTGAAGATGAAGAATAAGGTTTTCATCGTTCAGACTTTAAGTCAAGACCATCTATCATGGGTATGCGCGTGAAGCCTGCAACCTCTGTTGCCTTGTTTTTGATGTTCCTTCTTCTAGGCCAAGCAATGACTGCACATCTCAATCAAATTCCATCAAATCATGTTGAAGAAGCATTGGATTCCCCTAATATTGTGATGGCATCCAACAACTCCGGTAGCAATAATTCCAGTGGAAATAATTCCAACCCTGCCAATGATTCTCATTGCATCACAGTGAGTAATTTCACCATGAGTTCAACATACTATGTGACAGTTGATCTCGTGAATATCTGCAGTGGTGCCATACAATATCCTGGCGTAAATGCAAGTGCAAGCCACAATGGTGTCTCTGGATTTTCGAACTACACTAACTGGTTTTACATGATTGGGGGTAATGACACGTACAACCTTAGTTGGCAGTTATCTTTTGATCAAACTGTCATAAACGGAACTCTAATTACTCTTGACTTTGAGGCAGATGTACTCCATTGTGGCGCAAATAATTCGTGGTCACATGAATGTCCGAATTCGACTCTTTCGCATCAATTCATGTTCATCAGCTCTAATTCTGGTGGCAACAATACCGGTGGAAATACTGGCAGTAATCAAACAGGTGGAAACAACACTAGTGGCAATAACTCAGGAGGTAATAATTCTTCCAACGATTCAGATGGGGATGGAATTGCTGATTACCATGACGATTGTCCGAACGGCACTTCAAGTTGGATTTCAAACGCAAGCACAGACTACGACAGTGATGGATGTGAAGATGCAAACGAGGATATCGATGATGACAATGATGGAATTAACGACGCCAACGACACATGTTCTGTGGGATCATTGGGGTGGATATCGAGCAGTTCAACAGATCACGATTCTGATGGTTGCAGAGACTCTACAGAAGATATCGATGATGATAATGACGGAATAAGCGATTCAAATGATTCATGTCCTCGCGGAATAACTGGTTGGACTTCGACAAACGCAACTGATGCCGATTCTAATGGATGCCGAGACGCTGACGAGGATGTTTCCTTGTCGATCGATTATTACTCAAGTAATGTTTCTTATCAAACTTCGACTTGGACATATAATTACACTGTTTCAAATTACCAGGGCTATGTCTACTGGAACGCAACTGAAGAAAGTGGAATTGTATATTCATCATGGAATACTTATATCAACTCAAATTCATACCACAGCTCAAGTTTGAATTCATTTAACGAAAGTGGAAATTTCACGATATGTGCTTGGGTTTATTCATCCGGGAGTAATAACAATGGCAGCGGAAACACATCAAACCTCATTTCTGATTGTTTAGATATTACAGTTATTATCCCACCTGCGACAATATCGATAGATTCTTCTTTTAGTTCAACTACATATTTGAATTCGTATTGGAATTTTAATTACTCAGTCTCAAATTATCAAGGCTATGTCTACTGGAACGCAACCGATGAAAACGGAAATTTGTACTCTTCTTGGACGACATATGTATATTCCAATTCATACCAAAGTGGTAGTTCAAGCACTATTTACCAAAATGGAAATTACACGATTTGTGCATCTATTCAAAATCAAAATACTACATCAAATGGGACAAATACCCAGGTTTACACTTCAGATTGCTCTACAATAACCGTGGATATGCCACCTCCATCAATCACTATCAATCAAGGGAATAACAGTAACTTATCAAATTCGACATCATACACATCTGTTGTTTGGTCATTTAATTACTCAGTCTCAAACTATCAAGGATATGTATACTGGACGGCCACTGACGAAAACGGAAATATATTTGATTCATGGAACACTTACGTATATCCAAATTATTCACCCTCCACCTCATACGAGTTTACTCAAAATGGAAATTATTCAATATGTGCTTCGGTTTTAAGCAACAACAACGGAAGTAGTTCATCTGCCAATCAATCATTCGACTGCGTGACAATTGCGATTTACATTCCTCCACCGACAATCTCTATTGATGAAAGTGCGAATACAAATTCAATAAACGGCAGCTCAATATATTCTTCATGGAGTTTTACCTATTCAGTATCACATTACTCTGGAATGATTTCATGGAACGCTTCAAGTGAAACAGGTTCAATTTATTCTTCTTGGAACTCATACGCCTATTCAAATTCCTATCTATCAAGCAGTATAGTCCAAATCTATCAAAGTGGAAATTATACTGTTTGCGCATCGATTACTATTCAATCCAACAACGGACTCGGCAACAATTCTAATAATTCGATGTCAAATGCTTCGAGTGGTTCATTTTACCTGGTTTACGATTGTATGAATATTATGGTGAGCTTACCACCCCCACTCGTAAATATTGTTTATTCAAATCACATAGAATACGACGATGAGGGTTACAGCAACCACAGTTGGTCAAATGCAAGTTCGAATAATTCGGAATGGGTGTATTCAGTTTGGGAATTCAACTACTCTGTTTCAAACTACTACGGAAGTATATACTGGAACGCTACAGATGAATCAGGTCAATTGTATTCAACCTGGACAACATACTCGAGTTATTATTACTCTCAATCTGAAAGTCAGTCCTCTTTTTCACAGAGTGGAAATTATACCATCTGTGCTTCGATTCATGACCCAAACCATGATATCCAGTCATTTGATTGTGTAGTGATTAGTGTCTACATCCCTCCACCTCCACCAGAACCAATATACTGCGGAGATACCACTACAATAGCATTCACGAACATGTCTGCTGGATACACGGTTAACCAATCGATCACTGTAACCTTGATGATACAATGCGGTTTTGGTGAAGACTCATTTGAAGTTGGAATTGTTCTGGCCAGTGCAGAATGGAACCAAAGTTGGGATGAAGAGTTGGAGGTTCTCTTTGCGACAATGCCATATGAAATCGTCTATACTATCGATGAAACAATTCTTCCCGGAGATTATATTATTCGCACGTATTTAGGAAATGATTGGACAGATTTTACCTGGAATTTTACGATATATGGCGATGGAGATAATGATGGAATCAATGATCAATTTGATAATTGCATCAATATAGCTAATTTAAATCAGGCCGACATGGATAATGACGGTGTTGGTGACTCTTGTGATGAAGACATCGACGGCGATGGAGTTTTGAATACGAATGACGATCTACCAAATGATACAAATGAATCAATGGATACTGATGGAGATGGAATTGGAAATAATGCAGATACCGATGATGATGGTGATGGAATGGCTGACTCTGATGATGCCTTTCCTCTCGATTCTTCAGAACAGGCTGACTTAGACGGTGACGGAGTAGGAGACAATCTCGATGCTGATGATGATGCTGATGGAATTACTGATGTGACAGATAATTGTCCATTGATTGCAAACAGTGACCAAGCTGATTTAGACGGAGATGGAATTGGGACGGTATGCGATGGTGTTGAATTAACGGTTGACGGAAATGGCACCATTAGCGGAGACGGTAATGCGATTCCTTCGATTGGAAT
>DAMU01000002.1:12918-14183 GCA_002499705.1 Euryarchaeota archaeon UBA91
CGACGTGAAGATGAAGAATAGGCTCATGTAGCGACTGCTCTTTCATCCGAACATGGAGATTGGAGAACAACTGGCTGAAGCGGCGCTCCGCCTCTCTGCGATTTGTGATGCTGCAATACCAAAGTTAGAGAAAAAAACCATTGTGGCGCATGCTACCAATCCTCTGGATTATGCGTGGCCTCACCATGAACAGTATCTGCATAAATGGGGAAATCGTTGCGGACATACACTTCTGTTAGGAATGAATCCTGGGCCATGGGGTATGGCGCAAACCGGTGTCCCCTTTGGTGCGACTGAAGTGGCTCAGTCGTTCTTGCAAATCGAAGCACGAGAACTTGAAACTCCACCAAATGCTCATCCAAAACGTCCGATTGAAGGGATGGCACTTGAACGTCAAGAGATTTCAGGAACTCGACTTTGGAACCTAATGGAAGCACATTTCGGAACGGTCGAGGAAACGTTTGACAATATCTTTGTCGTCAACCACTGCCCACTGCTCTTACTTGGAGAGACTGGGAGGAATATCACTCCAAACAACCTTCCGGCAGCCCTCATGACACCGCTTCTCAAAGCCTGTGATGAGCATCTTCTGGATGTGATTGACATCATGGGGATCAATCGAGTGATTGGAGTAGGTAAATACGCTGAGCAACGCGCACGAATGGCGCTCAACGCGGGAAAATCGGGTTTAGGAACTTCACGAGACGGTCGGAGTATTCGAATTGATACTTGCTGGCATCCGAGTCCTGCGAGTCCCTTAGCAAACCGAAATGAGGGCGCTGATTGGCGAAAGAACGTGATATCTTGCCTTAAACAATGATTTTCCGCCATTACAAAACCGGCGAACCCTTCAAGTGCTTTATGCTACACTTAGTGCACATGGCAGAACTACAAATGGCTTGGGAAAGACAACCGGACGACCGACAATGGGTGAAACCCGAAGGCGATGACCCTCGTACCCTCTATCAAATGTTGATGACAAGTGTTGGGCGTTTTGGTGAACAAAATTGTTTCGGATACATACCTGCAAAGGGTGCTGCTCGAGTACACCTCACATACAACGAATTCGGAGAACTTTCTACTGCTGTCGGACAACGATTAGCTGATGTCGGTGTAGGACAAGGTGACCGAGTTGCTTTGATTCTTGACAACAGCGTTGAATGGGCTGCACTCTCTTACGGTGCAAACGGTATCGGCGCTGCTTACACTGCAATGTATACACATCAGCACGGTGATGAATGGGCCTACATTCTCAACGATTCAAC
>DAMU01000002.1:14478-14689 GCA_002499705.1 Euryarchaeota archaeon UBA91
GGGCCTACATTCTCAACGATTCAACGCCATCTATTCTCGCTGTTGCAAACACGGGAGTCCTTGACAAACTGGTCAAGCACCTTCCTGCTGATGCTGCCGCTTGGCCTCGCTGTGGAATTATTCTTCTCGGAGATGAACCGGCAAATGAAATTCCTCCAGAAGGCATTGAAGTTCATGCTTGGTCAGACTTTGTTGCCGCTGGTCGAGCAAG
>DAMU01000108.1 GCA_002499705.1 Euryarchaeota archaeon UBA91
CGTCATCATGGCATTACCGGTCATTTTGGTTGGATTACCAGTTTTACTGGTGATCGAATACATCTTCATCCGAAAAGGAATGCTTGTGCGAGGACTGAAAACCATTGAAAAGATGATGCATTGGCAAATTATTCATATTCCAAAACCACACCGAGGATTGGCTGAAGACAAGGCAAAAATGAATGAGTTTTCTCAGCATGTAATTCACTTTAATCACGTCCCTCAGGGCGCTTTTTTGGGGCTTTTTGCTTGGCTGATTGTTCACTGGACGCTTAACTTAGATTCTTGGGGCCTTGAAATTCTCTTCTCGACGGGACTTTACATTATCCTCTTGGGCGCACTTGGAGTCTTGAATGCAGCATTTGAATCTGACTTGGTGTTTGTCGATCCATCAAAGGGCCGCTTAGTTCCAGTCGACCAATGGCTGGAAAGCATTCTCAAACCACTTGTTGGCATTGGATTGCTGTTCTTAATTGGAAGAAATTTGCTTGACGAAGCACGAGATGGAAATGCTGTCTTATTTGCACTCACCGTACTTACACTCCTGTATGGCGCTGCAGTTGTTGGAATCGCATTCCGATGGGGGTATTCGATATGGAGGGGCTCGTATGTACGAGACGAATTTGGAATTCAGGTCATTGAGACTCTCAATCCACTCTCTTATGATTTGACCAGAACCAAAGGGCGGATTGAATTTCATGTCCGAATGGTCATGAAGGAACGCTTGAACACGTTGAGCGAAGTATCGATTGAACAACTCAGTTTTGCAGATTTACAAGATCTTCCTTCCAGTGAAAACCGAGGGAAAATACCCGATAACCCATTGTAATCAGTCATCTAATTCTGCATCAAGAGGGCCTTCGAATTCGCGTCCATTCGGGTTCATGTTGTACAATGCATAACCAGCGCCTAAACCACACAGAAGGAAGAACACAAGCATCACTGCACTCAGGCCCTTGTATTCTGAAAAGACACTTCCAAGTTCTGAAAAGAAGCCTTTTTCATCCTCTTCAACAACCACTTTAGGAACGATTTCCAACATCAGTTCGTGTTGATTATACGCTTCACGTGTAAAGGTCAATTTCCCTTCGAATGAGTCATCCCAAGCATCGGATGGCGAAGTTGGGTCAAGGTCGGAATAGAAATCAAGTCGATGCGGGATGGTTATATCGACTGGCGAAGACAAATCCAGAGTCAAAACAACATCCACTGTATAAGGGATGCTTGATTCAAAGAATTCGGGGTCATCAGCAAAACCAAACAGGGTTGCAGCCTGACCGGTAATGTCGAAATGAGCCCACGAGTTCCAATGCTCAGAACTCACATCAAGGTCGTAAATCCATGTGTCAGAAATACGGGTTCCAGAACCCTGTGCATCATTTGAACCGTCTTCTGAAAGATCGATCTCCATTTGTAGGCTTCCAAACTGTCCTGTTTCTAAATCGACTTCTGTCGGAGTGAAAGAGGCGAGCAAATTATTGGTTCCGTTTGGAATCCAAACATAGTGTGAATCATCGGTATAGTAGACAGCACCTGTCGCACCATTGTTGAAGTGATTCCAGTCTCCTTTCCACGCATGACGAACACGATCTGTGTCAACCGGTAATGTTTCAACAGTCATTAATGATGTGTAAATCTCGTGCGCATCCCAAACGGTGTATTCTGGATGGTCGACAATTCCATCATTGTTCTGGTCACGCATTAATTGGAGTGTTCGGGCAAGAGCAACTGCGTGGTCGACGTTCGTCAATCCATGGCCAACACGCCAATCATGGCATTCACCGGTCGCACTTCTGTAACATTCTGCGGGAATATCGTTACAGGAATCATCAGCGTTACCACTTTCACAGGAGTTCTCCATACCCTCATACTGTGCAGTCAGTTCTAAGATCAATTCAAGTTCATGAACTCGGGAGAAATTCGCAGTCTCCCAATCTTCAAATTGGCCATACGCAGCAGTTCCTTCACCGCCAACGAGAGAAGAGCCTTCGTCGTGGTCGTCTCTGTGGTAATCTGCGACACCTAAGGAAGGAGCCACATTGAGCATTAATCCAGCCATGCCACCAACGTGAGGGGTTGCCATACTCGTTCCAGAAATGGACATGTAATACAAATCGCCCTGAAGTTTAGTTGACGCATCAATAGCAGTCCCACGAGGGGCAGTGGCCCAAATATCTCGACCAGGTGCACCCACATCTGGCCAGGTATGCATTTGGTTCATGCACCCACGAGATGAGAAAGAGGTGACTGCTGTGCCATCGTGTGTTAATGCAGCTACCGAAATTGCCGCAGGAGTATTCGCATAGACATTGGTTTTCAAACCTCCACTGCATTCACCACCATTGCCGCCTGAATTCGAAGCGGCAAAAATCACAGCAACACCGTTGTCATAGGTGAGCATTTCAGTGAGTTGAGCAACAGCCCCGTTTGGATCGTAATCTCCATCTGTACCCCACGAGTTGGATACAACTCGAATGTGATATTCATTTTGTCCGGGTGTTGAATGTTGATACGTCCATTCAAGACCTTGCTGTGCTGCAAAAATCGAGGCGCCATCGCCAGTCCCCAATGCCACTAATTGACCACCTTTGGCAACACCGGCACGACGACCGGAGGATGCATCGCCATTACCAGCAATGGTGCCACCAACGTGTGTCCCGTGACCTGAAGATGTGTCGGAGTTCCGAGTTTCTGTCCAGACACCGTCCCATTTTGCGGAATAGAGGGTTTTTTCTCCAGTCCAAGGATGGAGATAGTCATAATCGGGATGACCAGCATCGACACCAGTGTCAAGGTCAACAATTGCAGTTCCATCACCATCCCATTCAGCAAATGAGAGGTCCATGTCATGGTCTACAGTGCCATCAGGATTGATAATTGCTCTGTGCCAAGAAGTTGTTGCATTAACAACATGAGTTGTTTCATGCATCATAATACCTGCATCGGGATTGGGTTCTCCACCAAACTCAGCAGGAAGGTAAAAAAATTCTAATTCCCGGTTCAGTTCGAGGAATTCAACTCGTTCCCAATTGCTAATTTTGCGAATATCTGCCGCAGATGCCTCAATTAATCCACCGTCAATAAGCGGGGCACTGCCTAATAATTCCGCACCAAATTGCTCCATTGCATTACGGTCAACAGAAGTAACTTCAGAATGCAGTTGGTAAATCACTGAGAGAATCGAATCATCTTCAACAATTTTTAACTCATCTTCTAATGCAGTGTCCATCCGTTCAAAGTTTCCAAGTGGATTAAGACCAGATGCCAAAGGTGCTGCAGAAACGCCAATGAGGAGAAATTGAAGAGCGCAGACGATAAGAATACCACGTGCTGAACTTTGTTGCATGGTTTGTGGGCCAGTACGCATCTACTAAGCCCTTCGCCTCGCTTGAGTCTAATTCATCCAAGGAATATCATCCGGAATTTCGGCAAAGAGATTTGCAGGTAATGCCGTTTTGATCTTCGAAACTGAGCCCAATCCAGCTGTTACTTTTTGTTGCCATGCCTCATATTCATCAAAAGATTTCATGCCGAGAATCGGATTGTTTTCGCGATTCCAATCAAGCGTCTGGAATGCTGTACCTGGTGGTTCATGGCCGGTGCAGACCAAAAGGTTGCCAGAAAGTGGTTCCAATTTTCGGAGAGATTCCCAGTGCGCCATCAATCGTCCACTGGGTAAATCGTCACGTCCTGCACCACCGTCTCCAGTAAAAAGGAAGTCACCCGTAAACAAATGAGAAGGCGATTCAAGAACGACGTGGTCATTGGTATGTCCGGGAACGTGATGTGCAGTAAGAGGAATTGAACCAATCATCAATACTTCTTCCTCGTCGAGGTAGCGAGACACGCCCAGGCAAGCAGTATCTTTCCACATTACATAATCGCAGCCAGTTTTTTCACGCAATGAATAGCAGGCAGTGATGTGGTCAGCGTGGGTGTGTGTGGCAATGGCAAAGCCAAGAGAAAAACCTCGCTGTTCAAGCATCTTAAGATAGGAATCCATAAAATCAAAAACGGGGTCAATTAACGCCGCAATTTTGGTTTCTGTATCTGCTAAGAGGTAGGTTTTAGCCCAGCCAGATTCGTTGAGTTGTTCAAATTCCATGAAGAAGCGATTGGACACATGTACTTGAACAATGCCATGTGCAGTGTATGTATTTGATACGAGCATTGATGAAAGATGAGGGAGACCGATGAACATGCATCCTCTCGAAGTGGTTCACTTAGAACACGACGGGAAAGTATTCCTTGTCGATGAACAAGGAAATGGACCTCAACTCCCTATTCAAGGCCGTCAAGAAGTTTTGAATCCATTGCGAATGCCGACATCTGAAGAAATTGAAAAGATGGGTTTTGAATGGGAAGCTATTCGGGAGACTCGAGTAGTATTCGGCGATTTGGTTTATCGGGTCATCAAAGGATATCCAAAAATTGAGTGGCCTAAAAATTGGGCTTGGAAAGATGAAATTATTGCTGATAATTCAGTCCACCCCGTGGCGAGAGAAGCGGTATATCGTTCAATTCACAGACTCGTGTCAAAAGTAATGATTTGCAATAATGAAGGTCAAGTCTTACTCGGTAAAGTAGAGAGAGGCCATTTCAGAGGATTTTGGACTCTGCCTGGAGGTTACATGGATCACGACGAGCATCCGAGTATTGGGTGTGTTCGAGAAACGCTTGAAGAGATCGGGCTCAGTATCGTTCTTGAGCAAAATGAACCCGTCATCACTCAGAAAATATTTACCGATGAGGGAATTTCTTTTGTTTCATTCACATACCGATCGTTGTGGAGTGGAGATATAAAAACACTCAAATTACAAACTGAAGAAATTTCTGAAGTTCAGTGGTTTTCACCAGAGAATGCGCGAGATGTGGCTGTATCTTATTTTGATAAAGAAGCACTTCGAACCCTTTAATCAAAACCCAGATATAGAGAAGTAAAGAACCAAGATGACAGCGGCTATAACCCCGAACATAATTGCAGCCATGTCTTCGTTTGCACTGCTCTGTCCGTTACTTTTATTCCAATACCCATAGTTATTGTAGTGAATCAAAAGGCAGACTGTTGAAGTGAATGACCCGCAGCATAGTATGTTCAAGCACAAAGAGATATTGTGATCCCAAACCGTAAAAGTCCCCATGAATGTGATGATATAACCAAGTAAACCAAACCACAAAAGGACAGATGGTGGTTCTTGAAGTGGTACTTGAATTTCCCTCACTGGCTGTGAAAGAGAGGGCTCGGAAACTTCATCTTGCACAGCAACCTTGTCTTCAAGGACAACCTTTGGAGGCTTTGGAAGTGACTTTTCCGACATTTGTTACGAGTAATTTCCAGAAAAGTATGAAGCTTTCTCCGGAAAAAACGCTTTATCAGACACCAACACTTTTGCGAGCCGCATCAAGCGCATCATCAAGACCATCAGGATTTGACCCTCCGCCTTGAGCGAGAGTAGGACGGCCACCGCCACCGCCCTTGATGTGAGGTGCTATTTCGCGAAGCAAAGTCACCGCATCATAACGTTCACTTGCAATTGTGTTTTCAGTAACAGCAATCATCAATTTACCACCACCTTCCCTTGAGCCAAGAACCGCAAGTGAGGGCTGAGAGGCATCGAGTGTGAGCTCTTTGAGCATTTTTGTCATTTTCTTCAAATCACCAGTGACTTCCATGATGACAACGCGAACTCCATCAACCACCGCAGAATCTGAGCCACCACCGGTTGTTCGCAGACGTACGATTTCTGCTTCAAGTTGCTCAATTTTCTTTCGCTGGTCCTTCCACTCAGAGTAGAAACGTTTCGAAGCATTTGGCAACTCATGGGATGGAATGCCAAAGGTTTCACTGGCCATTCTTAACAGTGCATCCTGATTTCGAGCGTAATTGAGGGCTGCTTGCCCTGCAACAATGTGGAGACGTTCTACACCGTCTTGGACCGCCGCAGAGCGGACGATTCGAATAGAACCAATCTGTCCTGGTTCATCGTGGTGAGTTCCTCCACATGCTTGAATGTCATGGTCTGCAATGCGAATGATGCGGATGGAACTGCCTTTGGGAGCGCCACCCTGATACAGATCAAAACCATACTTCTTATCGGCATCTTTCCGATTGAGTTCAGTTTTCTCCGTACGTTGAACTTGCCCAATGATCTCATTCGATAATGACTCAATGGCATCTAAATCCTCGCGATTTAGACGATTAAAATGTGTGATATCAAGGCGGCCGGAATCAGCAGATTTATTCGAACCTGCTTGGTAGATATGTGGGCCGAGAATTCGGCGCGCTGCACCACCTACAATGTGCACAGATGTGTGGTGATCCATCAACTGTTTGCGCCGGTTCCAATCGAGACTACCGTGGACTAAATCTCCTGTTTCAAAACTGCCAGTAACCAAATGCAAGACGTGATTGCCAACCTTTCGAGTATCGAGGACTTGATGGTTCGTCGAATCGGTGGAGAGTCGCCCATAGTCTCCTTCTTGGCCACCACCTTCTGGGTAGAAACAGGTTTTGTCGAGAAGAACACCATGTGTCGCTCCCTCGGGTATGTCCTCACCAACAAGAGGGAGGCAGGCCAAAACACTTGCATCAAATTCTCTTTGTTGAACATCTTCGTAGTATAACGCAACCGTTGGCGGCAATTGGGGTATAGATTGGACCAACGGCTTTTCGGCAACCGCTTGTGCGGCTTGCTTGGCTAAACGTGCATGACGTTCTGCCATTTCTGCAGCAAAGCCAGTGCGAATCCGGACATCCTTCCACCCAGCGTTTTTGGCCAATGTGACGACCATATCCGGAGCTAATCCGTGTGAATCATTGAGGTTGAAAAGAATCTCATCAGGAATGTATTCGGAGTCTTGAGGTAAATCCTTGAATTGTGTAGTTATCGCATTGCTGCCTTTGCGAATCATCTCGATGTAACGCTCTTCCTCGAGTTGAAGAATGCCGAGCAAACCGTCATGAGTTTGTTTCATCACCTGGCCTCCAAGATTGACCGAAAGGTGATGCTGGGCAAGTTCTGCAAGGGAGACTTCGAGTCCAAGATCGTCACGCAATCGCAGGGTCCTTCGAGCAAGCATGCGAGCAAGATAACCAGCCTTTGCATTCGATGGAACCAGTCCGTCACCTAGCATATGGCTCAATGCGTGAAGATGGTCAGGGATGGCGTAAATTTTCGAAAGAGGCTCAGTTACAGCGGAAAACTGCTCCGCTGTCACATCGATTCCGCGCTCTTTCAAACGTCTCAAGAATGTTAATTGGAGTTCATCTGCGTCAACACCCGGTTCAATATTCATAATGCCGTTCAAACGACTCATCTCTCCGAGCAAAGCATCTAAGTCAAGATTTGGCCATTGGGAAGTAATCGTAGAGAAACCAAACATTTCCTTGAGCCAAGAAACCGTGTCGGGGTAAATCGCTTCGTAGATCGTAGGGGTGCCAGCAGCAGCCCAACAAAAGCGCTCCAAACCGTAACCAGTATCGATAATTTGTAGAGGCATTTCGCGATAAGTATCACCCTTAAGTTCAATATCCCCTTCTGGATGTTCTTCAAGATTCATGAAGACCAATGTGGCTAATTCAAGTCCACCAACAATCACTTCAACCGCAGCACCAGCATTGCCACCTCCGCACCATGGGTTTTCTACATAGGTTATTTCATGAGAAGGAATATTGAAGGTTTTTGTCATTAGATCGTGGCAATGTTGAACACATTCTTCCATCCAATAATACATTTTACCCTCATCTGGACGGTTGAACACGTGATGAGCCATCATCTCAAAGGTAGTCAAATGCCGCCCAGAGCGCCCAACAGCATCAACGTCAGTCAAACGAATGCACGGTTGTGAGATCGTCAAAGGATTGGCAGGAGGTTCAACTTCTCCAGAAGTGACGTGCGGTTGGAAGTCAGCAATTGACGCTATTGTCAAGTGAATATCGTCTCGCCACCGCGCCAAAACGGGATAAGGTTGAATGCGTGTGTGTTCGATTTTTTCAAAAAACGATAAAAAAGCCTCCCGCATTGCGTCTTTCAAAGCTTTACCACGCATTGGAAATCCTTCGATTAGAGGGGCGCCAATGAATGTATATTCGTCTTCAGTTGTATCCCCACATGTATCTCGAGAAGAATCTGTGGTCCAAAACCACAGATTTGTAATTCGGCATTGTTTACGGACATAACCTTCATTTTTGAAGACCGCTAAATCAATCGGTGGTAATCCCATGTGATGTAGACCTCCCAAGGTTATACCTCGCCCAGCGGCCGACACCCCTTGAAACCTATGGGTATTTTCAGACATAAATGGAGAACAATGCTCAAAGGTGAAACACTCGAGCAGCCTCTATGTCCGATGACTGGCGTCGCTACCTCTCCAATGAAGGAGACGGTACGATGCGCATCAAAGCGCATGGTCGTATGAAAGTCGATGCGCGATTGGTAACCGATGAAATGCATCTTACCAAGCATGCCGATGACCGAGGACCTGAACAACTCATCAATGCTGCAAGTCTCCCAGGCATCGTTGGAGAAGCATGGGGGATGGCGGATTGGCACTTTGGATATGGGTTGCCGATTGGCGGCGTAGTCGCTACCGATACTGAATATGGTGACTTCGGTGGTGCAATTTCACCGGGTGGTGTTGGTTTTGATATCAATTGCGGCGTCCGAATGCTTGCACTTGATGCAACTGAAAAGGACATTCCAAATCTCAAAAAATTAGCTGGAAGATTAGCGGGCCGGATTCCTGCAGGTGCGTCAGGTAAGGGTGGTGTTGCGATAACTATGGCCGACCTTGATAACCTCATTCAAGGGGGTGCATCTGCAGCGGTTGAACTCGGTTATGGCTATGACGAAGATTTGAAAAATATTGAATCGAATGGCATACTCCATACTGAAGAAGCCGAAATCTCACAACGTGCAAAGGAACGTGGGCTTCGTGCACTTGGGACGTTGGGCAGCGGAAATCATTTTCTTGAACTCCAAACTGTTGGAAAAACAGTTGACAAAGAAACTGCCGATGAATGGGGATTGTATGATGGGCAACTTGTCGCTATGATTCATTCTGGTTCGCGTGGCCTCGGTCATCAAGTATGCAGCGACCATGTCAGGAGTCTTGAAAGACGATACAAGCAGCAAGGAGATATCTGGGTTGATCAAGAGTGGGGGTATGAAATCGCTGACCGTCAACTTGCCTCAGCACCTTTTCATTCCCCTCAAGGGCAAGCCTATTTTGACGCGATGAATGCTGCTGCTAATTTCGCCTTCGCGAACCGAAGTACTCTTGCTCACCGCTTGCGTGAAGTGTTACGTTTGGAACTCGGCGTCGATGGAGAAGCCAAGACCTTGTATGATGTTGCACATAATATTGCAAAAGTTGAGACTCATGAAATTCATGGTGAAAATTGTGTTTGTTGTGTACACAGAAAAGGAGCAACTCGTGCTTTCAGTGGAGACAGTGCAGATATGGCAGGAACAGATAGAACATCAGGACAGCCAGTTCTTATTCCAGGGGATATGGGAACCGGTTCATGGGTAATGGCAGGTCCTAAAATTGGACAAAATACTGCTTTTGGTTCATCATGTCACGGTGCTGGACGGGCACTTTCAAGAAGCAAAGCAAAACAAACCATCGATGGTAAGGCTTTGAAATTAGAACTCGAAAAGAAAGGGATAAGGGTTCACGCTTCCACTCCAAATGTTCTCTCTGAAGAAGCTCCTGATGCATACAAAGATGTTGACGACGTAATCGAATTAACCGAAAAGGCTGGACTTGCTCGGCCAGTCGTCCGTCTCAATCCGCTCGCAGTTATCAAAGGATAATCACATGCAGTAATTGTTTCCAGGCTGACCCGGAATTGTTGGTGCAGCACCACTATGCACACCATCCGGCTCTTCGCAAATAACGCTTAACAGCGTGTTTACAAGGTCTTTCAATTCATCAACTTGGCTTTGAAGATCACGAACCCGTTGCCGCATCTCCACTTTGTTTTCTTGCTCTCGCTCCATAATATCCCATCCAGAGAAGTTGCCTTCTCCGAACTAATATTTGTAAAAATCACCTTATAGCCTTTGAGTATATTCTGAGCCTCCAAAGGTACTTTTGCGGTATTAACGAAAGACGCGAAGCGGTTATAATCAATGTATTGGTCGCCGTATTACTGCCACCGTGGCTTAGCGGTATAGCACCTCATTGGTAATGAGGAGGTCGCGAGTTCAATTCTCGCCGGTGGCTCTTATTCCTTCACCCAAGACTGCTTTTTTCACCGAACTAAAATGAACGGGGACGAGGTGAAAAAGGCGCCGAGAGAGAGATTTGAACTCTCGAGTCACAAGGACACGCGATTTCCAGTCGCGCGCAATACCAGGCTATGCGATCTCGGCTTCAAACTCGGCGACTTTGCTTCACCGTTTAACGCTCACCCATGAAAAGTTAGGATCGTATCAAGCATTTAATCCGAAACAATTCAAAGGAGGAGCGATTAGCAAGCACATGAGCGAAGAGGACCATGCTCCTTCGGTTGAAAAAGAGGGACATTCAGTCCTTCCATTTCGACTACAAGATGTGCAACCCTTGTATTCGTTTGCCGAGATTCATCCAGTTGCTAAACCACTGGACACAATGCAAGTAGAATTGCGATTTCAGACAAAATTAGCACTTCATGAATGGAACAAAGAGTATTGGGCAACACTTGGAATAGGAGTCATTGCATTTCTTCTCGGATCGTTTTCTCCAGAAATACTTGGTGGTGGTGATGCCCAAATCATTGGTTTAGATGGCTTGAACTCTGTGAGTGGGTGGGGATATTTCCAAATGCTTCTCTCCGTGATTCTGTGGGGATGGTTTGCAATGCAAATTTGGAGGTTATTCCCTGTAATGCGCATACATGCTCTATCGTTGTTATTCTTTTGGAACATTACCGTATTTGCTCAAATTCTATTCCACGAAACTCAAATGGATTTCCCAATTGATTCAAAACTTGGGGGAATGATGGAAGGTTCGCTTGCGATGCTCATCGTGATGTTTTTCATCTACTATTTTGGCCGTGCAGTTGTCGAAACTCGAGATTACCATATCGAAGAATACCATGTACATGAAGATGTACGGCTGACCGAAATGAAAATGGCTGAACACTCACTTCGAGGCTGGGGTTTCATTCTTACAATGTGGTTCGTTTTAATCACGCTATCCGCTTGGGGTGGAGCACATTTCATTGCAGAACGTGGCGGTGAACGGATGGGCTCTTTTACCACTCATCTACTCACAGGCAGTTTATCGATACCTCTTTTCATGTTGCTGATCTGGTATCCCCAACGAATGCTGGGGACGGATGCTCAAGTCCAAACACGCGCAGCAATCAATGCTAAAATAGAATTGGACGGGAAAAACCCAACACAGGAATCATTTGAATCGCAATGCCCTGAATGCGAAGCACCAGTTAACATATCAAGGAACGCTGATGGAGACATCATGGTGCCATGCCCAACTGAAGGCTGCTCTACAAAAAACCTCATTGGAACTACCTGTAAGCTCTGCTCTGTAATGACACCAACACGGTTTGAATGTCCAAAATGTGGAATGAATGCTCCAGCTCTCGATTATCTTTCAGACGTGGAGGCATGGTAATGGATTTCAAAAAACTACGACAAGACTTCCCGACATTAAGGCCAGATGACGCACCAGCGTATCTTGACAATGCATGTGTCACATTAAAGCCAGATTCTGTTGTCGAAGCAATTCACGATTATTATACGAAAACGCCGGGTTGCGGTGGTCGCTCAGTTCACCGCTACGGTTCTAAAATTTCACAAGCAACATCACAGACTCGTTCGAAATTACAGAACTTTTTGAATGCAGACTCAGCAAAAGAGATTGTGTTTACTCGAAACGCTACGCACTCATTAAATCAGGTAGCGCATGGAATGACCTGGTCAAAAGGGGATGTCGTTCTAACAACTGACAGAGAACATAACTCGAACCTCGTTCCTTGGTTGCAACTTGAACAAGAACGAGGTATTGACCACAGAGTCGTGGAATCAAATCCAGATAACACGTTCAATCTCGAGGCCTTTGAGCAAGCGTGTGCAGATGCCGGTTCAAAACTGAAAATGGTATCCATGAGCCAAGTCGGAAATCTGGATGGCATTAAGATACCCGTTAAAAAAATCGCCCAGATTGCCCACGATCATGGTGCACTGGTTTGTGTCGACGGCGCCCAATCTACGCCTCACATGAATGTTGACGTTCAAGACCTCGATATTGATTTCTTGGCGTTTTCAATCCACAAAATGTGCGGTCCTTCTGGAATGGGTGGACTATGGGGGCGGTACGATTTACTTGACAACCTGCGTACGATTCAATCTGGAGGTCAAACTGTCAAGACATCAACGTATGACTCCATTGAATGGGCAAATCCTCCAAACCGGTTTGAAGGTGGTTTGGGTAATTTCTCTGGAATGATCGCTACCGGAGCCGCTATTGATTATCTTTCAAAAATCGATATGGATGCAGTTCACCAGCATGAAATACGACTTAATTCAATCATGACTGATGGAATTAAGGACTTGCCCGGAATCGAGATTATTGGACCACTGGACGCGAATATGCGTGGAGGTATTTGCTCAATACTCATGAGTGAATTACCAGCACATGATATAGCTCTACTTCTTGATGAAGCAGCAGGTGTTATGGTTCGAAGTGGTCAACATTGCGTACACTCGTGGTTTAACTCTAAAGGACATGTTAATGGCTCCCTTCGAGCCTCTGCCTACTTGTACAACACTGAAGATGAGGCTCGTCTTTTTGCTGAAACCTTCTGTGAAGCAGTTCATGCTTTCAGTTAATCGAGGTGTTCACAGTGGAAGAGACTGAGTTTACGGATTCTTATACTGAGGAGTTTACCGACACCCAAGGACAAGAAAATTTAGTTTTCGTTCAAAGAATGGTTGCATTAGGTGTCGCTGTACTTCTCATCTCAACTATGATATATCTAGCAGCAATTCTTCTTGGGGGGAATGGTCTTGTTACTTATCGCCCTGGGCAACAAGCAATTGAAGCACAAGAAATCTATGCTGATTTAATACAATTTGATGGTATAGATTCTGACGGTGATGGCGTCCGGGTTTGTATTGTTGATTCAGGAATCATGATGCAACATTCTGACCTTGAATCCGTCAATCTTGTCGAATGGAAAGATTTCGTTGACAACAGAGCCTCTCCATACGATGACCATGGACACGGTACGAGCATGGCAGGGATTCTTGTTGCAGATGGCTGGATGAAAGGAATTGCTCCAAGCGTCGATTTGTTTGTAGCAAAAGCATTGGCAGAAGATGGTTCTGGTGTTGATTCAGTTGTCGCAGATGCAATCGATTGGTGCGTATCGAATGAAGTCCACATCATTTCCTTATCACTTGGTGGAGCGCCGGATATCCTTCCTTTTGACATTGGAACTGAACGTGGCTCGGATGAAGCGACAAATGATGCAATCGAACAAGGAATTTTCGTCGTAGCTGCTGCAGGAAATGATGGTGGAGATGGCGATGATGGAGATGTCTCCAACCCGTGTGGAGAGCGTTTAGTAATCTGCGTTGGCGGCGCTACCCAAAATGGAGACCATTGGACCGGTTCATCGACTGGCGATAATAACGGCAGATTCTTACCATTACCACTCCTTGCTCCACGCAGTGATCCGCACAAAAAACCGGAACTCGTTGCTCCAGCCCAACAGGTCCCTGTCGTAAATTACGAAGGTACATGGTCGATGGTTGACGGAACGAGCGCTGCAACGGTATATGTTACCGGAGCACTTGCGCTTCTCTTGCAAGAAAATCCACAACTAACGGATTCAACTTCTTCAGCAAATACAGTCCAGGTCAAAGAATGGATACAACAAAGCGTCACTCCAAGAGAAGGACAAAGTGGGCATGATGACGACTATGGATACGGCCTCTTGAATATTCAACAACTGCTCGATGCTGCTGATGCGTGAGCAATCACATCTTTGTTAGTGCAACCAACGTGCCACCGAACAATGGCATGAACGCAATGTGATGTGTCACGTTAGCAGATTTAATGAATTCCATCCATTGGTTAAACCCATCAACCAAGCGCATTCCATCTTTGTCATCCTCCTCAACATTACCAAGAGGCATGTCGGGTTCTACTGTGAACAAAACACCGCTGTTTGAAAGAAAAGGAAGCAGAGCCTCAACGTTCCGGGCACGATTTTCAGATGAGCCATCAACAATGATAGCATCGTTTTCGGATTCAATTCGAGGTGAGCCTACTTCCAAACCGGTTGAGGAAGCAGCATGCCATGCATTGGTTTCTCCAATCAAAGCATCAAGATTTCCTACAACAATGGAAGTGTATGAGTCTGCATCATGGCGCAACATGAGTCGACGTAGAATTACCGCAAATTTAGCACCATCTTCAACCAACTGATACCGTTGTGGCTGCAAACCATCAACAGCAAATAAATCGTAAATCCATGCACTACGGTGGCCAATACCTGCTCCAACTTCAAGAATTGACTCAGGTTTTAGTCTACCTAAAGCATCTCGCAGGCGGCGTAAAAGAGAAATCGACCACGTCGTCAAACCCATGTGTTGCAATTGGGAGCCGATGTTGGTCGCTATCTGTGGCTCGTCACGCGAACGGGTATCATCTGGAGACAATAAATGGGCTAAGACTTCAGCCTTTCCAACATCGGATTCACCACCCTCTTGCTCCGACATGGAGGTGCCTTTCACCGCAATGACTTCAAGGCTCGCTTAAGCGCTTGAGCCGGTACCTTCAAACGGGAGAGTATGCGCGCATAGACGGGGAAGTCCATGGCTGACAACATCGAAGAGGAAGATTTCATTGAAGAGGATGAAATTATTCTTGAGAATGCAGTGCTTTGCCCGCAGTGTAATGAGGTTACAGGTCACGCCATTCTCAAAGAAACTCCGAAAGGCACCGGAGCTGACTATTTACTCAGGTGTGAGGATTGTGAAAAGGTACACATTGCACACATTCGACCTCCCCCGGTAGTTAACATTCCTTTCGTATTAACCGAGGGCCCTTCATCGATTACCAAAACAATTGAAATCGATGCTGATGAGACAATCGAATTAGAAGATGTCTTTGAAGAGGATGAAAAGTTATGGTCCATTAACCAAATCGAAATGAAAGATGGAAGGTATGTCAAGCACTGCGAAGCGAGCCTCATTGTTCGAGCCTCAGCCCTGAGATGTGACAAGGTTCGAGTAAAACTTACCATGACGCGAGGTGAAGATTCGTCGTCTGATGTCCTTATTGTACCTGCTGACACACCTTACACTGCGGGGCACTTGATCGATATAGAAGACCAAACATGGCGTATTCGCGCTATTCACATGGGGCGTGCTCGAACACTTCGTGGGACGGTCGAAGCAAGAGATATCAAGCGGATGTATTTGCATGAGCCTCCAAACCCAGACCACTTTGCACCTCGCACCCCTAGGGAACGAAGACAAGCATGGAAAGAAGGAAAGCTGGGTTTCAACCCAAATCCAATCATGCCCAAGGAAGTTGTCAAGAAAGGTGTAACACCGGCAAACAAGCGCAAGAAAAAGCGACCTCGTAACTGATTAGGGTCGGTTTGTCCATGGCATGATGAATGCCTTAGCAACCTGTGTACCAATAGTCGGATTTTCTTGGAGACGCCGTATGCTGTACTCATACCATTTCTCTCCGTAAGGGACGTATACTCGAGTCCGATGACCGTTCTTAGCCAGTTTCCGGCGTAATGGTCCACGAACGCCGAGCAGCATTTGAAATTCATAGCCAGGACCTTTCGCCTTTCGAGCAGGACCTGCATTGGGTCGAGGGTCGGGGATATTCGGCCCCATTCCGTGTGACTCTAAGGCAGACTTCGCATAATTAATTACTGGAATATCATGGCTTGCAATCGAGCAGTACGAACCTGCTTCAAGCATCCTGTCAATGGATGCATTGGTTGCATCAACAATGTCTTGATATGAAGTGTAAGCAATATCCTCTGATTCAAGATAAATCCCCTTGCAGATTCGATAATCAGCAGCCGGTCCAAGTTCGGTTTCAAGATAATTGATATCGTCAAGAGTTCTAAACAGACGACCTTGCAATACCGTTCCAACATTGGTCAATCCCATATTGTGAAGGTCCAAAACCACCTGAATTGTAGAGGTAGTTACACGATAATCTTCCATGTCCAGGCGAACGAAAAGATCGTTCTCATTCGCCATTCTAACCAATGTTTCGATGTTTTTCATTCCTTCTTTTTCATCGATGAGCAATCCAAAGGCTGTGGGTTTGATGGAAAGATTCGCGTCAAGATTATTTTCGCGAATGGCTTTGATAACTGCCATGTATTCATCCAAAAAGAATTGAGCCTCTTCCAGAGAAGTGATTTCTTCACCTAATACATCTACAGTAAAACATGCATTTTCTTTGGAAAGACGCTTCATGATTGTGACTGCATCACTCAATGTGGAGCCAGCAACATATCGCCGTGAAACCCAACCGACAAACCATTTTGGCATACGGATGGTCATGGCGACAATTGACTTGGAAAACCAACCGACCATCTTCCCACCTTATCGTTGGTCAGCGGCGGAGACTCTTGAGGCTTACCTCAAAAAGCACTGCTGGACTCGCCTTCAAGAAGAGCCAAAATGGCTTTCGAGGTCATCAAAGGGGCATCTAAATTGGCAAGATGATTTCGAATTGCCTGCCTTTGCCAACCTTTGAATGCTTTTTTATCCATTGAGAATATAATTTTTCCATTTGGATATGCACGCTTTGTCGCTTCAAAAGCTGCATCAATTGACTGCTTCCAATTACCCTCGGGTTCATCTCCTTCAACTTGTGGTGCAATAAACGGAAGTGCATATGTTGCTAACATGTGACCTACACGTAGTCCAGGATGTAAACCGAGATTATTTGCACGGGGTGCGTAATGTCCTCCACCTAACGTGATCAATACGGGTTGGCCATTATCATCATCGCAATCCCATGACCCAAAGCCCTCACTTCCATCAAGACCAAGGCCTCGATGAATGATATCTGCTAAAAGATTAGCAGCACCAAAATGTCCCCATGTTTCTGCTGTCGAACCGACTTCGATGAACAATGATGGAACCTCAAGCCACGGTCCATGATGCGTCACTTCCAAAGATGTGTCAAAATCTTCAACCAAATCTGAATGTTCTGAAACTCGAATCAGTTCTTGCCACCAAGATGCGAGACGGGGAGATGGAGGAGGGGCATCGCCAGCTCTACCGCCATAAGGTGGAATTTCGTCTTTGTCCAATTGCATTACACCAACTGGATGAAGCGTAAGTGACGGACGACCACTTACAGCAGAATGGCGAGAGGGGAAAATAATTTCATCGACAATTTCTCCAGTCGCATTCTTCCATCGGCGAGCAAGGTAGTCCTCGCGTAGAACACTTCCCGGAAGAATCCAAATCCGAGCATGCAATCGCTTGAATGTTGGATGGCCCTCGACAGGATCAGTAGGGTCCCAAAGACCCATTTGCATAAGCGCATCCGATTGATTGGTCGATGCAATATCAGTAGCACTCACCGCAATGAGAACCACATGTACTTCGCCCATAATGCATGCTGGCGGAATGAACATTTCATACCTCCCACATACGAGTATTGACAAAGAGGCACATGAACCACCCTCCATGCCCGATTCAAAGGTGGACCCGTTGCCGTTCCATCCTTCAAAGATTTTGAGTTGGGAATCGGGGTATGTCGCCATCGGGATTGATGGTGAGTTTCTCGCTCTTGACGCGGACATGAAAAAATGTGGCGAGGTGAAAAAACCCTTTCCATGTTCAGCACAACAGGTGACGAAGGTTGACAACCAGCTGATTGCAACATGGGTGGACCATGAATTATTGTTAGCGAGAATGGCCTCCTTTGACCTCTCGAAGCCTTTCGCCAATGGACCGGATCGAGGGGATTTGAGAGTTCGAACTTCTATTGATGCAGCACTTCATCCAGCCCAGACCATATGGTCGCATGTGTTGGATGCAGAACCACTCGCTCTGTGCTCAAATGATGAGCAATTTGTATTCATTCTGTGGAAAAAGGGAATCTATGCAATGGGGAAAGGTACTGGTGAAGATTGGAGAAAGCCTGAACCTTCTTGGCCCGAACTGGAGAAATTACCTCACGCTGATGCTGTCGTTTCAGCATCAATTCAAGGGCCATCACTCCATGTATGGTCGAAAGGTGGTGGTCACAAAATCTACCAATCGAAAACTGGAGAAGTGCTCGTTTCAGAAGTGATTCCATATGATGGGATTCTTGATTCGGTTTACAGTCACGCGGACAATCATCTGCTTTGCTATGAAAGTGGTGATGTACTCTGGTACAACACCGAAGGAATTCAGCAAACTGTCATACTAAGTGGGCCAGTTCAACACGCTTTATGGAACATTGAACAAGCATCGTGGCATATTGCCGGATGGAGAGAGGAGGCATGTATTTCGTTGCATGAGCAGAAGAGCACTCCATTTAGAGAAATACCCGTGCAAATAGTGCTCCACAATGGTTCGACATTTCTGCTGCTCAATGATGGTACCTTTGCTGGTTCGGCCTATCCTTTCAACTCAAAAGCAGAAGAATAATTGATTCATCACGGACGAAGAATTATATGCTTTTGAGCGATTACAAAATTATGGATACAAAGATACTGATTGTCAGTGGTGTTCTTGCCATGCTCATGGTGAGCTCGGGTTTTCTTCTCATGATTGATGAGACAAGTAATGACGAAGAAGCCGAGAATATCGAAGATGAGCAGAATACAGTTCCTGTTGAGAACACACCACCTCAATTATTCAATACCGAACAATACACGCATTCATGGAATAATGAAAATGCAAGCGTCGGTGGATTTCTTCTTGATGAAGATGTTTCATCAGCGACGGTGACGGTCATCATCATTGATTCAAACACCCTGCAAGAAATAGGAGAACGACGTACAGTATCTCCTTCCAGCGATGGTGAATGGACCATGATGACCGAGTTTTCACAACCCGGAACATGGCTTATCCAAATTCAAGCGGTTGACTCTTCTGGTTTGAGCAGTGCATTAACAATGGCGCAATTGACCATCGAGGCTCCACAGGAACCCGACGTCATTCTTTCGACACTATGGATTCAACCCGAAGAAAATTCCAGCATAGGTACGCTTCAAGGATTGATGTTACACATGTTCCCCGATACCTGTTCGATCGAATATCACCCACTTGGACAAAGTCCTGCTCGTCTTATTGATGGTGACGAGAATTCAACGACTGGAGAATACAGTATGTTTGTCAATACATCCTACCACAATACAATCGGTGATTTAATTGCCTCATGTGGACTCTTTTCTCAATCAACCTCGACAATCCGACTTAACCTTCCAGTTCCACCTGAACCTGAAACTGACTTGGACAGTGACGGCGTGCTTGATGATGCTGATGATTGTGATTCTACACCTGAAGGTGAACCTGTTTATGCAAACGGATGTTCAGATTCAGAAAGTGATGACGACCTTGACGGAATAATGAATGATATGGACATATGTCCGAACACACCGACATCAGAGGCTGTCGACAGCCAAGGGTGTGCTGAATCTCAAAAGGATGCTGATTCAGATGGCGTGAACAATGTTCTTGATTTGTGCCCAAACACGCCTGTTGGAGAATCTGTTGACACTGCTGGCTGCTCTGCATCACAAAAAGACGACGATGGTGATGGAGTAACGAACGATATTGATGAATGCCCCAATACGTCGGCTGGTGAGATTGTTGATGCTGTAGGATGCACGATAAGTCCTCCAGCTCCTACATCGATGAAAATCCTCGCACTGCACGGTGGTGGTGATTCTGCTTCTGGATTAGCATCGCAACAAGGTATGCAAGACCTCGTTGCTGCTTTACCTGAATTTGAATTCGTATTTGCCAGCACACCAGAAAGTGGAAATGTGTGGTATCAAGATCCACCAGGCGGCAAGGGTGAACCAACAACGGATCCGGATTGGGCAGATTTATCCATAGCATATCTTGACCAGATGGTTATAGACGACGGTCCATTTTATGCTCTGCTCGGTTATTCACAAGGCTCTGCTATGATTCCCGTCTATCTTGCAAACACACAGAACACCTTTGATAGAGTAATGCTCTACAATGGTTACTTGCCAACAACGCATCACGGCCTAATGGATACGATAGATGATGCAGCACCATTTTCGACTCCCGCAATGGTTTTTTCAGGTGAAAATGATGGGGCTTTCAAAGACCTCGCTCCGGCCCTTGCTCAGAAATTTACTGGCTCGCTTGATTTGCACAGCCAAAGTGCAGGGCATCATTTGCCATACCAAAATGATCAACATTTCAACCAAATCCTAACCTTCATTCGTGCTGGAATAGAGACCTACGACCCCGTAGATTCCTGGTATTGTCAGGATGGAACCGGCCCTTGGGTAAAGGATTACAATGGTGACGGAAATGGATACACTGCAAATTCAAATGGAGTAAGCAGTGCTGGTGGAAGTGGTTCAGGCCCTTGGTTCCAATGCCAAGTTTCAGTAACCGTTCAAAATGATGAGATGATCGTGGTGAGTAATGGAATTCCGAACCATGACTTCTTGAGTACGATGGGTTGCTGCGCTCCAGAAATGGATTACACGACCACATTCCCGCTTAATCCTGTTAACGATACATCCGGTGGACACGATACGACAAACTGTCCTGCTTCAGCAGGACGTTGGGAATGCGTCCCGGACAGAGGAACTGTAGCCATGTCGGTTAATGGAGCCCCAATATTTGGACCTGAAGAAGGGCCTGGAGGCGATGCTGTAGCTCTTCACTTTGATTATTTCAACGAAGACCGACAACCGATTGTTCTTGGATGGTGTACGGGACATTCTGCAGGTCCAAATGGCTATCACTACCATTATGATGCAAACTGTGTCTATTGGGAGCCAGAATCTGGAGAGTCCATGGAAGACTATGATTCATCCAAAATTAAGAGTGATGAGCACAGTCCAATCATTGGATGGGCATTTGACGGCTATCCTATTTATGGAATGTATGGATACAACGATGATCAAACCTCTCTCAAAGCGATAACCTCATCGTATGGAATTGAGAGAACACAAGAAGGTGGAGACCAAGGATACAATGGAATCGATGATTGGAATTACATTGATGGAGCTGGTGATTTGGACGAATGTAACGGTAGATTCGGCCCAACACCTGAATATCCAGACGGAATTTACCATTACGTAAGTACACCACTCTCAGGTTCACCAACAATGGTGACCGATACGAATGGACAAACCGTTGGTATGATTGGATTCCCATATTTCCTTCTCTGCTACCATGGAGTTGCTGATGTCGCTGCCCAAGATGTTGGTGGCGGGCAAGGCGGTGGCGGTGGCGGCGGCGGTGGCGGCGGACCACCCGGCGGCAATGCTGCACAAACTCTGTATTCTCATATGCCAGAACTTCTTGATTCGATTGAAGAACGAAACAATTTACAGGGAGTGCTTTGGGATTCAACATGGATTCTTTTCGTGATTATTGGAGCTGCTTTTGTCCGTGGCTACAAAAATAAGGAATGAGGCTTCGAAGTGAATAGGCTGCTTTTGATTCTCGTCATCTTTATGCTTAACTCTGGATGTTTGAATCCGCTTGAGGTTGACATCTTTGAAGGTGAGGACATCTATCCACCCCAGTCGTATGAGGTATTTGACCTGCAAGATAACAATGATTCACGATTTAATTCATCTGTGTTGGAAGGAGATGTTGTTGTATTCGGATTCATCTATACCAATTGCCCAGACCACTGCTCAACAACAACTTCAGATATGAAGTGGATTCAATCGCAACTCAGTGAACATGAACGTTTCAATATCAGTTTCATTTCGATAACGGTCGACCCATGGCGTGATGGACCATTTGGTCTCACGGAGTATATGGAAGACTACAATGTGACTTGGCCCCACCTAACAACAAGTGTTGAAACATTGGAAAGCCTCTCACACATTGAAAGCGTATGGACTGATTTCTCCATCGGGTTGGTTCTCACTGAAGCAAATAACAGTACGGACTTAGGACGAGGGCATTCGCTGTATTACGACATAGAACACTCGAATGGTGTCGTATTGGTAGATGACACGGGTATGCAACGAGTACGCTGGACACACGATGATTGGAACCCCGAAGGAATCTTGAACGATTTACGTTCACTGTTGAACTGAATCATTCATCTTTGACTGTGTATCCACATCGTCCGCATGACTTGCGATCTTTGTGAACTGCAAGGAATACACCAGGGCCACATCCAGGGTCTGGACAGAACTCGGCGTTTCGGGTAAGTGTACCGTCTTCATTAACGGTATACTTGGACCACTTAGCTCCAGGTTTTGGACCGTCACCCATCACTCGTCACCTCCTTCTTCAGCAGGTGCTTCTTCCTCAGCAGGTGCCTCTTCCTTAGCAGGCGCCTCTTCCTTTGCAGGAGCTTCGGATGTCGAGCGGAACTGTTTATGCCGCTTGTGAATGAATTCAGGTTCGACTTTCATAGAAGCCTCGTCACCATAAATGAACGCCATACCTGTGGTCAATGGCTGACCGAATCGAGTATTGCATTCTTTGACAACGATGCAATCAGGATTGGAACCGGGTTCAAGGGTTTTTACCAGGTTCATCACAGCTTGGCGAGACGGGGTCGCTTGTCCTTCATGCTGCCAACTGAAATTAATTTCAACACGGTTGAGTAGTTTGTTTTCTTTACGTGATACAATATCCATATTTTCATCTCCTTAACGGACGCTCACTTTGAGAGCATATTTGCCTGGTTGGTCAATCTTCAATCGCTTTGCAATTTCAGAACGATTTGGATTCATGATAATGACGTAACCTTGGTGTTCTAAAGAAACACGTGCATCAGGATTACGAGGACAGACGTCCACGCCATCTTCGAGCACGAGGTGACATTCGCTGCATGCATAGGGAACTTTTGCCATACATCACACCTCACTCGTTATCGTCTTCTCCAAGCCAGTCGTGGCAGCCAAGTCCTGGCTGCTTACTGGTCAAACCAATCTTTGAGCGTCGAGGATCTGAGGTGTCTGGTGAAAGTGATACAATACGTGCTCGAACAGAGTCGCCAACTCCGATTCTTCGCTCGGATTTACGGCCTTGAATAACTCCTGCTCCAACGTTTGCTTCAACCTGGTCTTCCATAATTTGTGATTTGTGAAGCAATGCTTCCATCGGCCCTATGCGGACGAAAGCCCCGAATTCATTGACCTCAGAAACAGCGCCTTCGACGACTTCATAATCATCCATGCAGAACAAAACTGCATCAAACCGGACTCGTTGATAGATTGCACCATCGCCGTGAATGATTCGTCCACGACCAAGAGGTTCGTGATTTGAAGTAACTAAAATGAATCGGTTGTCATCATCAAATCGGCCTTCAAAAGCGGTCATTGAAAGACGGTCAATATGGTCGTTGAGTGATGCTCCTTTGCGCATGTACTCAGCTGGAATGCGGATTGTGTCTTCCTTTGTGACAATTTTATACATTGTATTCACCTCATACTACTCTAAAAAAGCACGAATGAAGAGGAAGTGGGGAACCCATTCCGTCCTTCACCGGCGTGTGCCTCAAGAGAGAAGTCGACCGTAGTCATTCTCGCCACAGACGACCCCTATTTAATCCACTCGCCTAAGAAAGGGTTGAAACCATGATGAAAAACGCCTCAGTAGATGGATATGCTCTCATGAAAAAGGGTGATTAATCAAAGAATTTTCATGCACATCGCCATAAGCCATAACAACCCCCCGAGCCCCCTGCAATGTAATGACAAGTAGCACGATGCGTCGGGGAGGCAGAATTGCCTGCGCCATTGTCCCATTGCTACTGCTCATACTCTCGTCACTTTCTCCGCTCCTTTTGAATGAAGAAGGAGCCCAATATCGCTTAGAAAAAGGCCAAGATGTAGCGCAATCCTCCAGCAATGAGTCATGGATTGGACAAACGCAGCCTTGGGGTCAATATGCTCGAACACCAACGCACAACGGCACCATGCCACCTCATGGCCCTGATGGCGGACCAGGTGAAGGAAGTGTGAGTGATGTTTCCGTTTACGGCGCCATCGATAGCCCTGTTGTCAATTGGGTCGGATTTGAAAATGGCGTCGATGCATACGGTTCAATCATTGCTGATTTTTCACAAAGCATTACTTCGACCAGTGCGTCACAGGAACGATGTGGTCAGGGTGAACTGTTTGGCGTTACTGTGTCCAAAGACAGCGGGGAAAGTACGCTTACTATTCTCTCTGGTGATGATGCAAAAACAGCCTGGGAAGTGAGTTTAGGCCAAACCAATGACATCAGATCCACACCCATTGTTCACGATGTTGATGATGATGGTAAGCCTGAAATTCTTGTCGTCTATGATACATCCAGTGCGCTTCAAGTGGAAATGTGGTCACCTGAGTTGACCTGCTCAGAATCCGGCTGGCAGAAGACTGGACACAGTAACGAAAGAGTTTGGAGTTACAGTGACAGCGATTACCGCATTGGTATTTCTAGCCCGCATACACCCTCAAGTCAAACGAATCATCTTGCAGTAACTCAACCACTGCTTGCAGACTTGGAACTTGATGGAACACCGGAATTGATTTTAGCGGTCGTTGATGAAAGTTCAGACGACCCTACAGTACTCTCTTTTGATTTGACTACAAGTGTTCCTTCCGAACCTGATTGGGACATTTCGCTTGATAGAGGCACTCACCCCTCAGATCCTACATGGGCTGCACTTGACAGTTCTACGACCGCAATTGTGTTGACTACGATTGATTCAAACTCGGGTAATATGTGGGTTTGGAGAATTGATGGTGCATCCGGTTCGCTCGATTGGGAAAGAGTTGCTCTTCAGGGTACGGACTCTGATTCTGATTCGCCCCGCCTTCGTTTACCTGGTCCAGTTATTGTTCAATTGGATAACGATGATGCTCCAGAAATGATTCTCACAGTACCAACCGATTCAAACGGGGCTACGTCTGGTAACGGAGCGAGATACATTGGAATGGAATTGACCTCAACAAGTGAGGTGTTTAATTTCAGAGCGCAAAATGGCTACGCTGATACTCAACCCTTGCCTCTTGACACGACAGGTGATGGCATTCATGACCGGTTATGCTGGGTCACTTGGTATTCGGAGTCATCGATAAGTTTCAATCGCAAGGGAATGGTAGGATGCCACGACATCAGCCTTTCAACACCCTTGAAAGAATGGAGTCGAGATTTGCAACGAGGAAACGGGAATGACAATGACGAAATTGGCGTATCAGCTCCGATATGGATGGACATCAATGGAGATGAGGAACCAGAAATTCTTGTTGCATTTGGACAGAGACTTTGGGGTTTTGATGGTGAAACAGGAGCATCAGCGGACATCAACAATGAATGGTCATCACCCCTCGCCATGCCCCACAGAGTTTGGGCGAGTCCAGCAGTTGCAGACATGGATGGCGACGGAACATTGGACATTTTGATTGGCGACATATTGGTCTCACAAAGTGCTCCTGATTTCGCCCCCCTTGCCGATCAGAGAGGTATCAGTTTCAATCCTGCTGAGCCTGACCCGGGACAACAGGTGACGATTACAGGCCAATTTTCCAACATTGGAACTGTGGAGAATGACGATGACCTCGATGCGGTCCTGTTGCTCAATGGAAATGAAATCGCAAGAGAACGGTTCGACGATGTTGAACCAGTATCCCCATCGGGTGAGGGCGGCCCACTGACCTTCAGCGCAGTAATTACTGCCGAGTTAGGAATCCATAACGTGACGATGATTCTCGATGTGAATGGGAACATTTCTGAAGCAAGAGAAGATAACAATCTAGCAACCATGCAGTTGGCAATTGTAGAACCATATGTAGCTCGTATCGATTTACCTATCGAGACTCCACGGATATCCCCTGGCTCGACTGAACTCGTATCAATCGAGTTACTGGCACTCGGCTCAAGAACAGCAGATTGGACACTTGCTTGGGACGACAGTGCATTACCATCTGGTTGGACATTTGTCCTTGACGATGGTTCAGATATCCAGCCAACACTCTCACCAGACAATCCCGTCACCATTGGATTCAATGTAGGTATTTCAAGCGATGCACTTGGCGATGAGAACAGTTTTGTTGACTTTACCCTCACGCTTGATGAAGACCCAACGATTAGCACTGAGATTCAACTGCCAATTGAAGTTCTACGCACCAGAGGCTTGTCGGTTACAGGACCAACAGGTCTCGCTACAAGTGAAGGATATGGGCGTATACAAGGAGTGGCGAATGCGTGGCTGGTCGTTGAAAATCTTGGCAATGCCCTGGAGTCTACAACTTCGATAGATTGGACTGCGCCTTCTTGGGGAGGGTCACCAACTTTGCATGATTCAAACGGTGATGAGATTTTTGCGCTATCCTTGAATCCGAACGAAGATGTCGAATTGTTTGCACAACTGGATGTGCCGAGTTCAGTGAATCGAGGTTCGACCACATCAACTACGCTCACTCTCTGTATCGGAAGCGGCAGTGAAACACTCTGTCAAGATATGGAAATTTCCTTTACCGCAGTAAATGCGATTGTATCTCCGATCCATACTCGGAGCCTCCCCAATTCTACTCTGACATGGGATATTACTGCTGATTTACCACAAAGCGGAACTCTTCAATGGAACATGGCCGATGCGCAAATGGTCCAAGCAAACTGGCAGTGGTCAGTGAGTGGAGACCTTGCAATGAACGGTTCAATTCTTGAGTTGACAGGTAACAGCAACGGTGTTGCATCCGGCACTCTTAGCCTCCAACTGCCAACAAATTCCGTACCTTATCGCCACGTTTTTTCGACCAGCGATGGAAATGAAAATTATTCCAACCTGACATTCTCATTGCAAGTCTTGCAAATCTATCGATCACAAGCCACCATATTGGAACCGCTTCCTGAAAGTGAAGGTTCAAGCGTATCAATAAACGTCACTGAACCTCAAAACATTCGCTTGAGGCTCGAAAATCCAGGTAATGGAGAAGATGAGTTCTTACTTTCCGCACAGGCAAAATCTCTCTCCCCTCAAGATGAGACTCCTCCAGTGAGCTTCGTATTTATATCTCAAGAGCAGCGAACACTCGGACCACTGGCTTACACCATTGCTACTGTTGAAGTGACATTAGGTGCTGAAGTCGCTGCTCAAACTCCGTTTGAACTGGAATTTAGATGGACATCATTAGGTGACCCATCCGTCCATGACACTGTCACTTTACTCGTCGAAGCAGAACCAGACCATCGTTGGGAGATTAACATGACTTCCGGGGTCGAGTATCAGGTCTCTCCAAAAGAAACTGTGAACATTGACTTCACTGCAAAAAACACTGGAAATGCGAACGATACGCTTCGAGTAATCCCCTCATTCACGCACTCCTATTCTGGTCTAGACTCATCCACATGGAATGCTGCTGTCTTCTTAGGAGGGGAACTACCCGTCAACCAGTCTGCGGCGTACACACTCAATTTCACGGTGCCGGAATTAGCCTGGGCTGAATCAATTGCTCATATGCAATTTGGAATATATTCGGGGAACATATGGATTCAGGACATCATGCTTAACTTTACTGTAATGCATGAATCCGGTTGGAGATTTAACCTTGCCAACACATCACTTACCATTGACCCTGCTGGTCAGAACCTTACCCTAACCGTTGACCAACTTGGTAACGCTCCAACAGCCCCTTATTTTGCCAAAGCCGGTGCTGGATGGAACATCACATACCCTGAAAGTGGCAATGTGGTCGATCCTCACACATCGACTTCTGTCACCGTTTTTGTCACCCCTCCAGATGGAGCAGTGGCAGGAGAAATAGGCATCCTCAAGATTCGAATTAGCGATGCTGATGGTTCTGGCTCAACCGTCCAAGAGATACCAGTGCGTGTTGGTGATGCACCTAATCTTTCAATCGCCCACAGAGGAATTTGGAAAATCAATGACCAAGGGGGGTTGCCAACTGCTTGGATAGAAAATGTTGGAAATGATGTAGCAGTACTTCAACTCGGCGTTTCAGGATTACCGAGTGGTTGGATTGTTGAAGGTCCAAGTCAAATGGTCATTGCTCCAAACCAGTTAATTGGAATTCCTCTCAGCCTTCTTCCAAATTCAGATTGGAATGGAGAGCGGTTTATCGCATCGTTAGAAATCACTCATCCGATTTTGGGCCTGCAACTCCATGATATCGAAATTGAAAAAGGAACATTTACATTCAGTTCATCACCAGTTGCTTATGCCGCATCTGGCACTCAGATTAGTATTCTAATGAATACCAATATCACGTCCGATAGCCTCACAAGCGAACAAGAATTCAATGTCGTTGACAATTCAATTATCATCAATATGACTGGGGCACGTGGTGAAAGTATTCTCACATCCACTGCCGATTCAGGCGAAACAATTTCGCTCTACCTTGCAGGTTATCTACTTCCGAATGTCTTGACAGATTGTGAACTTGAAGGTTCTGCTTTCGCACTGCTTGGATTGCAACCTCTCGAAGGAAGAGTTGGTGAATGTTCACTCATAGCTGCAGAAGAACCCGTTCAAGCGACTTTAGTATTGGTGAGTAACACTGGAGAGAAAATCGATTTAGTCTCTAAATCCATACAACTCGGTGCGATGGAAAATGGTACTTTTGAGGTGAATGTTTCCGATTGGAGTCCAAATGCTGGTGAGATTGAAGTCCAGATAATGGTAATCGATTCATACGGACGGGTTCTCGATTCAAAATCGATTTCAACTGTTTCACGCAGCAGCGGTTGGAATATTGGAATCAGCACGTTCACAGTGAATGATGAAAGTGAATTAGAAATAAGCGTTCTAAGAAATGGATATCAGCGACTCGCAGACGTTACATGCCGTATCAATTTGGAAAGTTTAGATTCCTCTTGGAGTGCAACGCAAATCGTCGATGTCGTGACTCCAGATTACACGCCTACATTTGTCATCAAAGGAACAGAGGGGATTGTAGACTCAAATGATGGAATCGCAGAATATAGATTACAAGCAACCCTATCCTGTGATTCACCCTATGATATAGACGATAATCCTGAAGACGATTCAGCGACCGCTCGATTCATCCCAGAAGGCGATGCAATCGTCGAACAGAGTGATGTATTGATCAGCATTGTGGTTGCGAGCATTTTGCTTGTCATTGCTTTCTTTGCGGGTGCATTCAATCAAAGTTCATCTGCTCAGCCTTCTCAAAAGAAGAAAACGGTGAAACCGATGCCGGCAATTTCCAACAACGATGCCGTTGAAGAGAAAGTCGAAGAAATTGAGGATGAAGATGATGAATTCTCGTTCGTATTTGATGAAGAAAAGAGTGAGAGTTTAGTTGAGGAATCACTCGTTGAAGTTTCAGTGGAAGAAGTTGTCATTGACATTGATGATGAAGTAGATTCAAGCGCATCCGGGCGTCTTGCAGCATTACGTAATGAGATGGACGGGGATGAAGAAAAAAATCTTACCCGTGAAGAAAGAATGAACAGATTCTTTGCAGACAAGTAAGAAGCAAGGGCTTATCACAGTGTCACGGTGGCAAGTTACCATGGACCTTGAGAATTTTGAGGGCGGAACATCTCCATTTATCACCCTTGATGCATGCAACGGTGAGCGAGCTGAAAATGTACTATCGGCACTTGAAGCATGCACAAAAGGGGATACTGAACAATGGACGAAACTAATCGAAAAAGATGCAGCCCTTAGAAATCGATTCCAGGACCAGGGTATCGAGGACCCAACGCAGAGAGCAAACATACCTTGGGATGATGCATCAGTACTCTTCACATCATCTGTTGAATTGTCAAAAGAAGGTTTACCACTCCAAGTTGCAGACGCGCTTTTGAGAGAAAAAATTGGACGGTTCCCCTGGGGTGATGGTTCACCTCTCAGCTACATGCATGAATTCATCCGTCCGAACAGTAATCGCCAACGCCAACAAGGTTCAGATGGTTATGAACAAATAATTCAGTTACTGGAAATACTGTCACAACGCTGTGGGCCGTCCCATGTTGGACACGAGCGGTATCAAAACGGTCAAGGAGGGCTTGACATTCGAGGCTTCCTCAATCAAGAGCAGGTACGTGAATTGAGATTATCTCTCTCGGGACGATCATGGAGCGTTACTGCAGAGGAAGCAATCGATGGCGGAATGCGAGATGTAAGTCGCAACCTCATCGCAATTCTACGTGGCGCAGAACGTCGAAATGTGGGTGTATTTCTTCGCTCGCATTCGTGATTAGAATGTTTGCGATGTCAAGCGCTCATACATCGAAGCATACAAGTTTGCAGTTTGGTCTATGACTTCTTGGGGAAGCGCCGGAATTGGCGGGTCTGTTGTTCCCGCATCACGTGCTGCTTTGAGTTCTGCTTGATGGCCTGTTTCAATGTAATGCGTTCGAACAGATTCCTTTGAAAGTTCAATGCATTCCCCGTTTGCATAAGCTTCAGCGTCCCACCAGCGGTCTTCATCAAGTGTGCCAAAGGTATCGACCAAGACGACTTTACGTCCAGGGCCAAGAGCAAATTCTTTCTTCCCATCAACGTGAATAAGACCGTTTTTGGCAGCTTCCCGCTCAATAAGTTCATCCACTTTGAGGACGGCATCGAAAATCGATTCGAGTTCACCAGGAGTAATATTCGAAATCTCAAGTGCTTCCTCATTTGTGATGTTTCGGTCAAAAGCTTCGAATTTAGTAGTCACTTCAAGGAAAGGTTTGGAGAGTTTTGCACCGTATTCACAGTCCTCTGAAACACCTAATTGCTCAGCAGTGAGTTCGCCTCGCTGAAATCTTCTCCAGGCGGAGCCAGATAGATAATGTCGGCAGATAATTTCCAGAGGCACGAAAACCCATTCCATATCTCGAGGAATCATACCGGGTTCTTTGATGACTTCGACCTTACGAACTAAGCATCGTTCAGCTGCATTGACTTCAATAAGATGAGTGCCACATATTCCCTCTTCTTCGATTAACTTGAACCAGTGGGCAGTTGTCCTGTTGAGTGATTCACCCTTACGTGGGATGAGAGAAGGAATTATCTGATCAAACACAGAGATTTGATTCGTAAACCGAAATTCGAGAATATCGGGGTCGTCTGTTGACCAAACTTGCTTCACTTTACCTTGATAGAGCATCTCTGCCATACATTGCGACCAACGACAAAGGCCTTTGAACATTTCAGTCGAAAATGAAGGGTTAAATGAGCCCCAAAGCATCTTCCATTCGATTCAATTCAGGACCAGTTGTCTCTGTTCCAGCAACTGCGCCGTTATTTGTTGCACAAACTCCTGCTCCAACATACGGTGAGCCAAAGGCAACTGTTCCAACCATTGGAGGAACGCCAAGAACCTCTTGAATGACAAGAACTTCTTCCGGAGTTACATCTGGATGTAGAAGGACGCCTTGATCATTACAAACACCGAGACTCCCGACGACATCTTGCCCTGCAATGGTTGAGACGCCGACTTGAACACCCATGACTTCTGCCATGATCTCAAGTCCATCTTCAGGAATGCTTGGAGATGCTATTGCACCTTGCTCATTGACAAGTAGAAGATTACCGGCAGTGTTGACACCGCCTTCCATTACCACTACATCACCAAATGCTGTCAGCATATCGATGTCTGATTCATTGGCGATATCAGCAACTGCCATTCCACGTGAATTACCAGCGACTAGAGCACCTATGAGATTCGAACCACCAATCGAGATAGGGTGCATTTCAAGTTGCAGTGTAGTTTCAAAAATATCGAGTACATGTTGAGGCAGTTCAAGAGGATGAAGTAAAACATCTCCAACTGCAGCCAAGTGAATTCCCACTTGGTCACTTCCAAAAATGTCCGCAGTATCAATTGGCATGAGGCTTCCTCCAAGCAGAGCGTGTTGAGTGATGGTTATGGTTCTATTGAACGCAAAAAAGGCCGGCACTCCAAAGGAGCACCGGCCTAGCGCCCACCGAAGTGGGAATTTGAGGATAGATTCGAGGAGAAAGAAGAGGGGCACAGTGACTTCCTTTCCCGTGGACTCTCGTACCACAGTATTGGGAGAGACGCAGGCAGGCTTGACTTCTGGGTTCGGAATGGGACCAGGTAAACACTACCGCTGTGACCGTGCACCCATCTTCCTTCGAATCGGATCTATGAGTACGACGATAAACGTCGCAATGAAATATGAATTGGCATGAATTATTAGACGAAGGGCACTCAAGGTGCGGATACATACGAAAAAAAGATGCTCGAACGTTAGTGATGCTGGACTGAACACGTCGGAAAACCTTCGTGCTTACATCCGCATTCTATTAATCTCGTCTTTTACGAGTGTTCTGAGGTGTCTCGTCTTTGGGGTGGCTTCGAGCTTAGATGCTTTCAGCTCTTATCCTTCAGGGCGTGGCTACCCAGCATTGCCTTGT
>DAMU01000067.1:0-920 GCA_002499705.1 Euryarchaeota archaeon UBA91
ACAATGATGCTGTGGCCCTTAGCCCGCAATTCTAAAAGAACGTTGATCAGCAATTCCACATCTGAAAACGAGAGTCCCGTTGTTGGCTCATCAAGAATGTAAACAGTGTGTTTGTTTGGTGGACGGCGCAATTCACTGGCTAATTTAACTCGCTGCGCTTCACCACCGGAAAGAGTCGTAGCAGGTTGACCGAGACGGACATATGAAAGTCCAACTGCCCGTAATGTGTCGAGCGTTCTGAAAATTTTCTTATGGTTTTCAAAGAAGGTTACCGCTTCACCGATTGGCATTTGTAATATGTCGTTGATATTCTTGCCTTTCCATTTTACTTCAAGGCATTCGCGAGTGTAACGTAATCCATTGCAGATATCACAAGTAATCCATACATCTGGTAAGAAGTTCATTTCAAGCTTGATTGAGCCTGCGCCCTTACATGCCTCGCAACGGCCACCTTTCACATTGAAACTGAAATGGCCTGGTTTGTAACCTCGCTCTTTTGCTAAAGTTGTCTTCGAAAACAAGATGCGGATTTCGTCAAAGACTTTGGTATACGTAGCTGGGTTAGAACGAGGGGTTCGCCCGATCGGAGATTGGTCGATGATAATCGCTTTATCGACATGTTCAAGGCCTTTCAGACTGGAGTGTTTTCCGGCAACAGTGTCTGCATTGTGGAGGTGTCGTTGTAAAGCTGGAGCCAATATTCCTGAAACAAGTGAGGACTTACCAGAGCCTGATACACCCGTTACTGCAGTCATACAGCCAATAGGGAATTTAGCATTAATAGATTGAAGGTTGTTGTGCTGGGCTCCTTTAATTGATATCCATTTTTTACTTGGCTTAGTTCGTTTCTCGGGTGTTGCTATCGTTCTTTTCCCGCTTAAGAAAGCGCCAGTAACGGAATCTTTTGCTTTCATCGCAAT
>DAMU01000067.1:1321-3794 GCA_002499705.1 Euryarchaeota archaeon UBA91
CTGAGAGTATCTTCATCATGCTCGACGACAACCAAGGTGTTTCCAAGGTCACTCAACTCTCGCAAAGTAGATAGAAGGCGAGAATTGTCGCGTTGATGCAATCCTATTGACGGTTCATCAAGAACGTACATGACACCGGTAAGTCTGCTGCCTATTTGCGTTGCAAGGCGAATTCGCTGACTTTCCCCTCCTGAAAGGGTGTTTGCTTTCCTGTCAAGTGTGAGGTAATCAAGGCCAACGCTGTCAAGGAAACCAAGTCGGCTTTCGATTTCTTTGAGAATGTCTTTGCCGATGAAAAGACTGCGTTCGTCAAGAATTTCAAGAACATCAGCGAAATTTTCTGGTGCGCCATCGCCATTTGGCTGCCATGCTCGGATGAGTGCGAGTGAATCGTGTACCGAACAGCGGCTGACTTCAGGTAGGCGTATACCGCCAACTGAAACATATCGCGCAGCAGCGTTGAGTTTTTCTCCACCGCATTCTGAGCAATCGAGATCGGTCATACAACTGATGAGTCGTCCACGTGTACGTTCTGATGTCGTTTCAGTATACGTTTTTTGCAGTCGGGCGATGATGCCTTCCCAAGGACGATTCATCTTGTATACTGAACCATTATCTGATTCGAAATGGAAATTGATAACGGTTGATCCTGAGCCATTGAGGAGGATGTCCTTGTCATCATCACTAAGAAGTTCAAACGGTGTATTGCGTGAAATCCCATAATGAGAACACACTTGCTCAAGAAGACGCCGATACCAAGACGGTGACATCGATTGTCGCCAAGGCCGAACGCAGCCGTTTGAAACAGTGAGGGTTCCATCAATAATCAGGTCGACGTTGAATTGCCGTTCTACACCTAAGCCCTGACACACTTTACAAGCACCCAATGGAGAATTGAATGAGAACACTCGTGGAGAAAGTTCGGGCATGAAAGCGCCGTGTTCTGGACAAGCAAAATCTTCTGACCAAGCTACTGTCTCTCCAACCTTAGTGAAGTGGGATCTGGTGCCTTCTGAGAGTTCGGCGTCTTCTGCTGGCGCTTCAAGACTTTCAATTGCAACAGTGCCGCCTCCAATTCGAAGAGCCCCTTCTACAGATTCTGTAAGCCGCTGGCGTCTTTCTTTCGTACATCGTAAACGGTCAATCCTCACATCGATATCGTGCCGGAAGTTCTTGTCTAACTCAGGAGGGTTCTCAAATTCGGCCTCGTGACCATTGACCTTGCCATGGAGATAGCCCTGTTCGACCAATTGTCGAAACAAGTCTTGGTGTGTACCTTTTCGAGAACGAATGGCAGGCGCCCAGAGAATAATTGCGTGGCCTTCCATGTTCCACATGATATCATCGACAATTTCTTGCACTGTTCGACGCGCAACTTCTCGGCCGCATTGTGGGCAATGTGGTTTACCGATTCTCGCCCATAAAAGACGAAGATAATCTTGGATTTCTGTCACGGTAGCTACCGTTGAACGGGGATTGTGAGAGCCTTGCTTTTGGTCTATGGAAATGGCAGGAGAAAGGCCTTCTATTCCATCACAATCTGCTTTTTTCATTTGGCCGATGAACTGGCGAGCATACGATGAGAGGCTCTCCACATAACGTCGCTGCCCTTCAGCGTAGAGGGTGTCGAATGCAAGACTGGATTTTCCCGAACCGGATACACCTGATATGACGACAAATTTGCCTCGTGGAAGTCGAACTGTTACGTCTTGAAGATTGTGCGTTCGCGCTCCACGAACTTCAATCCAACCGTGTTCGTGTCCCTCATCAACCATGGTCTCACTTCATTGCGCTCGTCGATGGTTCAAGAAGTCTCGGAATTATTCATTTCCACAACCTGATTACACAAATGGGATTTCCGATTCAAAGCGAACCGGTTCATCCGAATCTGGATGAAGGAATTCAAGTGATGAAGCGTGGAGACATACTCGACTGAAGGCATTGGATTCTGCGCCGTGCAACTCATCTCCTACAACCGGGCAACCAAGGGACCTCATCGCCATTCGGATTTGATGGCGGCGGCCCGTTTCGATGGTGATCTGAATGAGTGATGTGTGGTTGTCGGTATCGACAACTTCCCAATGAGTAATGGCTTCTTTCGAGCCGTGGAAAGTAGACTTCACTCGCTTAACAAAGAGGTTTTTGTCTTCCACCAACCATTCACGTGCTGTCCCGTGCATTTGCTTGGGTCGGCCCTCGACTAATGCGTGATAAGTTCGGTGAACTTCTCGTTCTGCAAATTGGTTTTGGAGGTATTCTTTGTGCCGTTGATGCCGTGCAAAAACCATAACTCCTGATGTATCTCGATCAAGCCGGTGTACAATATAGCACCAGTTCTTTTCATCTTCTTGTCGAATATGATCGACGCAACGTGCATGAAGTGTGTCGCGCTCAAGTTTGTTGGTGGCGATTGAAAGAAGGCCTGCGGGCTTCTCAACAACCAGTATTGCTTCATCTTCCCAAAGGATACTCA
>DAMU01000067.1:4172-4425 GCA_002499705.1 Euryarchaeota archaeon UBA91
ACTCGGCTAAGTATTTCAATTTGAGAACCAGGAGAGACCTCTCTCTTCGCTTTGTGCTCTGGAGTGTTGTCAACATGTATTCTGCCTTCAGTCAGCATCTTTCGTAATTTGCTTCGAGAGGTGTTTGGCATGAACTCTGTGAGCGCATCCAAAAGAGTCGTCTTTTGCTCCACATTGAATTTCAAAACATCACCTACAAAAGAAGGGCTTCGCACCATGTCCCCTTTTCACCTGTATGCCCAGGCTGCAATAA
>DAMU01000067.1:4826-5391 GCA_002499705.1 Euryarchaeota archaeon UBA91
CGCCAGAAGTATCGATTTTGATTCGTCGAAGAATCAGAAATTGATCGCTGGCCTTGAAAGATTCAGCAAGTTGAACGGTTACTCTTCGTTCTTGAACTCCCCCGCCTGCCGTTGAATGACGCAGATAGGGCCCTACAAGCATGCGAAATACCACATGACTGCTTGCTGGGTTTCCGGGCAACCCAAACAGAGGAGTACCTTTCCAATAACCAAACAATGGAGGGGAGCCTGGACGAATTTTAACTCGCCAGAACTTAATGTCGCCCTCTTCTTCCATGAGTTTGCGAACTAAATCCCAATCGCCCATTGAAACGCCACCCGAGGTTAAAATCAAATCGCATTCTTTCGCTGCTGTATTGAGTTTCTCACGTAATTCATCTATGGAATCGATAACAGCGTCGTATCTTTTTGGGGTATGACCAGCATTCTTGACAAGGCCTGCTAAACCAAATGAGTTTGATTCATAAATTTCATTTTCACCCAGCTCATCTCCAGGGAACTTCAGCTCATCGCCTGTTGAAATGATGCCGATTTTAGCACGAGTAAACACTGGAACTTCAGGATG
>DAMU01000110.1:0-10525 GCA_002499705.1 Euryarchaeota archaeon UBA91
TTTTCACCGTTCAACACATCTTCTCCATGGCCCGTTCCTGGTCCAGATTCCGCAACTGTTCAACTTCATTCTTCATGTGATGGGGTTGCATCAATTACGCTGTATCAAGGGAACCACTGGTGTACGGTTTCCAATGGCCTAATCAAGTGGAATTCAACTACTGGAATCATCGAATCCCTTCGGATTCCAATTGTTTCTGCAACGGGGGGACTTGGCGTACTGCCGCAACTCTTCCTCGCTTTTGGTGGTGAGCAATCGCCTCTTTTAGTCGAGCAAGGCGACGTTCTGTTTAGCCAACGCCTCAATGAATTGAATCTTTCTGCAGCATCAAGTGAAGTCTGGGTAAAGGGTTTGATACCCTATGCTTTTGGTGATAATACGGCATATCGTCTTGCGTTCAACGGCTCATACAGTGATTTGGAAGGCATGGAAACTCTTTCACAATTAGATTCAGTCATACTCGGTCTTGTTTCGCTTGAAGATGGAGAAGTCTTGGCCTCTGCAGGTGAAGATGAACGTTCAATGGTCATAGTATCAGTATCAGAACAATGGAGCGATGAAGTTTCTGATTCATTCACTTCTTGGCTTGACCAAAACTCAAATTCTTCGGATGCTAACCTGGAAGTTCGTGCTGTAAAGGTAGAGGCCGCAGCCATAGCTGCTGAATCATCAGGGGTCCTTGCTGCAATGTTTTTGGTCTTCGGCACGTTTACTATCGCTGCAGGAATACTGCTTGTTCTTACTATTGTGATGATGTTGGCAGAGGCGAGACGCTCTGAACTTGGTACAATGCGTGCCTTAGGTGTAAGTCAATCCGATGCCAGAGCCCTTGCAGTTCAAGAGGGTATAATTCTCTCAAGCTTGGCAGGTTTTATCGGTGCCTTGATTGGGATTGTTCTTGCATGGTTTATCAGTATTGGATTTGAAAACATGTTTTCATCGGTTGGTTCAAACCAATTTACGTTTGCTTGGGAATGGAATTCGTTGTTCTCTGGAGCAGTGTGGGGTTTCCTTCTCGCCGTGTTTACACTATGGGTCTCTGCTTTTTGGACCTCTAAATTGAACATTATCCATGCTCTTAAAGGTGGGCGAATTACACGAACCGAAGGTATACCTTGGTTCCTTCTTCTCCTCCAAATACTCGCCTTCGGGGGAGGTTCTCTCTCGTTTTTGATTTTGGTAATACTCGGTTTTGATTCGGGAGTTGCCTATTTCCTATGGGTCGTCACTGGCGTTTTGACACTCTTTGTTGTCGTTCCTTTCTTTACTTGGGAATTACCCACATTCTTGCGAGCAAAGGGTGGAATCTGGCAGCGTCTTCACAGAAATGCAAGCAGGAATACTTTGGCCATGATTGGAGCAACATTGCTGATTTGGACCGTAGGCCTGTCCACACTGGATCCTGTTCGTAAAGGCATGGAAGCCGATGAGTTATCGTTCATCGTGCTCGGGTTAGTCGAGGTCTTTGCGGGTGTTTTGTTACTGACCAGTGCTGCTCCATTACTGGTGAAGCGTATTGGTAAATCTAAATTCCTGACACGGCGATGGGGCCCTGTTCTTCCCGTTTCACTTGCTTATCCACTGGCAACTCCGGTTCGAACTGCAGTGGTAATGGGAATGTTCTCCATCACTGTCTTTTCAGTCATCGTTTTGGGCGGATATGCAGAACAATTTGACAACTATACCAGTTCCTTTGTTGAAGATGCTGAAGGTGAATATGAACTGCTGCTGACAGGTTCCCGCTCAAGTCCGATAGAATTGTCGGAAAACATCTCTGATTGGAACCTCTCCTCAAGTTGGGAAGACAGTATTGATTCCGTAGCAAGAGTCCATCGTGGCGAAGTCTTCCTTGAGGACGCAGAAGGTGAACGAATGCCCTATGTTGTACGAGGTTTTGACGAGGCCTTTGCTCAACATGGCGGGCTGCCACTTTACACCTGGGATTCTTCACTCGGTGATGATGAGACTGAGGTTTGGGATAGGGTTTCTTCGCGAGATGATTTAGTACTTCTCGATGCCTCATTTGGTCTTGAAGCAATAACGGATGGCACCGGATTATCGACATTGAGTTTTTCAATTGGAGATTCGATTTCGCTAATTGATATTTCCAACCCTGGAAACACGCGTTCTGTCAAAGTTGCAGGCTTCCTTGAGCAGTCTTCGTATCTGTTCTCGGCCGGAGTTTGGATGAACGATAATCTCGTCGTCGAACAGTTTGATGGGCGCCTTACACGGATGTACCTAAGTGTCTCAGATGATGCCCAACCCACCACTTCTTTTGAGGATAATTCAGTCGGTGATTTTTCACCGACAGGCAAGAGTAAAGACGTGCGATTAGCGACTGCAGAATTAGAATCCGAACTCACGCCCCTTCTCAATAAAGAGGGTGTTCAGGTTTCAGTTATTTCTGATGAAGTCATGTTACTTCAAACCCTTGTCCTCGCTTTACTTGGAATCTTTGAAGGATATCTTGCTCTTGGATTGATCGTCGGAATTGCAGGGATTGGCGTTGTTACGGTTCGTTCAGTCTCAGAACGCACCAAATCAATTGGAATCTTGCGTGCTCTTGGTTATCGGCAAAATATGGTTCTGCTTTCCTTTTTCATCGAAGTTTCATGGGTAAGTGTATTGGGTATGTGTAACGGGATTTTGGTTGCCGTTGGCTTCCACAGGGCACTCTACACGGCCTTTTGGAAGGACCAAGGAGCGAGTTTTAGCCTTCCTCTTGAATCGATCCTCTGGGTTTTTATCGGTGGCTGGTTCTTGGTTTTACTTGCTACATTGGTGCCGATTCGTAGGGCAGCTCAGACACCTGCATCTGCTGCGTTGAGAGAAGCATAGTCCATTGTGTAATTTTTCTAAAATTTCGGGATTTGTGAATGTACTCTATCTCAAAACCTTCATTTTTTTAATCGTACAGCGTGATTTTTACAAACAACTCACTCCATTCTTTTATCAAATCAATAGACTGCGATAGATATTTCTAAAAACGAATGTTTCTTTTTTTATACAAAGCCCATTTTTAGCACTCCTATAGTATAAATACGACGCTTTTCGTGGGAGGGTTTACCGAACCATCGGAGGTATAGATATGCGAAAAATAACCCCTATGATTCTCGTCGCCTTGATGCTTGTGAGTGCTCTCTCAAGTTTCGACTTCGCCGAGCTAGAAGAAACTGAAGTAATTGAAGATGCAGGTGCCCGTGCGGGTGCTGATGCAGAAATGGTTGCTATCACAAACCCGAAAGAAACCGTCTGCCCATTTGGTGCAGCATGCCGTAACGTCATGAAAGTAGGAGATGTAACTGAATTCTCTTCCTACATTCAAAACAGCGGTGATGCAGACATTACTGAAATGCAATACAGTGTCACTGTATACCTTTCAGACGCAGATGGAAACCCTGGAATGGTTGCTAAAGATGCAACCACTGGTGCAGATTTGACATGGTCCAACCCCAATGTCATGTGTGCATCTGCAGCAAACTGTGACTTTACGTCACTTGCAGCGGGTGATGTTCTTGGCGGCGGAAAGCACACAATGTCCGTTAACGGTGCTCCAATTACTTGGACTCCTGCAAAGGGATTGTATGTTGTTGAAATGATCGTTGACGCTAGCCCTGACGCTGACGTCGGAAACGATGCACAACAAATCTTTGTCTCAGTCGAAGACTGGTATGACATCACAGTCGACCTACAATGGCTCGATGCTGATGGCGAACTTGCTGGAGACACCACTGCAGGTGATGGGACCAAACAATGGTCTCTCACTGTAACCGCTGATGGTTCAGACACCTTTGACCCTCGTAACGTCACCATCCGAATGGAAACTAGCGGAGACGTTCTTGCTGCTCAAGATGTTGACGGAAACGTAATTGATGGCTCTGGAACCAGCACATATACTGCTGGAACTTCGATGACAGTTGATACGTATCAAGATGTATCTACTGAACCTCCAACCATTACCACAGACTCTCGAGATGTTCTTTCAACTTGGACATTGACCGGTAGCCTTAGTGTATCAACTCAAAACGCTGATGCATTGTATGGTATGAAGGCGTCTCTTATCGATTATGCCCAATACGGCCAATGGCAGAAGTGTGTTACCACAGGCACTGAAAACGAAACCTACGACAACTTCTGTGAAGAAACATTCCTTCAGGACGCATATCCTTCGACTGATTCTTCCACTATTGATGGTTCAGCGAGTATCTTCCATGACATTCGAATCTCTCAAATGAATATTGTTCAAGGATTCAACGCAGACGGATCTGGCCAAGGAACAATCATGGTCAACGAAAATTCCGGTGGCGACTTGAACGTCGGAACATCGTATCTTCACGTTGAAGTTGAACACCGTGGCAGCTCTGCTGGAGAACTCTATGATTGGTCAGTTGACTTTTCAGTGACTGATTCAGGTGGCGCAACCGTAGACACCGACAACGTGACTACATGTGACGCTGTTGAACCTGCATATCCTATGTATGGTCCTCTTGGAACTGGAATGAGCGCATCAATGCAAGCATATGCATGTGCAATGGTCTCACTCGAGATGGATGGAGAATACACCTTCTCTGCAGAACTTGTCCCTGATGATAAGATGACTGATGCTAAGCCTTCGAACAACGACCGAAGTATGACTTTGAATGTTCGAAACAATGCTCCTCTCATCACATCGCTTGATTTGTTGAATGATGGCGACCTCTACTTTGGACAAGCTGACCTTCTCTCAATGTCGGTTCAAGTGTTCGATGTCGATGATCCATCTGCTTCAAACCTTGAAATTGAATGGAAGCATGCTGGAACCGCACTTCCAGGATGCGATCGAGCGAACATGCAAATCACTTGTTCAGTTCTCATCTTGCAAGATTACGTGACCAACTTCCCAGTGTCTGTGACCGTCTATGACGCTCATGGTGGAGAAGCGAGCGAAGAACTCATGATTCAAATCTGGAATGATGGTGGTTACTCTACCGCTACTGACAGTGGACTCTCGATGACGTACAACATGCTCTACTGGGGAACAGCTCCTTTCAGCATCAATGCTACAGATGGTGAAGCAATGATGGGCGAAGAACTCCCTGGCTACACTGGTATGTATGATTCAGTTGCAGTTATTGATTACACACCTTCGACCACTTATTCAGCGGTCGATGTGTTGAGCCAATCAATGTCGATTTCCTTCGACAAGAGTCTCGGTGCAACCTCCCTTTGGTATGTGAACAACAACATCTGGACCATGATTAGCGATAATCCATTGGACACCAATGATGCAACAATCAGCGAATTTGCTTACACTTTCCCTGCGAACTCCCCAGTTCTCTCGGCAGGTCAAATGGTCTTGATGGGTGGTTCCTTGGCTCAGGCTGAAGTACCAACTGCAAGCATCACTGGATTTAACGCCGCTCCTGGCAAATCTGGTGCGATCCTCCTTAACTGGAACGTAGATGGCACCATGCTAACAGGCGACAGCATTGATATCTCAATCTGTGAAGCAGTTGACTGCACAAACGCACACGACGCAGGACTCGGTGCAGGAAACACTTCCTACACCTACTCTGGAACAAACACAGTCCACGGAACAAACTATTCTGTTTCCGTAGCCGTTTGTAACGAAGTTGGATGCAGTTCACCAGTTGGCGCAGGCTTTGTCATCGCCGACAGTGAAGTTGACGGTGGCGCAGCAGCTACTGATTTGACTATTGCAGCAGAAGGAAACACATGGACCGTCTCTTGGACCGCTTCAGGCGACCAAACAGACGTTGCTTCATGGAAGGTTTGTTACAACCGTGGCACCTTCACCGCTGGTCAAATTGATGAGACCACATGTGTTGATGCAACCGGAACCTCGGTCGACATTGACATCTCAACTTGGTCTGCTGGAACATACACCTACCACTTTACTGCAGTTCCTGTAGATGCACTGGGTAACTCCGTTGCAGCAGGTTCGATGAACAGTATCGATTACCAGCGAGATGCAAACAACGACAATGATGCTGATGGAACAACCGTCATCGGTGACGATGTTGAATCTGATGTCCCAACGTGGACATGGGGTCTCATCGGCGGAATCGTCGTTGTTGCCTTCATCGCAGGCGCTTTCATCCTCTCTCGTGGAGGAGATGGCGACGAAGGAAAGGACTGGGACTACTGAGCTCCACTCCTGACCCTTAAGCAATCGTCCCTCCCAACGCGGGAGGGAAGAGCCGCTGAGGGGGTCGTTTCGACGGCCCTCTCAGCTCCCTTTCTCTTTCAGAATCTTTTCATTCGACCTGAGGTCGTTGAAGAGTTGAATTTCTCAAAAAACAGTGCCGAATAACTCGGTCTTTTTTGGTGTTTAAGGACGTAATGATCTTGAAGAAAAGGAGTCATATTTTTCCTATTTTAAATCAATCTTATTCGAATTGTAATTTTTTACAAACGGTATGTACCAATTGCAAAGGGAATTGTCACTCAGTATCCCGTTTGAATAACTAAAATCAAAGCCAAAAATCAAACATTTCGCACCCCAACTCCTATAAGGGGAACAAGGCGTGGGATGCTTTGCATACAATCCGTATGAGGTGAATGACATGTTGGGAATAAAGAATACCAAGAAAAAAACTGTCTTTAACGGAATTGGCGTAGCACTGTTGTTGTGCGCATTGATGGCCCTAATGCCTATGGCAGGGTTTGTCGACAACACAGCAGGTGATGTTGAGTTTGTAGCTACAAACGAAACAGCGGAAGAAGAGTTCTTCCCTCTGCCAGATACCGCGAAAGCTGTAGAATACGAATATGAACCATCCGAGGAACTCCTCGGAATGAGAGACCAAACGACCAAGACCTTCGTCCAAGAAGATGGCAAGTTCGCGCAGTTAACGCACGATACCCCAGTCCACTTCATGGGCGATAATGGAGCATGGACAGACATTGATCTGAACATCGATGCTACTGCAAACGGTTGGGAAGTAATGGATAATACCTTTACAACTCAATTTGCTGCTGAAATGGCAAACGGTGTGGCAGTTCAAGTCAACCAGTTCGTCGACCCAATCATTGTTGGAATTAATCCAACATTGATGACCATCGATGAAACAGGAACTGCTCCTCAACCATTTATTGTTGCTCCTTCAACCAAGGAAACAACCGTTGGTGGTAACATGATCCGATATCCTGTTGCAGAAGGGTTTGCACTTGACTACGCTGTCGAGAGCACTCAACTCAAACAGAACCTTGTGATCAGCGAGCGTCCGGTCCTTGAACCAAACGCAGCTTGGTTCGGTTTCTCTGAAATCATGCAAATCCCTACCGGATATGCAATCTTCCTCGGAGAAGACATGCTTGGTGAAGAAATCACGCAAACTCAAGACTCCCTCGATATTCGAAACATCGAAACTGGTGAATTGCTCGCTCAAATCCCAGCTCCTGTTGTTTACGAAGAAGGAGCCGAAGAGCCCTACTTTGCGACTTTCTTCATCCAAGTCTCTGGCTCTCAAGTTCTTCTGTCGACTGTTGTTGAATCCGCTTGGTTGTTATCTGACGACCGCGTTTTCCCACTTGCAATCGACCCGACCATTACTACTTACAGCGCGAGTGGCGCATACTGTTACAAGTATTACAACCGTTGTTACACTTCGACGTACCGATACTTGTACAAGTCTGGCAGCACCACATACTACCAACCGTTTAGCCGATACACTTTCTCATCTGCTAGCGCACTGCCCTCTGGTGCAACAGTTGATGCAATCTCACACCACCAATACTGGCAATACAAGTCCGGAACTTCGAACACAAACTCAGTAAGTGGAGTTGTCCTTGAAAACTGTGGTGCAGGTTCCACATCCTATGGATGGACTATGCCTACCGCATCATGTTCTGGTGTACTTAACCCAAGTTACTACTCGTTTACATCCAGTCAATACAACTCAGCAAATGCTCGCCGAGTAATCGTCTCGCTGCACAACAGTGCAACCTTCGATTCACTCACACCGAGTGGCTACAGTTGGAAGACCCTCGATATCTGCACATCTGCTTCGACCTGTTCCTCCGGAACCGCAGCTGGTTACGTTACCACTGCACAATCCGGAGCTTCCAGCGTCGGAATTGGATTGAGAATGCCGAGTAACTCATTGTATCTGTATTCATACACAAACAATGGTGGCTCGTACAATTCTTACATCAAGATCACCTACTCCGGTGGAAGCGATACTGATGCACCTCTTTCTGAATTCGTTCCATACACAGATGTTTCCTCTTACATCGAAGGTTCTCGAACTTTCTTTACTAAGTTGGTCGACATGTCTGGAATCGACACAACCTCGGCAAACAAGCCAACACTCAACTATGCTCTGAACAACGGAACATTCACCAGTGTTGGAGCAACAAACATTGGAACCTGTTCCTCAACAGCTTCTTCTTGCCGATTCAGTGCAACAATCCCAACAATTTCTGCAGGCGATTACGTCGAATACTACTGGAAGTTCCAAGACCTTAACCCAACAAGTGCAAACGTTGGATACGACCCAGTATTGACAGGAACCCAAACCACACCTACACCTTACTACTTCGCAGTTGAAGATGTAATCAATGCAGGTGATGATAAGAAATTGACAGTATTGACTACCGATGTTCACGCTGGAAGCTACTTCTCCCCGAAGGCCAGCCAACTCATCGACCGCCAAATGACCCACTTCGATGGAAGCGACGAGTTCTACTTTGAATTCGACACATCCACTTGTGGAACAGGAAGCAACTCATGTTGGTACACCTCATCCTACTACTTCTACAACAACTGGGTTATGCAACACACAACCGTTGCTGGCTCTGGATACAACGGAATGGCCTCGTCTTCGCAACGCTCGAACCTCGATGAATTGCACCGAGACGATGGTGGATACCTTACGACCGCTGCCGATGACGGCCCTGGAATGAACTTGCTCTACCTCTACAACGCTGGTGAAGATGCCTTCGCTATGGTTGGTATCGGTAGTTCTCCATCTATTGACGAAAAGTTGTCCGGTGGAAGTTCTGCAACCAACTCTTACAACTATGGATACACCAAGTCATACAAGATCACTCTTGGATCTGACTACGGTGGACACATGGGTAAGTTCGCTTTCGGTAACGCTACTGGCGGTGCTGGAACAAATGCTAACCGACTTTGTGTAGCCTCCAACGGTTTCACCTACTTCATGCGAAGTCCATACAGCAGCCGTGACCAGTGCTCTGGTGCTTACTACTACGCAGGTGCTTACACCGGTTCTACAAACTACGTTTGGGCTGGATGGGCACTCGGTATGGGATACTATGGAAGAATGGCTTCATCTGGAGATGTCACATGGAAGACTGGAGGCGTTGCCCCAACTCCTGACACCTTCTCGCCTGATATTGACCACTCTGCTCTAGCAGACTCGCACAGTAAGAGCCGAACCATTACCGCAACACTTGCTGATGCAGGTGACCCACCGGCAGGACTGAATGTCAGCACAACCGCTGGTGTCGGCCCAACAATGTACTACCGTGTTACACCAGACGGTGGAACTGCAGGTTCCTGGACATCATCAGTCATGACCCCAGAATCAGGAAAGACACGCTCAGAGTGTGCTTCTGCTTCCTGTGACTGGTCGGCTGATGTCGAAGACCTTGAACGTGGAGACTCCGTTGAATATTACATGACTGCTCAAGACGTTTCAACCGTCGCAACCGGCGTTAACTCTGCTACGACATCGACTGAGTCCTTCTCAGTTGGTGATCCAAACAAGATGTTTATCGTCGAATGGAGAGACATGCAATACACAAACAGTAACGACCGATGTACTTACCAAGCAGTCTTCTATGACGTTACAAATGAAATCGAATTCAAATACGATGACTCTTGTACAAACTCATACGACGCTGCAACTGTTGGATTCATGGACCAAACCCGAACAAAGGGTCAAACCATCCGACATTCAACAAGCACACAATACATCACTGGAACAAATCCTCACACCAACAACTACCGTATCTCTACGTCAAGTGGTGACGGTTCTTGGGAATCCTTTGACCGTGGACTAACCGGATTGGTTAACGCTGATGAATCTGCAATTCAGGGATCATCCAGCGGTCAGCCGTCCGGATACTACTGTGCTTCTGGTTACTACTGGAACACATGGAGTTCCCAGTGTGCTGATAATATTGCAATGCCAGATGGTTTCAACTTTACCTACTTCGGTACTGATTACAACTACACTGACAGCAATGACCGTATCAACCTAGGTCGACACGGTAACATGCACTTCGTCAGTAACGGTGCAACCTCAGTCGTGCGCAGTATGACCACTTGGTATGGAAACATGCCACAGTTGCCATACTCCTCTAGCAGCTATGCTCGAGCAGGATTGATCGCTCCTTACTGGTCTTACTACGGAACCTACTACTGCTACCAGAACAGCGCTGCAGATTGTGGTGTCTACTACCGAACTATGCCTTTCGAAGGCAAGGGAACAGATGTAACATCTGACATTACTCAAGATACAACTTGGGATTTGACAGACAGCCCAATCCG
>DAMU01000110.1:10907-40174 GCA_002499705.1 Euryarchaeota archaeon UBA91
GTTGTTCAAATCGGTGCTGGCAAGGGAATCTCCTTTGACGGTGCTTGTGACCAAATGACCATCAACGGTAACAGTTCTGCACATGTCCTTTTCGAAGCACTTGATTCAGAATGGCTTGGAATGGCATTTACCGATGACTGTTCAACAGGCACTGATGATCGCCACGTCTTCTCATACGTTGACTTCAAGAACACCTCTGATGCTGCTATTGCTGCAGGTTCTCGCCACGGCTCAAACCCAAGCTCGAACGGCAACGTTGGTAACTTCACAATGGATCACGTGACCTTCACCAATGTCGGCTCTGCTTTCTCTCACGGAAGCGGACAGGGCACTGTTGTGTCGATGAACGAATTCGATGTTAACGGAGCAGACAGCTCATGTTTCGACTTTGCAGAAAACTCAGTCGTTTCCTTGACAGAAGGTAGCATGACGAACTGTAACACTGATGGTAATGCCGGCGGCGGTGCTATTGTCAACGTTGGAGGCTCTACAACAGGTTCACTCTTCTTGGAGAACACAACCATCAGCAATGCCTACGTCAACTTGATTGATGTCGACTTGCAAATGGTCACTGTTTCAAACGTTACTGCTACTGCAACATCGACTCAAACTGGTGATGCAATTGGTTCCGCTGGTGGAAGCGGCAGTGAAGTTGTCTTGCACAACTTCGATGCTAGTGACTACTCGTCGGTTTCGATTGACGCAATGGGTATGATTTCGTTGACCGACGTCGACTTTGGCACAGCATCAATGGAATTCCTTCCTGGTGGAAGTGCAACTTCATCCGCTGCAGGTGCCTCTGGCGATAACGCAGTCTTTGACGACGTTACCGGTGGAAACATGATGATGCGAAACGTCCAACCTGGAACATTCACTGATGTTTCTGTTGGCGACTTGACCGTCACTGGAAACCCTGTGAACTCAGATGTGATTAACATGAACAACCTTGACGCTGGAGATGTAATCGTCTCTGGTTGCGGTTGGAATGTTATTGCAGACAGTATGAGCGCAGACCGTTTGTCTTCAAACGGATGTTCTGCTGCTGCAAACACAATCGTTGTGTCTGGCTCAACTCTTAGCCACTCCTCAACCTCAGAGTCTGCAATCTATGCACGATATTCTGATGTTACCATGGGTGAAAGCGCAGTAACTTCCTCAACAGCAGGAACCGGTAGTGTTTACCTCGCACAAGCAGATACCAACTCTGATATCCGTCTTGTCGCAGTTACACAAAACGGTGACGACTGTGCAGATTCCTCCGGTGCTACCGGAGATTGTGACATCGATGTTGCGTCCTCTTCGTCTGAAGTCTGGTATGGTGGACTGGCAACAGTTCGCACCTACCGAATGGCTTTGGTTGGTGGAACTCCAACTCAAATCTTCAAGTCTGGACACACAGTCACTGCTGCAGTGATTGACAGTTCTTCCTCTGAATTGTTTGAAGTTGGAAGTCACGTCACAGATACTGCAGGTTCTGCAAGTGTTTGGGTTATTACAGGAGATGATTCTGGTAACGCATACGCAGACCACAACATCCGTGCGTTCGGTCCTGCCGGACAGAACGAAACAATGTCCAGCGACTCTTGGTATCCTACTGCAGGATTTACCATTGGAAGCAGCATTGACCTCTTGCTCGAACCAGCACCTGTTGACTTCGATCAAGCAGGCATGGACTGTGCTTGGATGGACAACTATGTTGATCCAAACAACGGAGCATCTCTTCCAACCAACGGAACAACTGCATCCGGACACACAATCTTTGAGTTTGATGGAACACCAATGACCCTCTCAGCGGATCTCAACCTTGACGGTTGTATGATGATTTTGAAGGGTTCATCCTTGAAGGTGAAGAGTTCGGCTACAAGTTCGCCGGTTCTCACTTTGAGCAACGGTGGTTCAGTTGCAGTCACAGTTTCACCTGATACTGGTGCAGTTGGTGCAATTCGAGCGTTCTCGAGTTCGTATGGTCTTAACATTGATATCGTGAGTGGCTCCCTCATCCTTGATGGCGGAACAATCCGTGATGTTGCTCAAGATTCGTCGACTGGCGCTGCTCTCATGATCGGCTCTGGTGCAACATTGCAAATGATGAACAATGCAGCAATCTATGGCTCATCTGCAAGCAGTGACTCAATGGCTACTGTGAAGGTTGATGGTGGAACCGTCAGCATCGCAGATTCCTCCATTATCAACAATGGACAAACAGGAACCGCACTTTGGGTTGAAGCAGCAGGTGGCTCAATTGACAACATTATCGTCAAGAACGCAGCTGTTGGAATTCAAGCATACAACGGTGCTCCTCAAATCGATGGATTCACTTCCACCGACAACGTCGTTGGTGTGGATGTCTACGGTGGTATGTCTCTACCTACCATTTACCGCAGCACACTTCTTAGCGGCCAAAGCACTGGATGGACAACCTACAAGGTTGACTTGTCAACTTACTTGGCAAACGACTACATCCAAGTTGGATGGAACAGTATTTACGGTGGCGGTAACGCTCACCCATCATACAACTATGCAACAAGCAAGTACTACATGATCACCGACCGATACAACATTGAGTTGGAAGATGATGCAGGAAACGCTTGGAACATTAGCAGTTCCTCTGATCTTGGATACTACCCATACAGCGCTGCAGACCCAGCATCTGGAGATGGCACACATGCCACATACACCGCAGGCGCAGCCGGTGGTGTTCCAAGTTGGAACTGTAACAGCTATGGATACAGTTACGGACCGAACTATCCATCTTCGTTTGAAGGATACTTCTACTACATCTGGCAAACCATGGCAGGAACAAACCCTGGATACCCAGGTTACTACCAAGCACCTCCGCAATTCGGATTTGACTGGGAAAACATCGATGGCGTTAGCCCATCTGGTTCCTATGCTTACTACCCATACCACTACTGGGGCTTCTACTACACCTCCTACCACGGTGGACAAGGTGTCTACAAGCCTCCTGAAGGATACACTGGTTCATACAACGTCTGTATTGACTACGCATACTCATATTACATGAACGCTGGACAAGGTGCACGTTTGACCATGCCAATGGTCGACATCTCTGCAAGCAACCTCTCGAAGGTTTCGCTGTATATCGATGTCCTCCACAACCGTGCTGACAACTTCCAAGACCGCTTGGAAATCGTTGCACGAGCAGGAAACTCTGTATCAACTCTCATCGATGATGACTATGTTCGTGAATCTGGAACTCCGCTCTTCAAGGACGGAACAATCACCGGTGCTGACACTGGTGTTTCAGTTGGTGGCTCTTTCGCTGCTGCTCACTTCCAAGACATCACAGTGACCAACCCTACTGATGCAGGATTCGAAGTTTCGGGTCAAGTTGCTTCAACTTCGGATGGAATCACCGTAACCGGTGGAGACTATGGTGTCCTTATTGGAAACTCAGCATCCGGATCTATGGATCTTGACAACCTCGACCTTGATGGTCAAGGAACTGCTGGTGTTTACTACGCGAAGGACATTACTGGATCACTCTCTGGTTCAGTCGTGAACAGCGCTGGTGCAGCATTCAAGTATGGTCAAAACACAGATAATGACGTAAGTTTCGATAGCATGTCGATTTCATCGAACGCTATCGGTGTTGAAACAGATGGCGCTGGAGATATTACTCTGACTGATGTTACCATGGGTAACACAAAGGATGTTGTAATTAACAGTGCAGCAAATGTTGACTTTATCGAAGGAACTGTTGACTCGACAAGCGTCGAAGTTACCGGAACCGGTATGTTCACTCGAATGCGCCAACTCGATGTCACATTGACTGCAGACAGCTCACCTGTTGCTGACGCAACCGTCACACTGATTGACGCAGATGGCGCATCAGCTGGAAATGGAATTACAGACTCGCTCGGTGTTGCAGAAGGTCTCGTCTTTGAGACTGCAACTGTTAACGCTGCACAAGGTCTCGTTATCCCATCACTGTCTGGATATGAAGTCATGAGTGTTGCAGAGGTTGCATACTCATACACATCTTCAACCAACAACATTGCTGACTTCCGATATGCATCACAATCTGTAAGTTTGACTGATGCAAGTGGAAACACTGCAACTGTCCCATTGACAACACAGATTACTGAGCGTGTATGTTGGTATTCAACCAGCACTGCATTTACTACAGTCGCTCCGTGTGCAGGTTCGTTCTCGACTTCGGGTTCACGAACTCTTGATGACGGTAGCGGTGGAACAGTCAACGAATATGGTTACTATGGTGGATTCGCTACAAGCCAATCCAACAATGTCATCATGGTTGACGTTCCTTACTTCTACCTCAAGTCTGCAAGCACATATGACTTCAACGGGTCAACTATCCTGTCGACCGGTGCATATGATTACTACAACACACAACGTTGGTACACACGAAACCCATACGGTGCTGAACTCTTCATGAATGATGCAGCAGTGTATGGTGTTTCTTCTGATGACCAAGGAGATATGTATGGTGTTGAAATCGGATACTACGGTTCTCCGATTACGAGCTTCCATGCAAACAACACCGTGTTCTCGAACGTTGCTAAGTTAGAGTTTACCAATGGATACCGATCTTCGTTCTCGACCTATAACTGGGAAATTGATGACGTTTCAATTACGAACTCAACAATCTCTCACTTCCAGGGATACCAACAACTGAACAACGCTATCCAATATACGGATATCTGTATGGTTCTTGGTGGCGGTGACGGTGCATTCGTAAGTGGAAACACTTTCAACGACTGTGGTGTCGGTGTTATGCTACAACGTTCAAACTACTACAACTACCACACAGCGGACACCTATGGTGCTGATAACGCAACAATCACCAACAACGTGTTCAACGATGGAGGAGAAATTGCTGACATTTGGCTCTACACGAACGGATACTCCGATGACGCCGTAATTAGCGACAACGTGATCAACAGCGTCGATGCAGCAGCTGCCGCAATTGCAGTCTACAACGGACAACACACACGTACGACCATTTCTGGCAACACAATTAATGCTGGAACTGATGGAATTTACATGTCAGATGCTCGTGACTATCACATCACAGACAACAACATCAACGGTGGTGGAGATGCCGCATACGCCGGTATGTCCATTGTTGGTGGATACGGTGATATCGATAACAACTCTCTCGTCGATGCAGACGGTGGATTGATTGTCGATTCTGCTACTGGACCACCTGCTCCTACCACTTCACTGTGCTCAATTGGCCGATACTCATACAACTACGGTCCTGCAACATGTAACGTCAACCTTGCTACTGGTAAAACAATGCAAGTTAACATCGAAACAGACAGCTGGGGATACGAAGCTAGTATCACCATCTTGAAGCCTGATGGAACAACTGACAGTTGGAGCAGTTACACGTTTAGCAGCAACACAGAATACACACCATTGGCAACATACACTGATGCTGGAAACTACACCTTGACTCTACGTGACACTTACGGTGACGGTGGAACCAACGTTTACATGGTTGAAGGCGGCACTGCTGGTGGATACTCTGGACCAACAATTGCTGATAACACCATTACAACTTCACCTGGTCGAACTGCACCATCTGCAGTTGGACTCGTGTTTGAAGACTGCACAGGTATTTCGATCAGCTCTGCTCGAAACACCATAACATTGTCAGACAACGCAATGTCTCTAAGCAACTGTGACGTGACTGACGTCGACTCTGTCCTTCAAGGTGCAGGCGACTCATTGACTGTCGGAATTGATGCTGATGATGCGAACGGTGACCTCTTGACACTATCAGGAACCACAATTGCAGGATTCGCAACTGGTGTTGAAAAGACCAGTGGTGAACTTACACTGACTGGTGATTCGTCAATCTCTGGCGATGACTTTGGTGTCTATGTGGATGATGCAACTGTCGTAGCGATTAACGCAGCAGTTAACGGTGGAACTACCGGAACTGGATTGCATGTTGTTGACAGTGATGATGTTTGGGTCTACCCAATGGACGCATCTGGTCTTGTTGGAATGTATGTCGAAAACTCACCATTCCGATGGGATGGAGGCACATCGACTGCAACAACTGCATTGGAAGTTTCAGAATCCGTTGGGTCTGTTGAAAACATGACCTGGTCTGCTTCTGATGTCCAGATTGATGCTGGCAGCAATGCATACATCACCTCGATTGGAAACACAATTGATGCAAGCAAGTTGGTTGTCGCAGCCTCTGCGACCATTGATGAAGCAAACTTGTTCTCAATGGATTCAACCCACTTGACCGCTGCACCTACTGCTGAAGTTGCTATGTTGATTCAATCAACTGACGGAACACGTGCATCATATGTCTCAACAAGTTTCCAACCTGAAGTCATGAACGTTGATGGTTCTGACGAAGACTGGAACGGTGGTAACGCCCTCAACCCATCTGGCTACGCAATGCCTGGTATGATGAGCGGAGACGGAACCAACGACATGATGGTTACATACATCGAAGGCGATGACCTCTACATCGGTTTGACCGGTGAAGATCTCGCTGTAAGTGACGCGCTCATCTACCTCAGCGTTGATGGCAGCGGAAGCAACACTGGATACAATCTCGGTGGCTCTCACACATTGCCATTCCAAGCCAACTACGTGCTTTGGGCTGACAGTGATTCGTCCTTTGACTTGTATAGCTACGGTTTCCTCGGATGGGGTCCAACAACACTCAGTTCAGCGAATGTGGATGTTTCATCCTCGAGCACCTTGACTGAAATTTCCATCCCATTCTCACGAATTGGTGGAACTCCAACTCAGGTTGACATTGTGGCAATCGTTCAGGGAGAGACAACTGCTGATGTCAGCACTGTCCACCCAACGCAAACCATTGACTCTTCAAACACATTGCAAACCTTCAGTGAATACATGACTGTTGAATTGACAAATGACGACCTTCTAACAGGTTCGATTGCTGATGAAGTTCTTGTCTACCGTTCATACAAGGGTTCCAACACTCCAAGTGTTGCTAAGAACTACGATGTTATGATTAAGACTCAAGCAGACTGTGAATACGATTGGGCTACAGCAACAGACTTGTCTCTTGCTACCAACGTTGAAATCGACCTTGATATGGCACGTGCATGCCCTGAAATTCAGGCATCTCTTGCAGACATCACTGTTGCTGAAGACTCGGGTGCTTACACCTTCAGCCTAACAAACATGGCTGACGACGTTCAAGACCTCGAAGCAGACCTCACATGGACTTCTGCTGATGGCAACATCGATGCATATGACGGCGTTCTTGTCGACTGGAACCAAAATGGACACACAGTGACCATTACTCCACTTGACGACCAATTTGGAACCCTCGAATATGAGTTCGAAGTTACTGACAGCAACGGTTTGACTGACAAACACAACATTACTTTCGAAGTAACGAATGTGAATGACGCACCAGTGATCTGCAACGTCCTTGAACTTGATTGCATGCCAATCTTCTCGGTTGACGACACATACAACAACATCCTTGCTGAAGGATTTGGAACACACACCAAGTATCTTGGTAACGTTTCCAACGCTTCCAGTTCCTACATCCGTGACATGGCAAACGAGCAATCGCCTGACCGCCAAATCTACGATTGGGCTGCAGCAGTAGACTCAACATGTGATGCATTCGCTGTTGAAGTTGATTCAGGAAACAACCTGGTTATTACTGAAAACACTGCTAATGAAAAGGGCGGCACATGCACAGTAACTCTTGACTTGTCCGATAACGGTAACGAGAACACAGATGCTGCATCATTCGATGTTGACTTCTCAGTCGCACCGGTGAACGACGCACCTGTGATTTCCTTGCAAGATGCGAACAGTCAAAACTTGTTGTTGAACGACGCAGGTGACCGAGCTACTGGTGAAGGTGAATACATCACCATGACTGAAGACGATACCAATGCTGACAACCTCACTTGGGATCTTCTACCATTGATGAGTGATGTTGACCACGATGTTCCAGCAGACCTCACTTGGACTGTTGAACCAACAAGTCAGTGTGCTTACACCAACTACTTCACAACCGCAATCGTTGGCACAGACCTCGTGTTCACCTTGATTCCAGACGCAACCACAAACGGTTACGATTGGGAAATTGATTACATGAACGACAACGGTATTCACCAATTGCGACCAAATGGCCAGACCTTCTGTGCTATCAATTTGGTTCTCAAGGATACCGCTACTGCACCATCACACACACCAAACTATGACCCAGCGATTATGCCAATTGCAGCATACGAGCAAGGTCAAGATGATGTTGTGATGTATGTTACAGTCGAGCGTGTTGCAGAAAACGTCGCTGACTATTCTATTGACGCTGTCTCTGGAATTAACTTCAACGGTATTACCAACATCATGACTGGCACCTATGTTCCTGTTACAGTGAACATCGACGCTGGTGGCGATGAAGGACCATACAACTACGATCACATGCTTGCAGTGACATTCCACACTGACGGACATTCAGAAGAAGAGTTTACTCGATACTACAATGTCCCAGCATACGGAACCAGCATTGATGTGAACGAAGATGTCTACATGACAAAGGATACGACCAAGGTCGAAGTCTCAATGGACGTTCTAACATGTTTGAACGACCCATGTGACCTCACAGTTCCTGCGAGTGAGCGCTTCCAAACAGATGACCCAGAATCCCACCGTTCAAACAACGGCGGATCTCAAGGCTCTGCTTGGTCTGCTCCAGGTCAATACGGACAGAGTGCTTCTCAGACCTCTGAACGCCGACCAATGCTCGAAGACAACTACTGGTGTAACAACAGGCTAACAACCCTCGACTTGGATACTGCTGAAGCAAGTTCCGATTGGGGCAAGTGTAACGAATTCGCAGCAGGTTCAGAATCGTTCGGTGCTACCGGACAGGCTCTACCAAACGTTGTCCGCACCATCGGTGCCAGCGCTGTGCCTTCGTTCGCACCAAGCATTGTTGTCGTCAGCCTAACAGGTCTCTTTGTGAGTGCTCTTGCCTTCGCCAGCCGCCGTGCTGATGATGAGGAAGAAGTTACAGAGAAGTTCGAAGATGATGATATGGCAGTGAGCCCAGTTATTGCAACTATCTTGATGGTTGCAATCACCGTTGTTCTCTCCGGTGTCATCTATGTTTGGGCAAGTAGCCTTGCTGATACTGATGTCAAGGGTGTCCCTCGGGTCACTTTTGACATTGAGGACATTGACAGCTTCGATGTTGACAATGGTCACTGGCGAATCACCGTTCAATCTGCTGAAACTGACTTGGCTACCCAAGCAGTTGAAGTTCGTGTATTCTACGTGGACGGCAGTGGAGCGGACCAGATTGTGACTTACAATATGGCAGACACCAACGACGTTTATGGCTTCAATCCAGCGAACAGTGACTCTATGGTCACATTCGTCGATCAAGTCAACAACGAAGGTGACGACAAGGTTTCAACCTTCAACACAGGTGATACAATTTTCGTGCGAACACACGATTCTGAAGGAACACCACTTGAAGATGTTACAATCACTCTATCCTACGCTCCAAATGTAGGAGATGGTGCGCTCTTGCGCTCCTGGAGTGGTTTGTCGTACAACCTTAACGCTTGAGCGTAATCGTATCTGACAAATCGGATGCATTGAGGAGGGGCACATGCCCCTCCTCTTTGTCTCCCGCATCCCTGTAATGGGATGACTGTCTCTTTGGAGACAGAGAACCGCCCGAACGCAGGGGGTTTCCGAAAGGGGCCCCCTGCCTTCGGCCCCCTTTTTCTTTTGACTTCGGTCCGTATTTTCATCAAACCTTGAGCGAAGCCTTTCAAGGAAGGTTGTTTTCAGTGACATGAGCGTCATGTCTGCAAGTAATGAGATCCCAAAAACGACGTGTGTCGTATTCGATTGCGATGGTGTCCTTGTTGATGCTGTAAGTTCATGGCGAACCCTTCACGACCACTTCGGAACTGACAATGCAGTGAATCTGCAAAGATTCATTCGTGGAGAATTTTCAGATGTTGAATTCATGCGTTCAGACATTAAGATGTGGAAGGAAAAGCAAGACCCCATCTATCGAGACGAGTTGTTTCGTGCTTATTCCGGTGTGAAATTAATGGAAGGCACTCGCGAAGTTGTCGAGCAGCTCCAAGCGAATGGCGTTTTTGTAGCGATTGTTAGTGCTGGTGTCGATTTGTTTGTTGCATCCATCGCCTCTATGCTCAAAGTAGACGACTGGATTGCCAACGGTTTCTTGTTCAATGATGATGACACACTCTCTGATGATGGGATTTGCAGACTTCATGCAACAGGAAAAGGCGAAATCATTCATCGCTTACTTGAGATGAATAGCCTTGATGCAGAGAATTGCGTTTCAGTAGGTGATTCGGAAATGGATTTGTCAATGCATATCGAAGGTAGCCGCTTCATTGGGTTTAATCCAACTCGCGAATCTTCTCAAAAGGCCTTTGAAGCAGCAGATATTGATGTCGTCTACGCAAAAGATTTGCGAGCAATACTTCCTCTGTTGCGTATTGAATAATCAGGCAAATGGAATTGAAGTCGTAGCATGACTTTTCAGATTGACAATTGTCAGCATACAAGGCTTGGGTTGGAACCCCAGCATTCGTTGATAGGAAGTCTGATCTTGCCACGTGCTTGAGCAAATCAGGGTTGTTCCTTTGAAATCAACGCACGCATGTCCGTGCACGTGTCCCGTGACAAAAATGTCCGGAACTTGACGAATGACCAACCCATCTTCAGGTTCGGGAGAAAGTGGAGTTTTACCCCCCCATTGAGGGGCAAGATGCCGACGTCGGAGCATTTGTCGCATGGCTTCGACGGGATCAGCATACGTCACAGTTCTCAGACCAGCAACAAAATCGTCAATAGATTTTCCATGGTATGACAGCAAGCGAACACCGTGCAGTGAAAAGTCACACGGATTACCAACAAAAGTGGTCGTGTTGTAATCTTGCTGGATGTCTTTCTCAAAGGTCGGTTGAGGCTCAGCAGGTCGCACAGCGTCGTGGTTTCCTGGCAACATCACGCATTCTACCCAGTCTGGTAGCAGTTCTAGTAACCGTGCAAATTCAGTGTATTGCCCGAAAAGGTCAGGAATTGAAAGTTCACTGTCTTGACCGGGATAAATTCCAACACCATCGACACAATCCCCTGATAAAATGAGATATTTGATGGTCTTTGCAAGAGGGTCTGTATGGAACCAACGGACCATTTTGTGCCACTGTGCTTCCAAGAATGTCTTTGATCCGACGTGAATATCCGAGACAAAAGCCACACTTACTCCGTGTTCTGCAGAAGTTTTCTGATGACTTGCTTGCATTGGGAAATGCAAGTCATCAACATAGAACATGTCACCAGTTTGACTGAATGTCCCTGACACACCGAGTACATCATCAGGCATCAATCCTGCTTCCAAAATTTGCTCATGCGCCCTATCTCTATCGTCACCCTTTCTTTTGGTAAGTAAGCAGGTGAGCTCTCCAGTTTCATCTTCAAGTCTCCACATGAGGTGACCGTTCTTGGTATAGCGAGGCTCATTGACCAGTCCAATCGCAACAGCCTTGTTTTCATATCCTTGATAGCGGCTGCTTTCAGCATGTAATCGCGAGATTTCAGTCGGAGTTCTTGGGAGGTTGGAATTTTGAATAATCATTTTTCGAATACTTTGCAATCTGTCACTGAAACACGATGTAATGTCTGTCATTTTTCCTTCGGTAATACTGTTGCCTGTAATGTCATAATGAACTAAAATATCACTTGGTGCATCGGATGCATTTTCACTGAAATCAGCAGTGTTCCAATCGGGAAGGTTGTTTCTAAACTTCAAGTCAAGTGGCTCTGGAGCATGAATTGGGGCAATTGTCCTTCCTAATGTTGACGGTTTCTCTTGTACAGGAGTTGAAACAAGAGGGGCAGATTTATTTTTTTGATTCCATACTTGTAGCATCGATTCAAGAATATCGTTGGTCAAAAAACCTTTTTCAAATCCAACTTCCCCTGAACAATTGAGTACGCCTTCTAAATCGTCGAGACTGAGCAAACGTGAACGAATAGATGCAGATGGAAGAAAGCCACGCTGCCGTAAGAGTGCAGTCATTTCCTCTTCAGATGCACCCATGAACTCAAGGTAACGCCTCCGCTCCAAAAGCACATCGGTATGAATGGTTCATTTTGCCAATGGGTTAATCCCATTCTGCTTCGTTGTCAAGTGACGAATCTTTCCCAGGAGGTGCACCCTCTCCATCCCATGAATCATCTTGCCAAGGTGCTGATTCACGAGCAGCAGCCTCTCTTTGGGCTCGGTCTAACTCAAATTGAATTCTCTCTGCTTCCTTCTCCGCTTTTTGGCGTTCAAGTTCCAAGAGTTGCTCTTCATCTTGGGCCATGGCCTGATCCCAACGTTTGATGGTTGATAGCAATGCAAAGTGTACAAATCCAATTTTATTTTCAGCTCTGTTACCACCAATTTCTGTAGATTCAGCATTCGCCCAGTTTTTTGAAGCAATTCCAACATATACCAATCCAACTTTTTTATTGGTTCCATCGTTTTTTGGACCAGCAATTCCAGTGATTGAAATTGCAATATCGGCATCGGCTTTTTTCAAGGCTCCTTGAGCCATTTGAATAGCAACCTCTGCAGAGACTGCCCCTTTTTTCTCGATTGACTCAGTACGTACATCCAATTCCTTGATTTTGGCTTCATTCGAATACGTTATCCATGCTTGATTAAACCAAGCAGATGCTCCAGAGATATCGGTGAACGCGCTCGAGAGCAGTCCACCGGTGCATGATTCAGCAACGGTAATACTGTGGCCACCTTCTTTGATGCGCCGTACAAGACGGGCTGCAGCGGCTTGAACATCTTCATCCATGCAATTCAATGGCGAAGTTCCTCTGTTTTGAGGTTAACGCCTGCATCAATGCCTTCAATAACACCTTCTTACAGGGACGGTTGGGTCTGTGGTCTAGTGGTTATGACACCGCCCTTACACGGCGTTGATCGAGGGTTCAAATCCCTCCAGACCCACTACCAAAGGTAAGTCCGAATCTCTTGTTCTGAACCGGCAATAACTTTCGTGATTCCGGATTTCTTGCAAAATTCCTGAGCGTCATTTTCATCACCGTCAATCAGAATGAGGTGAACAGCTCGTTGCCAAAGCCCGTCGGGAGGGTTTGAGCCTCGGTGGTCTACTGCTACCAAAATATCCTCGAGTTCTGTGAACATCAGGAGGTTTGCTGAACTGTCCACTTCATCCGCTTCAAGAATCAACCAACGAGCACCTTGCATACCTGAACGTATGTCGCCTTTCAAATCTTCAAGTGTGATGACGCGCATTCTTTTCCCTCACATTGCATAACGGAGAATTGCAATTGCTCCTCCGAGTCCCAACAACTGTTGCCCAGCATCATGGTCAGTCGAGCATTGTACCAGTTCAGCTCCAATATCAGATAAACCTTCAACCCATTTCAACCAAGTTTCAGTTCCAATCCTTTTTTCTTCATCTCGTAGGATATCTGCAGAGATAAGTAGAGTTTCAATAGCCCCTTCACTCATTGCTTTCTGGAGTGTAACTTCTCCATACGCAACTGCTCCGTTAGTTGAAAGTAACTCCCATGCTTTTTCGATGAGTTCAATTTCTCGAGAGATGGCGTGCTCACTCAGTAAATCTCCAGCCAATCCATCTCGCAGTACTTCATTTGCGCCTGCACGTCCAGCCATCGAGGTTGCAACTGATTTCATCATTCGGGTTTCCCCTAACTTCTTCAAATCAGCCAGCAAAGATTCGCGAGCATGTCCCGGGCCACATACGACAAGAGGAGTTTCAGGGCCTAATGTGTCAAGGAGTGCATCGATCACCTTTGAGCGAAAAGTCGAGGCAATTCCTGCCGATTGTCGTATCTCTCCTCGCTTTCCCCCACCCCGCATCGTCCACGTGGCTCCCTCACGTAATCCGCGTGCAGTAACGTGGAACAAAACGACTTCATCCGTCTCTACCACGGCAAGAACAACATTGGTCTGACCTGATGCTTGCTCTGCCTGTTTGAGGAGTTCTCTGTCAGACGAGGAAAATGCAGTCGAACAACTGAGTTCAACTTCGTCACGGATTTCAACGATGTGTGTGTGATGGAGGCCAACATCAAATTGTGCCTCTTCGATGGTTCCATGAATGCGTAGATTCTCACTAAATGTTTGATAATCTGTACTCTCTATATGCAGTCGAATCCACATTTTTTTGCGCTCAGCAGATTTGGCTCGACCACCTTCATCACCACCAGTGGTTTGGTCTCTCCTTTCTCCAAGCATGCCGAGTTTCATACCTTTTCTTGCGATACGTGCTAGTGCCCACAGGTCGTCCTCAGTTTCAATTCTGAGTCGCCAAAGTAGGGGTTCACGCTTGAGAATTTTCATTACTTCACCCAAAGACACCAGTTTGTCGGCCTTCTTCGTCCATGTCCATGTCAAGAGCAGCAGGCCGCTTAGGTAATCCTGGCATCGTCATCATGTTACCAAGAACTGCGACGATGAATCCTGCTCCAGCATTTAGTCGGAACTCACGGACTGGAATTGTGAAGCCAACCGGAGCACCTAATTTACCCGGGTCGTGGGAAAAGGAGTATTGTGTTTTAGCCATGCAAACTGGAAGATTCCCGTATCCCCATGCTTGGAGTTTTGAAAGTTGCTTCATTGCCGAAGCACTTACTTCGACGCCTTCCGCTTTGTAGATTCTAGTGGCGATTGCTTCCATTTTCTCTAGCACTGGTAGTTCTTTGGTGAACAGGGGTGTAAATGGTCTACCGTTTGCAACATGGTCTTGAACTGCTGAAACGACAGCCTTTGCTAACTCTTCTCCTCCTTGACCACCGTTTGAATGGACTTCTGTGAGGGCGACATGAACGGCTCCGCTTTTTTGTGCCTCTCTTTTGAGTGCTTCCAATTCATCGTCAGTATCAGATGCAAAGCGGTTAATGGAAACCAATACCGGCATTCCGAATCCAGCCATGTTCTTGATATGACGGTCTAAATTACCCTGTGCTCCTCGAACAACAGCGTCCACATCTTCTGCTTCTAATTCCTCTTTTGACGGCCTGTATCCTCCTCGGCTTCCAAACGCTCCACCGTGAAGTTTCATCGAACGAATGGTAACATTCATCACAACACAATCAGGTGCTTTACCAGAATTTGCTGCTTTGATATGCATGAATTTTTCTGCTCCCATGTCCGAACCGAAGCCGGCCTCAGTCACGACAATATCTGCTGCTCCAAGGGCAAGTCTGTCTGCAATGATGCTTGAGTTTCCGTGAGCAATATTGGCGAATGGTCCGCCGTGAATGAACGCTGGATTTCCTTCGAGCGTCTGAACCATATTTGGGAGGAACGCATTTCGTAACAATAGGCTCATTGCACCAGCTGCACCGATGTCTTCTGCCTTGACAGGATTTCCTTCTGTCGATTCCCCGACGACAATTTCACCAATGCGCCTGCGTAAGTCTGCATAATCTTGGGCAAGAACAAGAATGGCCATGACTTCACTTGCAGCAGTGATATCGAAACGATCTTGTCGAGTATTTCCATTTGCAGGTCCACCCAATCCGATGACGATATCTCGAAGGGATCGGTCGTTCATATCGATGACCCGAGGCCAATATATTCGTGTAGATTCTAATTTTGATTCATTCCCTTGTTTAATGTGGTTGTCAATAAGGGCTGAGAGAAGATTGTGAGCAGAAGTTACTGCATGTAAATCGCCGGTAAAGTGGAGATTGATTTCTTCCATGGGGAGGACTTGAGAGTGTCCACCCCCTGCAGCACCTCCTTTGATTCCAAACACGGGGCCCATAGAAGGTTCTCGTATGACGCATGTGGCGCTCTGTCCAATTGCACACAATGCTTGAGTAAGACCAATTGTTGTTACGGTTTTTCCTTCTCCAAAGGGAGTTGGATTGACAGAGGTTACCAATACAAGGCTTCCCTGTGGTTTGGAAAAGCGTTGACTCAACGCTTCCCAGGTAATTTTGGCCATGCCTTTACCCATGGGCACCAATTCATGAGAAGAGATGCCTAATTTCCAAGCAACAGTCTCAATTGGTTCGATTGAAGCAGAACGTGCGATATCCAAATCACTTGCCATGAGCACCATGCTATTCGATATGGCTTTGAACCCCTCGGCTCATCAATGCACAAAAGTGGCGGTTTACCGACCACTGTTCTAAACCCAGTTCGAGGATTATTCGTCCTTCATTGCGCCAAGATATTCTGGCAATTCAACGCCAGCCATCTTTGCCACATCGTGAACAGGCGGTAGACTTTGCATAAGTGAAGAGATGAAGTTTGAGGTTGAACCACCTTCACCGTTCTTACCACCGTTACCTGAATCCCAAACAGTAATCTTGTCAATCTTGAGGTTGGAGATTGCTTCGGTTTGTCGTGAAACCAATTCTTCAATCTTTTCGACCATCAGCAGAGTTGCAGCAGCCTTGGTGTCGCCACCAGCGCTTGCGACAAGTGATTTGTAACCAGCAGCCTTTGCTTCTAGAACAGATTGTTGACCTTCAGCTTCTGCTTTGTATCGAGCAAGAATTGCGTCTGCTTGACCTTGTGCAATACGGCGTTGGCGTTCTGCTTCAGCATCAGCAGCAATCACGATTTGCTCTTTAGCGATCTTTTCACGGGCGATGTCGGCAGCACGTAGACGCTCGCTTTCAAGTGAATACTGCGCTTTTTCAATCTCTTCTTGGGCTCTGCGTTGAGCGACTTCAGCACGTTGACGAGCCTCAGCCTCTTTCTCTGCCAAAACAGCATTCGAAATCGCAATGTCTGCCAGACTCAAGTTAACACCTTCAATAGCGAGTTTTTGTTGATCTTGAACAGAAATCTCTTCTCGGCTCTTTGCAACTGCGATTCCCATCTTCGATTCGGAATCCGCTTCTTGAACAGCAATCACTTCGAGTTTCTTTGCAACAGCCTTACCAGCGATAGCGTCGGATTCTCTCTTTTGAACTTCAATTTCACGGTTTGCGTCTGCTTGAGCAACCTTGATTTGTCCCATTTCCAGAGCCTTTGCTCGGTCACCTTCTGCACTTGCAATTGCTTCTGCAGCTGCCTTAGCACCGATAGATACGATATATTCTGCTTCGTCAGTAATGTCAGTAATGTTGACGTTAATGAGATACAAACCAATCTTATGCAATTCTGAGTCAACGTTACTTGACACTTGCTTCAAGAAGACTTCACGGTCCTGGTTGATTTGCTCAATTGTAAGTGTTGCAATGGTCAAACGAAGTTGACCGAAGATGATCTCACTTGCCATGTCTTCAATTTGTGGCTGGGAAAGTCCGAGTAGACGTTCTGCAGCGTTTTGCATAATTGATGGTGCGGTTGAGATACCGATGGTAAAGGTCGAAGGTACGTTGATACGGATGTTTTGCTGAGAAAGTGCGTGTTGAAGGTCAATACGAATGGTCATCGGTTTGAGGTCAAGGTAAGCATAGTGCTGAATCAATGGCCAGACAATCTTACCACCACCGTGGTAACATGCGGCTGCACCGGAATCTTTGACGTTACCATAAACGACTAGAATTTTGTCTGAAGGTGCCAATTTATATCTGCTTGTAGCAACGTAAATTGTTCCAAAAACTGCTAAGGTAAATAAAAACAATCCAATTACTGCTATCGAAGTTCCAACATCTGCCATGTCTTCTCATGCTGGGCCGTCCTTTAAGAGGTTTCACCCGTCGAAAGAAGGGGCTGTTGAGCCACAATTTATTCTTCTTCAGCCATTACACTGGCTACAGAGAGAGGTTTGACGACAAGAGTTTCGCCAATCACCTTGACAACTTCAACAAATTTGCCAGTATTTAGGCTCCACTTTTCGTCTTCAAGAACTGCATCACATGTTCGCATAGCATTTTGAAATTCAACTTGAACTTGCCCGGTTTGCCCCGCTTCAATTGTCATGTAGACCTTACCCTGCGCCCCAACAGCGAGGGAGTGTTTGACGGTTCCATCGACTTCTAAAGATTTCATTACTTGGAAGACTTTACCAATAATCCACATTGAAAAAATTCCTGACACGACTGCAACAGCAATTGCCAACAGATCGCCTCCGTCGCTTTGAGTCACTGCTAAACCTGATATTCCGAACATCATGATGAAACTCAGGATTCCTTGTATAGTGAGCATGTGGAATATTCCTTCTGCACCCATGTCAAAGTCAGCATCAAATCCAGCAACTTCCAGCACACCATCAGCAACACCTCCAATCAAGATGAGGATGAAGTAAATCAAGAACAAGACTGTTCCGATAAGAGCCATTACTGCAAAGAGAATATCAATACCGGTGATACCACCAAGTCCGACGAGATCGAGAACATTTGAAATGAGAGACATTGTATCACTTTACCTTGGACGGCTTCTCTTCTTCAAGTTTCGCACGTTGCTGCTTCAATAATGGCCGGATGTAAATGATGTAATAGTGTCCAAAAACGACGGGTCCAATGGAGAGTCCGAACATGAGCCCAACTCCCCAAGGAGGTAAATCGAGAGCCAAGCCGACTGCGAGGATGATGAGGAGCGTTATGAGAATCGAGGCTTTCTCGAGAATAATCATCACAGATGAGGCGCCGTTATTCATCCGGTCTTTCATGATGAATACATCACGCAATCCTGCCATTTCATCACCAGATGAGGCTCGACCATGTGATTTCACTCATCAAGATAACCATGAAGTATATCATAGCGATGAAAAAGGTAGGGTTTCTTCCTTTTTCGATTGAACTTTCAACTTGCTGAAGTCTGCCTTCACTGTCGCGAACAATTGCAGTAGCTTCAGAGGTGAGGTAGTTACCGCCTTGAGTAAATTCATTTTCGTTTTTCTTACTTTGATACAACATGAAAATGATTGTACCTACGATGATTCCGAGACTCGGACCTAAAAAAGCACCGAGAGCAGTGTTAAATTCGTTCCACATAGCGGCTGTGAGGTAGAGACCAAAACCTGCGGTGAGCATTGAAATTAATCCCTTGCCTTTGCTCTGACTTGAATACTCCATGAAATCGCTAATGCGCACTCCTTTTTCAATACTGCCCCGTATCGATAGAATTTCAAGCATGATGTTGAAGAACTTCGGGCGATAAGGTCTTTCATGGCACGAGTGAAGTATGCGGTAGCAGGCTCACCTGTGTCGCATTCGCTCTCGCCATTGCTGTTTGGATTAGTCGTTTCCAATTTGGAAAAGTTTGGAAAAAAAATCCCTATATCGATGAAGCATTCCGATGTTGAACTGGTTGAAACCAAAGGAATTGAGGATGCATTAGGATGGGGCTACGCGGGCCATTCACCTCACGTTCCAATCTGGCAACACACAGGTGCGCCTTTCGGTAAATATCGTACTGAGGCACTGTTGGCAAGAGCGATTCAGTCAGCGATGGAAATCGAAGATTCCGACTCTCGGCTCGTTTCCAAATTTGAATCTGAGCTCGAACTGGAAACATCATCAAAGCCTACTCCAGTTGGAGACGTACATGAGATTCCATCACAGTGGCTCGATAACGAAGTATGGCTCAACCTCACATCGCCCCTAAAACACCAACTTTCCAGCGAAGCAGTATCAACGATTGATGAATCTATGAAACTCCAATCAGTCAATGCATTGCGTTGGGATGGCCAGGGGTGGTGGTGTGCGGGCGTCGACGGTCTCGGCGTTGTATCTGTGGCACAATATCACGGCGTTGATGTTGAATCCGGTGCAGTCTTAGGTCTGCGTGGAGGTGGCGGTGCCGCAAGGTCAACTGCTTATGCGTGGCTAAAGGCAGGAGGGCGAATACGACTTTTCGAAGGAAGAAGAACATTAGAATTGCCATTTGATTTTGAAGAGGAGACTTCCCAAAAACCACTTGATTTTGCTGTTGATTTTGATGGTGGTCCTGACCCTATCCCCTCCTTCCAATCATGTTCTCTTCAACTCAATCCAAACTATCACGCTGTAGAGGGTGGCTACGAACACCGAGTACAACTCATGGAAAACTCTCCGTTCGATGGCCGGTGGATGTTGGCGGCTCAACATTTGGAAGCATGGCGAAATTTATGGGCGCCCCAATATGACAATTATCTTCCTTCACTCGGTCTACTTCTCTCCCAATTGCTCCATGCTGAAAATATCCTTTTTGACAACGCATGACTCCAAAAGCGATTAGAATGAGGACTCTAACGAACACTTGAGGCAGGTTATGGAAACAAGGAAACAGGTGGTATGCCTTTTCGTGCTTCTCGGCTTTCTCTTGCCGAGTGTAAGCGTGTTTGCTTCGGCTCAGCATCCTGATGAAGACCAGAATTTTACGTCGAATCACACGGGTATCGATTTCCCGGTTGGATGGAGCGATCTTGAACTGGGTGTAGCGGAAGATCAAATCGAATTACGACTTGTTTACCCTGCTATGTCATCAGGTGCAGGCAAAGATATGGCGGGGAATGGGCCGTTCCCCTACGTTCAATTCTTCGTCGATTCAGGTGAATCATCCGATTCCTATATGGATTTCACCTCACGCCTCGCTCAGCGAGGTTTTATTGTTGCAGTTCACAGTGAATCTTACACTTCTTCAGATTTTGGCGAGGTGCTTGAGCAGACAGTTAAGGTACACAATCAATTAGGGAAGTTGAACAACAGTTCAGGGGTTGTTGGCGGCTCTTACGGTCAATTTGACCTCCTTCACTGGGGACTAAGCGGTCACGGAATTGGTGCAGCAGCCGCTTACGGTGTCTTTCCTTTCTGGATGAATTCATCTGTTCAGAATAATACTCAACCGCCTCGTGGACTGTTTGGTTTAGGAATTGACTTTTCCGATTGGAACGGAATGCATTGGATGGATTTGATGCCCGCAGGTTGGATTCATTCACCTGCATCTCCGGCAGCAGGCCTTTTCTTGACAGGTACTGCTGACGAAATCTATACCTCCCTTGATGCGACTTCGGTTCTCTCTCAAGGTGATGATTTTGCTTGGCAGATGATGGAGGTTCTCGGAGCAGACCATTACCAATTCCAAGATTCAACGAGCTTTTTGGAAGGCTTTGGAGACGGTGATGCTTCATTGAGTCAAGATGAGCAAAACACCATCGCTGCAGACCATGTTGTATCGTATCTTGATTTGACTCTTCGTGGATCGCATGACTCCTTTCGACACGCTTTCAATCGTCCTGTTGGCCCACATGTTGTGAGTGACAGTGACGCTTATCTGGTCGAAGACCTCGAAGACGGTGATTTTTTACTCATCAACCAAACTTCATTTGCTCCTAACAGCAACGCTACATTTGGTCCACAAATCACCGTTAATTCGTTTACAGATTGGTCTTTGAGAGATGGCCGAACATACAGTGAGTTACCCGGTGAATGGAGTGTTGAGGTCGAATGTCGTATTCTTGGTATGGCTAGCTCAAATGGCTCTGTTGACTCGAATGGAACTGCTCGCTGCTTATTCCCAATGGCTGATGTTGCCCCAGGACCACACACCGCCCAAGTGAAGATTTTTGTCGAAGGAGCAGTCTCAACTCATCGGTTTGAATTTTTCAGAACCGATGCACCGATTATTATCGTTGAACCTGTCCCTGAAATACAAGTTCTCGAGCGCGGTAATATCTCCATTGACGCATCGATGTTTGGTTCAGATCCAGATGGTCAAGATCTCTTCATCATCACAGCAGAACTCATTGGTAACTCTTCATCGGATTTCTCGGTTGAGTTAAGTCAAGATAAGCGGACAATGATGATTCATCACATTGCCGTTGATGAAGTTGTGAATGGTTCTCAGGTGAATCTCACTTTACGTGCAGGTGGTGGAGGCGTGATTGATGAAGTCAAAATCACCTCCAACATCAGCGTTATTCTCCTTGACGACCCTGCTGTGAAAATTGGAGATGTGCCGATGCAGAATCTCATTGAAGACGGTAGTCCAATTTCAATCACATTATCTGACTATGTCAAGGACCCTGAAGGAGCATTACTCACTGCAACTGTAGTTGGTGCAAATCAAGACACATACGGTCCGGTATCGTTCACTTTGAACGATGAGAATCTTACACTGACTCCTCTGCCAAATGCCAATGGTGCATCTATCCTCCATCTTTTGGTTGGCGATGGAACGAATTCACCGGTTGAACTCGACGTTCCGCTCTATGTTGAACCCGTGAACGATGGGATTTTCATCAACGACTCAGCATGGTCTTTTTCCGTAGTTGAAGATGAAGGATTGTATCTTGACCTCTCTGATTTAGCATCGGATGTTGATGGCGACAATCTCTTTTGGACCATTGAAAGTACATCCCAATCCGTTCAAGTCACACGTTCCTTTTCCCAATTCATTATTGCACCGGTGTTGGACTTCTCAGGATATGATAACTTGACTCGAATCAATATTACCGATGGAACAGTCACCATCATTCGAACAATGAACATCACAGTGACTCCTTCACCCGATGCACCAATTCTCACTCTCCAAGAATTGGACCTCATTGATTCGACTGCTGCTAGTCTTCAGTGGTGGGTGTATGACGCAGACGGCGTTATGCCGAATGTAACTGAAATACAAGTGAATGGGACTGTTCTTGAGAATCTTTCTTTTTCGTGTGTTTTTGATGGAACCGATTTGACCAATCGTTGCCTCACGATGCTCCCAATTCCCTCATCGCACAACGGTTCTGTAGAAGTTCGAGTCTCGGTCTATGATGAGGAAATGGGGCTTGAAATTGCCGAAACTCTTTCTCTGAATCTGACGCCTTCCGAACCAGTTGTTCTCCCCCCGAGTGCGCAATCCGATGGCCTTGACTCTTTGGGCGTGACTCTCGTTGTCGGCCTGAGTTTGCTGGTTTTGATTGTGCTGTTGAGTATCGTTATCGTACTTCGTAAAGGAACGAGCAAGAAAACTCCAGAATTACCGATGGTGGAGATTGAAGAAGAAGTTGAGGAAGCAATCCCCCCGGAGTCAAACACTGGCGGAGGACTGCTGGCACGTGCTCGAGAGAAGCAGTGAATCACAGCGGTATGTTGCCGTGCTTCTTCGGTGGACTCCACTCTCTTTTGGATTGAAGGATGTTGAGAGCCCTGCAGAGTCGTAGGCGGCTTTCACTCGGCTCAATCACATCGTCCAGCCATCCGTTTCTTGCAGCCACATACGGGTCGCCAAACTTCGCTTTGTATTCTGCAATCAAACGTTGGCGTGTCGCTTCTTTCTGGTCGTCTGGGGCTTTTGCAATCTCTGCTCTGTGAATGACATTCACTGCTCCTTCAGCGCCCATTACTGCTAGTTCAGCCGTAGGCCAAGCAATGTTGTAATCACTTTGGAGGTGCTTACAAGACATAGCCAAGTAAGCTCCACCGTATGCTTTACGTGTCACGAGAGTAAGTTTTGGAACCGTTGCTTCAGCATATGCGAACAAGAGTTTAGCCCCATGACGAATTATTCCGCCCCATTCCTGCACGACACCTGGCAAAAATCCGGGGACGTCTTCAAAGGTGACCAAGGGTATGTTGAAGGAATCACAGGTGCGAATAAAGCGTGCCGCTTTAATCGAAGCATCGATGTCAAGACACCCTGCCAAAACCTTTGGTTGGTTTCCAACAACACCAATTGTTTTACCTTCAAGTCGGGCAAAACCAATGATGATGTTATCTGCATATGCTTCAAAAAGTTCGATAAAAATCCCGTCATCTACGATTTCTTCAACGACTTTGACCATGTCATAAGGCTTGTTCGGGTTATCTGGCACAAGAGTTTCCAATTCTGAATTCGCCCTGTTAGCCGGGTCTGCAGATTCTTCAAGGGGAGGTTCAGCCATGTTGTGATCCGGTAAATAAGACAAGATTTCAGATGCCAAGGCACAGGCATCATCTTCATCATCTGCAATCAAGCATGCGATACCTGAACGTGAGGCGTGGAGATTTGCCCCGCCGAGTCCAGCAGCATCAATTTCACCTTCAAGAACTTCTGGAGTTTCAAGCGGTGAGGAGAGAAAGAGTTGTCCATGTTCTTCACCCAATATGGTGAAGTCGGCTAGACTCGCAGCGAGGGCAGAAACGCCGACAACGGGGCCAAGAACAAGACTGATCATCGGGACACGGCCACTGCATTGTACCAAACGGTCCAACAATTCTCCAGTACCTGCAAGTGCAGATATTCCATCATGGGCGCGTTGTCCTCCTCCATCCCACATGCCAATAATCGGTGCCTTCACACGCTCTGCCATTTCGATTATCTTGGCAATTTTTTTGGCATGCATTTCACCCATACTGCCACCATGGACGCTGAAATCTTGAGCAAAGCAGTAGACTCTTCGTCCGTTAATTGTCCCGTGTCCGGCGACAACGCCGTCACCGAGCGTGTGGTGGAGGAACATGCCATTATCCGTTGAGCGATGGGTTACGAACGAATCGATTTCAAGAAAAGAGCCTTCATCGAGTAACAGTGAAATACGGTCTCGTGCAGTGCCTCTGCCACTTGTTCGAATAGCTTCTTGGCGTTTCAATCCACCACCGAGTCGAGCCTGCTCTCGCTTGTATTGGAGTTCCTCGAGGCGTTCACTCGAATTCCCTGCCATATCTTCTCCACCTCTTCACGGTTTTTCATTCAAGCGCTCATGTTCGTAGCAAATTGTTTCCTTCTCCACAGAGATTGGCAGCAACGGCATTTTCCACTTTCATTGCGTTTGAAAGGGCCCAATGAACCTTGACTACAACGGTATCTGGCGCAGCAATGCTGCCGTGTCCAAGAATCCCCATTTCCATTTGTTTTCGACCCTTTGAATACACATTCATGTCGACGGGTCCATGGATGCACTGGTTGGTTACGATGATTGGGATTTCTCGATTGATACAGCGTGTGAGAGCACGCCAAACTTTGGTATTTTCAGGTGCGTCTTTTCCGGGATCGTCAATTGGTAAATGACCTAGACCAGTTCCTTGGATGACAATTGCTTGGACACCAGTTTGGACTATTGCCTCTATTTCTTCTGAATGCAACCAAGGCCCTGCAACAAATTGAGCGATACGAACTCCCGTTTCATATGTTGTCGGTCTTTGACAAACTGGCCGATTTGAGGCACTGGTTAGGTTTTCCTTGTAGGCTGCTTCGAGTATGTGTGAACATTCTCCATTTTCAACGGTAATCATTGCAAGAGGTTCGCAATTGACCGTCTGAAAAGCATCTCGGCGTGAGGAATGTAATTTGCGAACACCAACTCCTGGATAGACTGCACAAACGCCATCATTGTTGGATGCATGCATAACGACAACAACACCGTCTCCTGAATCTCCTATTGGTGCAGGTCCATGGGCGGCCCAGTAAACAGCTGACAGTAAATTTTCACTGGCATCAGATGAACCACGGTCTGAAGAGCGCTGTGAGCCGACAAAAGCAATTGGTCCAGGTGGTTTTTCTCCTTTTCCACCCCATGCAAAACTCAGGGCTGCCGATGAAATATGCAGTGTGTCGGTGCCATGAGTGACAACAACACCATCGCAGCCGTCATCAAAAGCCTTTTTCGAGGCTTGAATAATTGAATTCCAATGTTGAGGTCGAATATCATCGCTGAACATATTACCAAGCTTGACCGCTTCGATATTCGCAAGCGTAGTAAGTTCTGGTAAAGAAGCAATGAGTTCTTCAGGTTCGAATCGGGCTACGACCGCTCCAGTGGTATAATCGACTTTGGAGGCAATAGTTCCACCAGTATGCAGAATTCGAATGCGAGGGAGCGTTTCATCTACTACGGTGCTTGAAGGATTTACTTCGGGGCGCGGGGTATGTGAGCCGAGGATTTCAATCGACTGTACTTCTTCCAATGGATAACTTGCATTGTAGCCATTGACCAATTTTACAGTGAGGTGATTTTTGGCGGCAGGGTGGAGTGCTACACCTTGTATAGTCGTTGAACCGTTATGGCTGTTGACCTCAACTTTGACCCTTTGACCTGCAACTGGAGCGTCAACCATGTATTCTCCACAAGTCGAGAGCACATCAACAGTTCGCACCTTCGCAACTAAAGAAGGGTCACTTTTACGTGAAATATCGGTGTAACAAAACATTTCTCATTCTTCACTTTCAGCAATCTTTCGAGCATCTTGTATGAGGAAAGGAGTGTAAAGTGCTGGAAGCAAGAAAAGGCTTGAAACCAGTGCAAGAACAATCGCGACTACGAATACTTGGCCGAACAGTTGAAGCGGCACGAGAGATGAAAAGTTTAGCACGGAGAATCCTCCTGCAGTTGTAAGGGCAGCTCCAAACATCGCACGCCCGGTAGTTGCTGCTGATTTCGTCGTCCACTCCGAAGGGCGTGCGAAGGGAGCGTGTTCGGCCTCTTCCTCCATTCTTGTTGTGAAATGCACCGCATAATCAACACCTAAACCGAGCGTTAACGCTCCTATCGTTACCGTTTGTGAATTGAGTTGATAACCCGTGAGTCCCATTATCCCATAAACCCAAACGACCACGACCATTAACGGAATCCAAGTGACAAATCCACGAGCAGCGCCTCGCACCAAATCCTTTTGTCGCACGGTATTTATTCCAATCAGCATCACTAAGATGACTCCTGCTACAGTAGCAGTAGATCTCACTGCAGATTCAGCAACATCTTCAGTTATTTGTGCTACAATCAGCGATCTTCCTGATATGCGAATGGAATACTCACCCTCGCGTTCACCTTCAAGCAGGGATAAATCCTCACTCAACTTACCCTCGAACTCGACGGTTGCCCCCCAGTCAAGAGTCGCAGCTTGGAATGAAATCACCGTCTGTGTCGCATCCAAGTTGAGATTTCCCGATGAGATATTTCTCCCATCCTCGCTCAAGAGCCAAGTTTTGAGTAGACTCCAAGAGGCATTTGAATCATCCAACTGATTGAGTATGAGATCCAGTTCGCTATCAGATGAGCGGTATTCTTCCAGTATCCCCCAAATGCCTATTGGCAGGCCATTTATTTCATCCGTATTCGATAATTTTTCGATGACATCATCATAGACAGATTTACCTTCTTGCGATATAATTTCACCGTCCAAAACAACATAAAGAGGTGATGGACTGCTTTGAAACTCATCAGCAATCATGAGGAAATCTTCAACCACTGGAACGGATTCATCAAAATTGTCTCTCGTGTCAAAACCAACTTCTAATTGCTGAAAACCGATAAACATCGGAACAGAAATTATGACGGTGACCAAGACGACAAGTGCTGGACTTTCAGTAAGACTACCGACCCATTTTGAAACAGGTCCGATATCATTTTTACCAGATTTAGCCAATGGCAATCTCTTGGGAGGAATAATCATCATGAGAGCGGGTAGGGCAGTGATACTCAGTAGGTAGATGAAGAACAATCCAATGGCAATGACGGTTCCGAAAGAAACCAAAAATTGTTGAGATGAAAATCGGAATGAAAGGAAACCAACCATGTCAGTAAAGATTGCGACCATGAGCGCTGCAGAAGTCAAAATAGTTCCTTTACGTATCGCTAACCGTCGTGCCTCAATCGAATAGTCTCGAAGTGTTTCTCTGCCTTGTGGATTGTTCTTTTCTTCATCCTGTAACTCTTCTCTGATTCGAGCAACGACGTGTAAGCCGTAGTCAACACCAATTGCCAGAAGGAGAATCGGAATCGAATTCATCGCTGCGTTGAAAACCATCTTCGTTCCTAAAAGCGTTAGCAAACCTGCCATTCCATATGTTGACACGATTGCAAAAACAGTCAGTACTAACACGCTCGCAGTGTCTCTTTTACTTCGGAATTTTGTCCAGAGGATAAATCCGAGAAGTAACAAACAAAGCGAATTTAATATTGCAAGTTCTTTACCCAAGTTTTCATTCTGGCCAGTCGACAATTGCGAAAATGAGAACACTGATATTTCCGAGTCACCGGTCTCTTCAGATGCTTGCTTAGACAAATCCAAGGCCCAATTGGTAACTTTTTCTTGCACATCTCCAATGACTTCAACGCCATGTTCTGCAGGGTCCGTGATGACCACATATGATGTCAATACAGGGCCATCTGAATCCCATGGATTCTCTGAATCTTCAGCAGGGAGGTTCGATATCATCATCGAGCGATAATCAATTGTTTGCAAACCATTTAGCAGCCCCAACTTGCCTGTGATAGGTCCAGTGACTTCAGAGATTTCTGAAGCATTCGGGCCTTGGTTTAGACTGTTGAGTTGCCCCAACATTACCACCAATGATTGGGACAAGTTATCACCAGAATCCAATCTTTCAAGCCAAATCGATGGGTCTGAAGGTTCCCACGAACGCAAATGTTCTGCGCTGACTATGCCTGGAGAAGGAATAGAACTACTTGCGATCTGCAGGGTATCCAAATGAAGTTGCAAGGTCGAATTATTGGAATTAGCGACATTGAGAATGGCCGAATTCATTTCGGAAATCCAGTCAGCAGCCGTAAATGCGTCCTGTAAATTATGCCACTGGATTGCAGAACTCGCCATCCCATTATTCGCTTGAATGCCAAAGAGCGGATACTTGTATTGGTCTAAATCGGGGTTTTCAATGAGAATTGCTTCAAGGATGGCTAACTGTTCCCAGGTTGAAATTTGATACAAATCTCCTGAGTCGATATCATCGATGAAACGAACGAAATCAATCGATGCTTGGTAGTCATCTTCGATATCATTCAGCAAACGAACAGTATCATTATCCGGGAAAAAAGCATCTTCGCTGGAATCGAAATTGATGAACATGGCATTGGGTGTCAATGCAAGTAAAAACACAACAATGATGCAAAGTGTGGTTTTCGGACGATTTACGCTGAAATTTGTCATCTCATTGAATACATTCTTCATAGTCGAACCTATACTTGCCGTATTCTTCAACCTTATATTCGCTTGTTTGGATTGGCTACCCACAGCACGAAATGCAACGCTACGGAGTGGTGCCGGGAGCGGGGCTTGAACCCGCGACCTTCGGATGTCTCAGACACCGCAAGGAGTTTGCACGTCATACGATTGCCCAGAAGGCTGCCCTATGAGTCCGACGCGCTACCAACTGCGCCACCCCGGCCTATCTGTCGCCTGTCGCGTTACCCATTTCAACCATACGGCTGAAAAGTGATGTAATTTTACCGTAGGCTTCATGCACTCTACGCCTTAGGAGCGTGCATGGTTGACCTCAATACTGCCATGGCTGCGGCCTCAGTTGACCGCCAAAAGCGAATGGCGGAAGAGGGTAAAGAGCGTGTGAAGCGACGCAGCGGGCGTGATCTTGGCATCGAAGCGTTTGACCCGGTCAAACA
>DAMU01000110.1:40555-41580 GCA_002499705.1 Euryarchaeota archaeon UBA91
GTTTCACTTTTGATGCGGTATGTTTTGATGCCAAGGACTAGCGTTGAGAAATCGGATATCCTCTATCTTGCACCATTGGCTGCGATTTTCCTTATTCCTCAGGTTCATCGAATGGTCTTGCCTTCATCCTTCAATGAGCTCTACACGAAAGGAACTTGGTTCAAAGCAGGTTTCCTCCACACATTTACCTTCTTGGCAATGGCATTCCTGCTGGTCAATCCTCCCTTAGGCGATATCGTGGCTCCACAATTGGCCGATAAATGGGTTTTAGTTCAACACGAAGATGATGAATTCAATTTCTCCAAAGGAATGGGCTCATCCGGGACATTGGTCTGGGAAGTCGAGCAAGATTCGCTTTTGTCCGGGGACATTTGGCTGTTGTTTGGTCTAGCTGATAACGTCAAAGTTGATGGTGCAACTGTTTTGGTAGGTTTATCCAATAATGCCGGAGATGTGCAGTTGGAGAGTGACTCAGAATTTTGGAATGATAATATGGAAATCATTTCCAACAATACGGGCAATATCTCGAACACTGCAAGTACCTCTATCCTCATGCCTCATGGTGATTTAGATCAAGATTTTGCAATTCAAATCGGTACAGACCTTGCGGTTGGTGAGCATCTCATCACCGTGACAATTTTGGAACAGGGCGACCCTTGGGAAAATTCCCGAATTTATGAATGGACTCTTCGTGTTGTTGAACAACTTCCTGATGCATCTGCTTCATGAAAGCATATCGCTGTGTGCCATCATGATTGAGTTAAGCAAGCGACTTATCCGATGAACATCTCGTTGTTCTTGTGTTTGTTTATGCAATTGTCTCTTTCTCAAAGCGTGAATGAGTGGCGCAGCAACGGTCCAACAGAGGATATCTAAACAGCGATTATAGATGTTGGTCATGAACCAACCGACGGGGTTTGCAACCAGTTCTTTTGCCACGCCCTTTGGGTGAAAGTGAAAGTGAAATTTTAGGTTCGCAAATGGGTGACAAGCCGAGCAGTAAGAGCGTCCAACTGAATTTGTTC
>DAMU01000049.1 GCA_002499705.1 Euryarchaeota archaeon UBA91
ACAAGTGTCCAAGAAGTGGATTTTCGGTTTCACTGCAGAGATTGATGATTGCAGGCATTCGTTCTAATGCATCAGATACTGCCATCAAGTCTCGACCGTTTGAACGATTATAGGCAAGTTGTGTTGCTAATCGTTCCATGTCTCTAAGTCCACGAAGTGCTTCTCGCAACCCCTCGAGGCGCCGAGCTGAACGAGCTAAGGAACCGACTGCTTCATGACGAGCATTGATGGCATCAAGGTTGCACAATGGTCGTAAAAGCCACGTTTTTAGCAATCTGCGCCCCATTGCACTTCGACACGCATTCATCGTCGAAAGCAGGCTACCTTCGTATTCACCGGCAAGAGTTGAGGTTAATTCTAAGTTCTTCAAAGTCGTTTGATCCAGTACTAAATTTCCACTTTCATTGATGACTTCAATATCTCGAAGAGGTATTTCATCCGTAATATGCATGGTTGCAAGGTAATCAGCAGCAAGTCCTGCTGCAGCTAATGCGATAGGCGAGTCATCTAAATCGAGGTGTCCTAAATCTGCGACCTTCAAAACTTTTTCAAGCCGGCTTCGACGTTTTTTCTCACTGGCCCTGTGTTGGCTGATAAGCACATTGTCGAGATGGGAAAAAAGGGCGCACAGTTCACTGTCTTCGGCATCTTTTGGAGATACTACGATTTCAGTCGGTCGCCATCGCATGATTTCATCAAGTGCTCTTGCAAAGCGATCATCACCGTTCAAATGTGATGCCCAAGCTTGTCCGGTCGATGCGTCGACAATTCCAACCCCAAGTGTCGATTTATCCAATACGACTGAGACCAACAGGGAGCGGTCGTCTGTGCCGAGTAACGATTCTTCATACAAACTCCCAGGTGTGTAGACTCTTGTCACCATGCGTTCCAAGAGTTTAGCGCCTTCTCGCAGTTCTTGTTCTTGTTCTGCCACCGTGACTTTATGTCCTGCTTTGAGCATTCCTCGAATATTGTCTTCCAAAGCGTGCCATGGGAATCCCGCCATTTGAATCGGTTTTTCGGCTTTCTTATCTCGGGATGTGAGCGCTAAACCGAGGACCTCGGAACCAACTTCAGCGTCTTCGTGGAACAATTCATAGAAATCACCCATTCTGAAGAAAAGAACAGTATCGGGGTGTTCCTTCTTGATGTCCATGAATTGGTCCATCATTCCCCTTTTTGCCATGCTCATAACACTCCTTGCTCTCGCTGGAGTTTACCGTCGTTGCAGAGAGCACATGAAGGTTCTCGCGCAGTCTTGAAAGAACTCCCGTTTTATCGAAAGAATTGTAATTTATTGATTCTGCCGCATTCGGCTAAATGCCGTCCACAACATGACGCCCATCACAATGCTTGATACAGTGAAGAAGATAAAATTCAGGAAACCTCGGCCACTCTCTATAGAGCCTATTGCCAAGGTGTCTATCGTGTATGTCCCTGGTTCTCCATTGTTGTCCATTCCATGCGCATAGATCACATCATTTGAAACGCCTGAAACCTCAACGTTCAGCGGCAATGGTCGTGCGAGAGGCATTTTCTCAGTCGCCCCATTTGTCATGCGAACGACCGAAGTACTTCCTTCACCTGCGAAGAACCAGACAGCACCTTTTTCATCAAGTGCAGCAGATTCACTTGCCACATCTATCTCTGTCATGGTTCCATCAAGCGCAATGTAGACTGAAGAGTCGGAACCCGCTGCAAGAAGACTACCATTTTCAAGTTTGATGAGTGAGTGAATTTCACCTCGATCTATTTCTTCGATGTGTGTAAGCATCGGGGCAGTTGTTGCGGATGACCATGAGATCAGCCCTAAGACAGGGTGTTTGATTGGTGTAGCAGGACTGTTTTCATCGGCACCGAAAGAATTGGCCATCAAACCCGTTGCAACCCATGTTCCTTCATCCAGTGCTTCCACCATGTTCCACTCGTAGCCATCGTTGTTCATCATAGCAGAAGTTACCGTAGCCCCCCAGACAGCGATTGAGACCGGTTGGAGAGGCGTAGCAATATCGCCAAATCCTCGTAAACTCGAATTGCTTCCTTCATCGGTTACCATGAGCCAATGATATCCATCGCCATTGGGTTGTTCAGCGACATCCAGGATGTCGAAAGATGCTTCATTTTCGTTTAATGGGATAATGGTGGGTTGCAAAGTCTCAGACTTTACGGGGATGACCTCAAGGGTGTTATTTGATGGAGAAACGACAATACTTCCATCGTGAAGTTGCGTCATAAATGTCATGCCCAACACATCTTCATAATCAGCACCGATATCCATGACTTCACCTTGCTCATCATAATGAAAAATCACTCCTCCTTCATCCGCCAAGACCATGGCGGTATAGCTACCAGAATCTCCGTAAACGATGTCCATCACACGTCCATCAACGGCTTCAAGTCCGTTGCTTCTGTAGTCAACACCTGGTAGAGAGGATGTGCCTTGTATGGCTATTGCTCCAAGGATGATAAATACAAAAAAGCCAGAAATAGCGACCCATTGGTGTTCCGATTCTTCTTCAAGAAGCCCCCTCCAACCCTTCGCCATATTTGCAGGATGAGAAACGGGCACATGAAACCTTTTATTCAATATGTATCGATGTTTCATTTCTTGATTTTTGAAAATCCTTCGGCAAGGCTTGAGGCGGAGACATCATAAAGGGAATATCGGTCGCAGGAGTGCTTGGAGAGAGTATCATGGCACGTAAACCAGCATCTATGTATCGCCGTCTTAAGGGCCCTGCCTACACTCGTCGCAAGTATATCGGCGGTGTACCGAACAACAGAATCCAGTCATTCCATGCTGGAAACCGAGTTGCTGCTGAGACAGGGCAATTCAAAGTAATCATGGAACTTCGCGCTGATAACAGTTGCCAGATTCGGCACACTGCGCTTGAAGCGGCTCGTGTTATCTCAAATTCGACAATTCGTAAGATTGCTGGAACAGAGGGCTACGCTCTTCGTGTCCACACCTTCCCTCACCACATCCTTCGTGAAAACAAGCAAGCAACTGGCGCAGGTGCTGACCGTGTTTCTCAAGGTATGCGATGTGCTTTCGGAAAGAACGTTGGAACAGCGGCTCGTGTTAAGCGAGGTCAAAGAGTTATGTCACTGCAAATTAACCCAGAACACTACACTGTTGCTCGAGATGCTCTTCGAAAGGCGAGTATGAAGTTCCCGACCCCGTGCACAGTTCGTCTTATTCAAGGCCACGAGCACCTCAAGGGTCTCGTTTGAAATCCAGTTGGGCTCAAGCCCAATGTTGGTCAAACCTTTGTTTGGAATGACTTCTTGGGCGCGAGTTCCTTAAGTCAGAACCAAAGCCATCACAACAGCAAACAACGGAGATTTAGTCATGAGTGAATTAAATTTTGAGAGGCTCTTTGAGTGTATCTCAGTCTTTTTCCAATCATTCAGCCTTCCTTGCAGGGAGGTGATTCGATGAGAGTTGCAATTCTTGACCAAGAGCGATGTAAGCCGAACAGTAACGCATTCAAGTATCTGCAAAAGTATGCAGGAATGTGTGGTAGTGAATGCATTCAAGCAACTGAAGAAGAATGCAAAATCCTTGAATCAGCATGTCCACCTTGCCTCATTCGAGCCAAACTTTGTCCTGATGATGCGGTAAAAATCATCAATCTCCCTGAAGAACTCGATACCGATATGATCCATCGTTTCTCGCTCAATGGTTTCCGCCTTTTCCGTCTACCTGCTCCACGGAAACGACAGGTCGTTGGAATACTCGGTCCGAACGGTATTGGGAAATCAACTGCAATCAAACTTCTCTCTGGTTCATTGCGTCCAAACCTTGGCGATTGGGAAAGCACTCCGCCAGATTGGGAAGAGATCATCACAATGTTCCCCAGGGGCGAACTACGCGATTACCTTGGTTTGGTTTCAGAAGGTAAAGTGACCATTTCTACCAAACCACAGCATATTGACAAGTTGCCCAAAGTGTTTGACGGTGAAGTACGTGAACTTCTTTCTCGTGTCGATGACCGAAATGAACTCGATTCCTATGCCGAGGATTTGGGTATCACGCACATCTTGAGCCGTAAACTTGGCGTTCTTTCTGGAGGTGAATTACAGCGAGTAGCGATTTGTGCGACCTTGCTTAAGGAAGCAGATGTTTATTTCTTTGACGAACCCTCGTCGTATCTCGATATTTATGAGAGAATGAGAATGGTTCTTATTCTTCAAGCATTAGCTGAGAGAGGTAAACGCGTTTTAGTTGTCGAACACGACTTGGCAATTCTTGATGTTCTATGCGACTTGGTTCACATCGTTTACGGAGACAAGGGTGCTTATGGAATATTTACTCCTTCACGCTCAACTCGCACAGCAGTTAATGCCTATCTTGATGGATTCTTAGTCGAGGAAAATGTACGTATTCGTGACAAGCCTATTCGGTTCATGAAGCATTATGAACGAGCCAGTGAACAAGGCAGTACTGTCCTTGAATGGGGGGATTTGGAAAAGAAACTCGGTGATTTCACTCTAACAACCGGCCAAGGTGCAGTTCATCGTTCAGAGGTTGTCGGTGTTGTAGGTCCGAACGCTACTGGTAAATCGACGATGATTAAAATTCTCGCCGGCGAGATGGATTATGACGCAGGATGGGTATCTGATGGTGCTTCAATCTCCTACAAACCGCAACATATTGCTGCTGATTTTGATGGCAGTGTTCAGCTTTGGCTCGACACTGAAATTGGCCCAAAGTGGCGTTCAGGTGAGTTCAATGTCACCGTCATACGGGCTTTAGGCGTTGACAAATTACTTCCAAAGAGAGTTAAGAAACTCTCTGGGGGGGAACGTCAAGCGGTTGCTATAGCAATCTGTTTGGGGCGAGAAGCAGATTTGTACTTGTTTGACGAGCCTTCTGCGCACTTGGATGCAAATGCTCGAATGGTTGCTGCAAAAGCCATTCGCAAAACCATGGAGATTAACGAAAAGTCAGCATTTGTCATTGATCACGACGTCTATTTTATCGATATTGTAAGCGACTCTTTACTTGTGTTTGAAGGCGAAGGAGCAGTTCATGGCTCTGCGAAAGGCCCATTCCGTCTTCGTGAAGGTATGAATCGCTTCTTACAAAGTGTGAACATCACATTTCGGCGAGACCATGATTCAAAACGTCCTCGTATCAACAAACCCGATAGCCGTAAGGATAGAGAGCAGAGGTCAGATGGCGACTTCTATTCGTTTGAAAATTGAGGTGTGATGAGAGAATGCCAGTTGGAAAGCCACCGCTTGGAGGTCCATTAGGACGTTCTCGCTCACGTATTTCGGCCAGCGGTCTCACTACATTTCTTCGATGCAAAAGGCAATGGTTTCTTGGCTCTAAAGTCGGTATATCTGGACCATTAAGGCCTTCACAGGTCATTGGTATTGTCCTTGAAGATGCCCTATGTGGAATAATGATGCAGCGCCCTGAACATGAATTTGTCTCCTTTTCTGAATTGAAAAAATGGATGTTAGAATTGATTCCAAAAGCTTCGCAGGAAGCACTTACAGCAGGAAAAGTTCTGTGGGATGAGGGCCTATGGTATGCACCTGAGACATCATGGGATGATGTAGAAATCGAATCGTTTGAGTCGCGTCTTGAAAATGGCTTATCGCTGTTATTTGAAGAAGTTGAGGCGTGCTATGAAGCGAATGGTGGCCCTTATTTGGAATTGATGAGAACAAATGAATCACCTTTCAAAATCCCATCGCCTGCTTGGGGAGATGAACCTTATTTCCCCGTACCTGACAAAGTTCGTAACCACGATTTACGTTCTTGGGCTGTTGCAGAACAAGCGATGAAGTGGAGGGAAACTGGCTCTCCAGTCTCATGGAATGAAGCCCTTGAAATCGCTCGTCCTTGGACGAAAGATCCCCGTGTACATCAACCTCAGCGATTGTTTCACCCCGAGCGATGGGCTGCTGGAGAACTGGACTTAGTGCTTCGATGGGATGGTCGTATTCGAATCGTCGATATTAAATCCGGAAACCCAAGTTCCAGATTTGCTGAATCGCTTCAGCACCAACTTCGATTCTATGCATGGCTTTGGCATGAGACGCATGACAATCAATGCATTAACGGTTTGGAAGGGTGGTATCTCAATGGTCCTCATCGTATTCTGTATGAAGCACCTCTTGCTGAAGAATATGAGATGATGACCGCTGAATTCCGTCAAGTTAATTCTGAAATGCAAGGCATGGGTTCAGGTCCAGCTGCTTTGCCGGTTCTTCCTCAAGATGCTTGTGACGGAAGTGCTGCAGGGTGTCATTGGTGCAGTCTTGCTCGGGATGAGGAAGGCCAATGGTATGGAGATGAACTGCTTTCAGAAATCACATCGGCCCGAGAGATTCCGCTCACCGTACCGAGTGAACCGCTGTCAAATATACCTGTTCGCGTTAGTGTTCAAGGAACCTTTACCGGTGCTTGGGGCCCGTTGCCAAATCATTTCGGCGAACCCGTACTTGGAGCAATGTTGGTTGCAGGTGGTGTCCAGATAACCGTTGAAGAGAGCGAGCCGGGAAGTTATCCTCTTCTTCATGAACAGGAAAATGGTGAACTGGTAATTATTGACGCACTCCCAGGTGTATGGAGAGGTTCTCCTCGATTGTATGTTGATTCAAGAACACGCATTATGCCCATCGCTCAAGCAACCAAAGAGTATGAACACACCGATAAGCCACTTTCTCAAAGAATGACGAGAATTGGTTTACTTCGTACTCGAGCGAATGTTGAAGGCATTGTTCTCAGTGTCCGCAAGCGTTCTGGTATTCGATTAGATGCGAAGCCTTGGACAATGTTGAATGTTCATCTGTGGGATGGCCATTCGGTGGTTGAGGTGGCATCATTTGGCTCAAGTATTACTGGCCAGATGGAGTCAATAAGGCCAGGTCAAACACTCAAGTTGTTGGCTGCAGAAATTGGTTGGAGAGCGGGACTGCCCCAACTTAGAATTGATACAAGAAAAACCCGTTTGCAAATCAAGGAATAGGAAATAGAGAGTAGGGTTCAAGAACATTCGACATTATCTCAACGCTATGCCGGTACGACTTGCGAGCCAATCCTTGGACTCTGTCGGACCGTATAATCGACTTTCTGCAAGTCAAGTTAATTCCTATCGATCATGCCCCCGCCTGTGGTTTTATGAAAAAGTTAGGCGTTTCAAAATGCCACAAATTCCAGTCTTGTTTGTTGGCAGAGCAGTCGAAGAAGCGGTTTGTAGAATGCTCATGGAATCACCTGCCCTTTTAGTTGCGAATGCTTCCTCTGACACGCTTTCTGCCATTCCACTTGATGAAGGTGGAATACCCAGCCGAACCAGTCTAGATCCATGGCCAGCAGAGCGCCTGTTAGCTTTGCCTGAACAGATGTGGCCTGCTGATATGGAACGATTACGCGATTGGGGCATTGGTCGATTGAAAAAGCATCTTCACCTTGCACTTAATGCAATGAAGGCAGAATGGGAAAAAGACGAACGTAAGGCAGGAAAATGGAGTTCTGTAGACCCAGATTACTGTCTTAAAATGTGCATTAATGCATTAGATTTTCATTTGAAAGAAGTTCAGCGCTGCCTTGAACAAAAAGGTGGCCCAGGTTTGAAAGAATGGCGTCGAGGTAACCGTCCAGAATGGCCATCTCCTGACGCACGTCGTTACACTTTATCCAACAATCATCCGCTTTCTCAAAACGGTGAAGTTTCATTGATTGAGGCATGGGAAATTACCCGTCCTTGGTTTGTTGACCCAAATGCAGGAAAGTTTGCAATGAATGCGGTTCATCCCGAACACTGGTTCCAAGGTGAGTATGATTTAGTTTATCGATGGGACGGTCGTATCAACATCGTTGATTTGAAAGCCAGCGTTGGAAAAGGTGATCGTTCGGGTAACTATGTTCAGCAACTTCGCATGTATGCTATGCTTTGGTGGATTACGCATGAAAAGAAGCAAACAGTGGATGCTTTGGAGATCTGGTATTTGGGTGCAAATTCTATCAAATCAATACCGTGCCCGACTGTAGAACAAATGGCTGAAATGGAATCAGAACTGCAAACACTATGGCATGAGCTTCGAGAAACAACTCCTTCAATCGATGATTGTCCGCCTTCACCTTCACCCGTACGAGGTTTCAAAGCAGGTGGAATCGCTATAGAACCGCCTAATGAGTCACGTTGCACAAGTTGTGATTGGGAACAAATTTGTCCGGGTGGGCAAGGTGATGATGACCTTCCAGAAGGCGGTTCAGTTCAACTTCCAGGGAGTTCAAATTCATTTGATATCACTCCGATTGGAGAACTTGACCCTCGAATGACATTGATTGGTGAAGTTTTCACAGTTTTGAATGCTCGAGAAGGCCGCCGTCCTCAGATAACCATCTCGCAAGGAAACGCTTTTGCCAAAGTAGTACTTCTTGTTGATCATCATCAAGACGGGCAACCTTCGTGGCCAGAAGATATTTCTAAAGGTGATTTCGTCAAACTTGATAATGTGATACCGAGTGCTAATTGGAAAGGAGAAATAGAGCTCAAGGTAGACCCACACGCGTGCATTGTGCCGGCCTTGAAGGATGAAGTCGCTTCAGATTTAATGGAATTCCGTGCGAGATGGAATGTTTCAGGTCGCTTGATTTATCGATTTAGCAAGAGTGGTGTCGGTCGTAATGGAAAGCAGTGGCATCGAAAAGGCGCAATGGTTCTCGATTCGACTGGAGCAATGAAAGTCGAAGGTTGGGCCAATGATTGGGGCCCTCAATATGATTTAGCAGAAATTGGCGATACGGTGGTTGTGGCAAACATTGGTTTGGATGCATGGGCAGTAGAAATAAGGGGCGATGTTTCCCGAAATTCGAAGTTCCATATTTCCAAGCGGATACAACGTGATTAACCACCCGAAGAGATTGTTGTGACCAAGAGTTTCACAGATTGGGAAAGAACAGTAGCATGGGGTAAAATCACGCCATCATGGCTGACAATGACCATCGAGGGTAGAATCTCTGCCTTTGTTAGAGCTTGACGAACAGTCCCTCCACTTTCGATATCTATTTTGACATCATAATCTCGTCCCTTGAGGTGTATCTCCATACTACTCCGTATCAGCACCATGCTTATGACGGTGGCGCTAAACCGGACACTTGCGGCCGAGATCGCATAGCCCGGTATTGCGGTGGATTCGAAATCCACTGTCCTTGTGACGCGGGAGTTCAAATCTCTCTCTCGGCGCCTTTTCCTCATCCAAGCAACTTTTAGACGGTGAGGCAGTGGGAGTGTTGAGTGAGGTTATGCAACCCCCAAACGAACCAAATCCTTCCTTACAGGACAGTGTTGTTGGAGGGGACTTACATACCGGACATGTCATTCATAACCATTATCACATGCCACAGCAACCTCCTTCTGTCCCTCAAAGGCCTCCGATACCTCATCCAAACCCACAACCTCAGCAGCCTCAATATCATCAACAGCAGGTTGCAATGCAACAACCTGTGCAGCAATATCAGCAGCCCCAACAATACTACCAACATCCAGGAAATATTCAAGCAACAGGTCCAAACAAGGATGTTTTAGTAGCCTACTTACTTTGGTTTTTCCTTGGCCCGCTTGGAGTTCACCGGTTTTATCTCAACCACATTGGAATGGGTTTGTTGAATCTGTTCACTTTTGGCGGATGCGGCATCTTATGGCTGATTGACGCTATACTCATCCCCGACCTTGTCCGGCGAGAAAATAGGGTTTACATTCGTAATTAAATCACATGTAGAAAGCATCTGGTGACTCGGTTAATTCTCCAACCAAGTCCTCGACTTTACCAGGTGCTAATGCAGATAACTTCTCAGTTAATTTCGCTTGGATATCACTTGGTAAAGCGATTCCAAGTTCAAACCATCCATCCAAGTGCTCCAGTAATCTTTGGGATGCAAATACGTCACCGCTTGAACCAACTGTAGTAGCAATTGCGCAGGCACTGTTGATCTTAAACAGTGGTCCGTTGGATGCGATTAAGGCTGCAAGTCCGATTGCACCTGATTTCGGCTCGTCTCGACGTACATCGATTCCACCCGCCTCCAAATCTATTCTGTGTGCAGCACTTGAAGCGACAATGAAGACCTCTTTTCGAGATGGAGAATCCATAAGTCCAGCCAGAACATAAAGCGTTGTCACGCCCTGACTTTCAAGCCATTGAAGAATTTCTCTTGCCATCGTTCCTTGATGTTCAGGTTCCAATGGCTGAGATGTTCCTGTGAGGGTAAGAACTCTCTTCCCTGTAACTGATTCTATAGAGGAGAGGGTGAGGTGAGGAGGGGCGAGTAACCCGTCTTCATCGAGGGTTGCCAAGGGGGGGAGTGCAGTATGGTGCAATCGAGCAACTTCGTTGCAGAGATGAGACGAATTGATGCCTTCAATGGCCACTTTACCGACATTTCCTACACCAGGTAGGGCAAAGAACAGAATGTCATGTTCTCCAACCAGTGTATTGGATCCTCTCCATTCAATATGCAATCCCATATTGAGCCTAACGAATTACGCCGCGCTATAATGTTTCACATTCAAACTAAGCAGAAATGGGCAATTGCGATGGCTGGAATGAAACGCATCATTCTTCTTCTGAAGCATTTTGCGAACTTTTCATTTCGTCTAACGAAGGGAGTGTGGCAAGACCCTTTGCCCATTCTGCCTCACTCACATTGTACATTTTACGTCGGATTTCAGCACGGTGGTCTTCTGGAGACCATTTGAGAGGTGCCGCGGCTTGTGCGTTTGCTCCACATGATGGACATGTTGTGGCTAAAGTCCACGCTCCACATTGAAGACATTGCTGTAGAAGTTGTCGCGCCATACTACCACCGTTGCGATTCAAGTTTATCAGTCGAGCCCTCATTGACGGTATGAGGTGGCTTCTCCACCCGCAGAAAGGACGTGGTCAAGAGTTGATTGTGTCGCATTTTCCCAAATCGATTCCGCCGTTTTGAAATCAGGTGCTTTTAATTCGATTCGATATTCAGGTGCACCATTGTAGTGGCAACGCACTTCAATCTCTTCTTCTTCAGAAGAGAATGCTTCAGCAGCAAGAAGTGCATTTTGAATGATTTCAACACCATTGATGTCGTTAATACTCAATGTTAAGATGCCTCGAATCTCAACGAAGTCTGGAATGATGTTTTCTACTGCGATTTCAGTAAAAGGTTTCAACCAATCTCCTTCAAATCCCGCATCAACCAATGAACCTTCATTCATTGCAGCTTCCTCGAATGCTGCGTAAAGGCCGCCATAGGCGTCAATGAGTTCTTGTTTCGATGATTCGATGTCCTCTTCATTCCACCCGACTTTTTCGCCTAGAACTTTCAGCAATTGATGTGCTCGTTGTTCATTCTTCCATTCTTGAAGTCGTTCACGACGTCGCTCTTCTGAAACGGATTTCAGTGAAAGTTCTAATGATGTCCCGTCTTTACGAGTTCGCATTACTTTACAGATCAGCCGCTGACCTTCTCGAACATAGACTCGAATATTTTTTACCCATCCACTGGCAATTTCGCCAATGAAAATGAAACCTTCAACACCTTCGAATTCATCAAGTTTGACATAACAACCATTCTGTTTTACAGTGGTTACTGAAACGACAACGAGTTCGCCTTCATTTGGCGAGTTGATGGTTTCTGACATAGAGGCTCTGCCTCCTCATTCAAGTGCTTCTAAAACGGTGCATCCGATAAGATTCGCTTTTCCACCCGATGGAATGGAAAGGGTTGCTCCACAAACAGTGCAAGAGATCACCGATGTTGCTCGAGAATAGATGGTTGCTTCACTGCCGCAATCTTTGCAGGTGACTTTGAGGAAATTTTTTGCCATAATAATTCAACTCACTTATCGATTAATTCGAACTTCTTTGAACGTCGGCAAGGTGCATAGTGCGCTTTGCCGGTTTCGGTACAACGGTAGAGAATGTTAACTCGCTTGGTTGGCTTTTCACGGCCGTCAGGCTTTGGACGAGGGAAACCACGGTAACCAGCCATAACTCGGCGGAAACGGCGTTGACCCCAGCGAAGCTCAGAAGCACGCTTCTTCTTCACTCGCTCGATGGTGTGCATTGTGTGCTTACCAGCAGATGGGCTGTAACGCTTGACTTGACGTGGCATTTTGACCATAAGAGCACCTTAAGCATTCGGCCCACAAGAGTCGGCTATTTAGGGGTGTCGCATTCCAAAGCCGGGGTAATTCGGGAGACTGCGAGTGAAACAGGGGGAGAGATAATGAACATTCAAGGCTTCGATGATGTCATGGACGAGATACTCCAGGCGTTCCTTCTGTTCTGGATACCTATCGCTATGGTGCCTTTGGGCCTTTGGTTATCAATGTCTTCTCATTCGAAATCCGTCATGGCTAACGGACGATACCTCGCCTTTCTTGGCATCATAATGATCTGTCTAAGTCCTTGGACAGTACCCTCCTCGCCCTCCACCGCCGCCGGCCACTTACTCGGAGCGATTATCGGCCCATGCATGCTGATTGTCATTGGAATTTATCTCATCTCTTTTTCAGGAAATGTCTCGGTAGGGAAATTACCTCGAAGTGATCGAAGATTAGGGGTGCTGATGAGTGGAGCTGGTTTTGTCTGGTTGGCCGGTATGCATTGGTGGATACTCACACCTCAACTCTCTCCTGAAGTGGTGAATCCTTATTGGTATGTTTTCTGGCCAACATTCATTTTACTGACTTCGTGTTTGGCCTCATGCTCAGCGGTAACGTTGTTGACTCTGGGAGACCGCCGTAGAGCAGAGTCAAATGCAATGTTTATGGTCTCAGGCTTGTCGATTATTATCCTGCTCCTTGGAATCAACATCGATGGGCCCTTGGTTGAGGCGAATGAATTTCGCGAACACCTTTGGTTAGCAATTGCTGATATGGCGGGTATTGCTGTCGGAAGTTTACTTTCAATCCTTATCTTCGCCTTCGTGATTTACACCTATGAACGCAGTCTTCCGCCACCAAAATCCATCCACCCACCCACCTCATCTGAACTTGACCAAGTTTCCAAAGTCCTTCGCAACCATCTTGGAGGTGAAGAGGAATGAAAGAATCTTCTTTATCCATGACATGGAGAATGATTTTCCTCGCATTTTTACTCCCTCCATTGCTCATACTGGCGCTGGATATTACCTTCTATGGTTCTTTCAAAGGAATAGATTCAGGGGTTTCATTTACTCGTTTTGCAAATGCAACATTAACAGCATACACTCTTTGCTCTCTGTTTTTACTCGGCAATCTCTTCTTTTATGGCGAATCGAGAAACAGGCCTCTGGCGCCTTTGGTTGGCATGGTCGTTGCGACCCTCTTGGGAATCTCTGCAACAGTGCTTTTCATTGGCCAAGGACCTATGCTGCTTGAAGACAACGGTTCTGTGCAAGCTCAGGCAATCTACAATATCGTTCATATGTTCGTATCATCAGGTGCTATTCTGATGTCTGTTTGCGTTGCCTTAGGCGTCACCTTCTCAGCAATCACTTCACAGAAACCTCGGAGTGATTTCGACTTGGAAGAAGAGTAACCCGTAAAATCGTCAACAAGACAACATCCGTCGGTTTGATAAGGGGGAGGTCGGTGGGGCGGCTATACAGGTGTTTCTATGTCGAAAGGTACTCCGTCCATGGGTAAGCGACAAAAGACCGCTCATATTCGTTGCCGTCGCTGTGGCCGCAACTCTTACCACAAGCAAAAGGGCGTTTGCGCTGCTTGCGGTTACGGTGCTACAGCACGCATGCGTAAATTCAACTGGTCAAAGAAGGCTCACCGTCCTAAAGCCTGAGGCGAGGGACATGGTTCTAAGCCGCAATGGCTACAAAGCGTCAAGCACTCGATGGAGTTGAGGCAAAGCAATGTGTGGCATCATTGGAATCGTTGGGCGTAATAATGTCCATGTCAACCAACTGATCTATGACGGACTTACTGTGCTTCAACACCGGGGTCAAGATGCCGCCGGAATTATGACCGATTTCGAGGGTCAATTCCGCCTTCGCAAGTCAAAAGGCCTCGTTTCTGACATATTTTATACTCGTCACATGCGCCGACTTCAAGGGCATATTGGTATAGGACATGTAAGGTATCCAACTGCTGGTTCTTCTTCTCGTTCAGAAGCACAGCCATTCTATGTTAACTCCCCTTATGGCCTTGGATTAGCGCACAACGGAAATTTGACCAATGCATCACAACTTCACGTGCAATTGACAGATAACCATCACCGTCACATGAACACGACCAGTGATTCAGAACTTTTACTGAATATGCTCGCTGTTGAATTAAGCAGTAATTCCTCCAACCTTTCTATCGAAGGCGCACCTCACCTTGATGTTGAAACGGTCTTCCGAGCAGTGCATAACCTGCATCAGCGTGTTGAAGGGAGTTATGCATGTGTTTCAATCATCTCTGGTTATGGATTGTTGGCATTTCGTGACCCTCATGGAATCCGTCCACTCATATTTGGAAAAAGAGAAATCGGTGATGAAACCGAATGGATGGTCGCCAGTGAATCGGTGGCTATAACGGCTCTAGGATTTGAGATCGTGCGCGATGTCGAACCAGGTGAAGCGATTTTTATCTCTACATCTGGTCACCTTTTCCACCGCCAATGCTCAGAAAAAGTAGAAGCCTCTCCCTGTATTTTTGAACATGTTTACTTTGCACGTCCTGATTCGGTGATTGACGGTATTTCGGTCTACCACGCACGACTTAACCAAGGCGATATTTTGGCAAAACGGATTCTTGAACAATGGCCCGACCATGATATTGATGCAGTGATTCCGGTTCCAGATTCCGGCAGGATTGCCGCACTTCAAATGGCGGATGCATTGAATGTTCCTTATCGAGAAGGATTTGTTAAAAATCGGTATGTAGGTCGAACATTTATCATGCCTGGTCAAGCTTTGAGGGAAAAATCAGTTCGTCGAAAACTCAATGCTATTGAACATGAGTTTTCTGGCAAAAACATCCTCCTTGTCGATGATTCTATTGTTCGAGGAACAACCAGTGCACAGATTATCGAAATGGCTCGCGACGTCGGTGCAAAGAAAGTCTATTTTGCTTCAGCAGCACCTCCAGTTCGCTACCCGAATGTCTACGGAATTGATATGCCAGCAGTAACTGAGTTTATTGCCAATGGAAAATCGGTTGAAGAAATTAATACCATCATTGGTAGCGACCGACTGTTTTACCAAAACCTCGACGATTTAATCGAAGCAACTTCAATTGGAGAGCATCCACCGTCTCGATTTGATACCAGTTGTTTCAATGGGGAATACGTCACAGGAAACATTGACGAGGCCTATCTTGAAAAGTTGTTCAATTCCCGTAACGACACAGCGAAGAAACAATCAAGTGAAGACGATGAAATCGTGGACATGCATAATGATACTGCTGATTGAGGCGTTTTAATGACGCAACAGTCTTGAATCAAACAAGGGATGGGGTTAATTGTTGTAGGCCCTTCTACGATTCATGCTCAGTACTCATTCGGTGCACATTGCCTTCAAACCTGAGGCAAAAGTGACCGCCCTTGGCCTCTCAATGAATGGAGATGTGGCAATATGGGCAGAAGGAGATGGTCGACTTTTCATTGCCAAAGAATCGGGGGGAGTTTTGGAACCCACAACTTCATGGCAAGCACCTGCCCTTATCCGTGGTGTTGTTTTACGTGACAATCTTATCTTCGTTCTCGATGATGAAGTCGGTTTAAGTTGTGTAGACTTGGAAGGCGAACTTCTTTGGCAAAATGAAATTGGTGCAGGTGGTTTTCACCTTCAAGAACTTCCGAACCAACTCGCTCTTATCGATGGATTGGGCCGCCTCCATCTTGTTGGATATAATGGCTCAAAATTGGATAATTCATATGTTTCAAATTCCGAAATAAGCCTACAGTTTCATGATATTTTACGAACTTCTACAGTTGGAGAGTACTTGATTTTAGCACACGAAAGTGGCGAAGTTCAAGCTCTCAAAAATGGGCAATGCGTTTGGTCAAGGCCAGTTCGCGGTCAAACTGGAGAAGCGATAACTTGTCTCGGTTCAGATGACAAGAATAATCTCGTTCTTGGAAGAGAGGGCTATGCTCTTGTTGCTGGTGATGAGGAAGTACTCGAGATAGAAATATGGAATATTGAACAACAACAACTCCTTCACAGAGTCGATGTGAAAAGTCGATTGCTGCAATCTATTCCTACTGAAAAGGGATTTCTATGTGGTTTTGATGATGGCCAAGTTATCGAAGTCTTATCAAACGAATCGTATCGATTCGAACCACGACTTTCTTGTGGCTATCCAATTCAAAACCTGCTTTTGCGGAAAGGCTGTATTGTTGCATCAGCGTGGTTTTACATCTATGGACTTGATGCTGAAGGTCGAGAATGGAAGATTGAACACCAAGGTATGCCTAACCTAATAGAAGCCTCTCAAGACGGCTCAGTGTGCCTTTTTGCTGGTGAAGACCAAAATGATTGGACCGATGTTGAGCCGATCGGATTTTTTTCCTTGAATCAAGAATTATTGGAAATTGACTCTTCAGAACTCACTCTTTGGTTTGAGAAGTCGGAAGAAGCGAGCCCCTTAACTGCTGAAGAACTCTATAGAGTCGATGATGAGATGAATGATTTCTTTAGCCAGGAAGAGTTAGATTCGATGCAATCCTCGCAACCTGCAGACGTTGCAGTTGAAGCCTTACACAGTGCGTTAGAAGGCTCAGTTGGGTCTTCGCAACAGGTGGCAGAGGACGGCTCACTTGATGTTGATACTGACGAATTACTTGCACAACTCGATGATGCTATTGAAAAAATGGCCCTCATCCCCTCAGAAGATTTGCTGGATGAATTGAATACAGAAGTGGGAGAAGTGATTGTACCCAGGGCTGTATCTGGTGATGACCAGAATCTCAAAGCTGAAGAAGATGGTTCAGCCATTGTGACCCTTGATGGTTCGCAATCCTATGACCCTCAAGGTCGAATTCAAACGTGGTCATGGATAGAAAGCAGCGGTAAAGAAATCGCATCGTCAGCGAAAGTCCGTGTTCGCATCCCACGTGGCAGCCATACGTTTGAGTTGAGAATTTGTGACCGAGACGGACAATGGTCCAGTGATTCGCTCCATATCAAGGTTAATTGAGGCTCAAGTCTCATGAAGGTGAGCAGTGTAGCACCTTCATGGGCGTCATCGAGCCATGGGTCGAAACCTTTGTTGTCGGCGTGTTGCAAATGCGTTGTTCAATCGTTACCGACCGAGTAACAGGCGATACCGTCATCATCGATGGCGGTGGTGAACCTGATCGAATCATCGATTGGGTTGATGAATTTGGAGGCATAGGCCCCGATTGGTCCAATGGCCCTCGTTCTCAAGAAGAGATGGAGATGCAAAAAATCCCTGAACGAAAGGTTGTTGCTTTGCTCAATACACATGCACACTTCGATCACACCGGTCACATTCCAGACCTTCTAGAACGTTATCCAGTCAAGTGGTATCTTCATCCAGCGGATACCTTTTTGCAAACTTTAGCACAGATTTCTGCTCAACGCTATGGCTTACAACTCCCCCCTCCAGCAGTTGCTGATGTGGATTTAGTTGATGGTGAGATTCTCGAATTGGGCGCTCTTGGATTTGAAATCCTTCACACACCGGGGCATTCCTTGGGTGGATGTTGTCTTCGTTTACTCGTCGATGGAGGAGTCGACCATTTGTTCGTGGGAGATACGCTCTTCGCAGGTTCAGTTGGTCGTACAGATATACCCAACAGCGGTGGCGATTTCACAGTTCTTGCTCATTCAATACATACTCGTCTTTGGCCTTTAGACCCGGAAACTTTTGTCTATCCAGGTCACGGACCGCTTACAACAATAGGTCATGAAAAAGCGACAAACCCATTTGTCGGAGTAGACTCAGGTTCAGGCGTCTATGGCCGAGGCAAATATGCCTAATCAAGCCATCATTGATGCAAGTGAAGATTGCAAGACAGGTAATGCTTCTTCCCATGTTGCTACGATACCATAGTCAGCATGTTGGAAAATTGGCGCATCTGCATCCTTATTGATAGCAACGATGTATTTCGAAGACCTCATGCCGGCTAAGTGCTGAATTGCACCAGATATTCCAACTGCGATGTAGAGGTTTGGATTGACGGTTTTACCGGTTTGTCCTACTTGCATTGAATGTGGAATCTCATCCCACGTATCAACAGCTGCTCGTGAAGCACCAACAGCGGCTCCAATCGTATCAGCAAGGGTTTCCAAATGTGAGAAGTTTGCAGGAGTGCCCATTCCACGCCCTCCGGAGACAATGATGTTGGCCTCTGCAACATCAAGTCGACTCGAAGCACGAGCCATAAATTCTTGAACTGCAGTAGCGACATTACCCGAGGTGTCAACAACCGATACATCACCTGAACCACCGCTGCCTGAAGAATCAAACACATTTGGACGGATGGTTACAACTGCATCACCGCTTAAACTGACGGTTTGCATTGCTTTACCCGAATAAATTGGAGATGTCAAATTTCCGCCTTCAATTTTTACGACGTCTTGAACAACGGAGATTCCTCTTCGAGCAGCAAGTCGAGCACCGAGGTCTTTCGATTGAGGGGATGCTGAAGTCAGGATAACACCTGCTGGAGCAACTGCATCAAGAGCAGAAGCCCACCCAGCAGCATCATAGTTTGAGAACACGTCGGATTTCGCAGCAATAACTTTGCCAGCTCCAGCGTATTGTGCAGCACCATCGGCTACACTTGCATCAGCGCATGGAACGATCACGGTAGGTTGAGATCCCAGTGCCTGAGCAGCGGTAATGAGTTCGGATGTTGTAGGGTGTACTGCACCCTTGACGATTTCAGCGATTACTATTGTTTCTGACATTTTTTTCACCTTAAATTACATTTGCCTCATCACGGAGGAGTTGTGCGACTTCTGCTGCTGCAGCTCCGCCTTGGTAGGATTTACCGGCAGGTTTGGCAGGTGGCATAGTGTGGGATACTACGGAAATGGTCGATGTGGGAATTTCGAAACTGTGAACCTCAACTTTTGCTTTCTTTGCTTGCATAATGCCCTTGACGTTTGGCTTTCGGACCTTGATGTTACCTTTGTCACACGAGATGACTGCAGGAAGAGGCACGTTGATGCGTGCATTTCCTCCGGATGCAGGCGTTACGACTGAGAGTTGGTCGCCAAAGGCGACACTAATTGTATTGGACACGGATGACCAACCAAGACGTTCAGCCAGTCCCGGACCGGTAGAACCTGCCCCTGTATCTGCTGCGGATTTACCGCAATAGACCACGTCAGCGCCAATGCTTGAAACAGCAGAAGCAAGAACACTTTGAAGCGCATTTGAATCAAGTTCTGCATCGCTATCGACGCGAACAATATGGTCTACACCGATGGCCTTCGCATCTTTGAGAACTTTGTCTGCTCCGGCGCCACCAACAGTAATTGCAGTAACTTCACCGCCGCTTGAATCCCGGTGTTGGAGCGCAGTTTCTACAGCAAATTCATCGTAAGGACTCATCACTTTTTTGACAGCAGAAAGGTCGACTCTGTCGCCAGAAACGGCGATTCGAGCATTGGTATCTGGCACTTGTTTGACGAGAACGATTATGTTGACCATGTAGAGACACTCCAAAGGAATTATCTTTTCCACCCCTAAGAGATTCATGAACGTTTGCACTGCATTTTTTGGTTTTCATACTTGCATTAAATCCACGGTATTGACTTGAAGCGGAAAGAGTAGGTTAAAACTTACTTATCAAAACCTTTCTTAACCGCCACGCTTCGCAGATAGAATCCATGAAGCGAAAAACCCCAACTGAACCACCTGCTAAAGACCAAAAAACCCTTGCATCATGGAGGCTCTTGTTTGAAAGCGAGCCTTACAAGCAAGACCTCGACACACGTCCTGGGGAGGGAGAATATGTGTTTGGTTTTGAAATCGAGTGGGATGACTTGGAAAATTTCGGAGACCTCCAACTTGACCTTTCTGAAAATTTTGAAGCAACTCTCAAGATTGGAAATCAAGTTCTCAAAGAACAGTATGCAAATCGAAAAATGTCCACACGACCTGTGATTCGAGTGATCAATCTCGCTAAGAACCGTTCATACGAAGTCAGTGATTTACGTATGAGAGACCGCTCTCGTTTCCTTGCTTTTGATGCAATTGTTACCTCGACAAGTCCTGCAATTGGCTGGCTAAAAACCAGCGCCTATCAGTGCAACGACTGTGAAGCGAAGTGGTCGGTGAACGAGCGACTCGCCCGTCCACGTGAAAAAGTCAAATACTGCAGAACATGTCTTGACTTGATTCTTGAAGACATGAAATCCAAGAAACCGAAAACGTATCACAAAGACCCTGATGATGTTTCTTTATTGGTTGAAGATTGTTATTATGAAGATATTCAATACCTCGATATCATATCTCCAATGATGCTGGAAAGTGGAATGACTGACCCCTCAGAAAGAATTCAAGTGGTAGTCTTTGATGAGTATGTTGGACAATTTTCGAAAGGAGATTGCCTCACTCTCAACGCAGTTGTTGCTGTAGACCCGCTCATCAATCGTGATTTCATTCGAGATACGCGAAGAATGATTTTCCTCAAAACTCATAGTATCGAAGAAGGCTTTTCGAATCATGGGGATGTAGAATATAATCCACAAAGTGAATCATCATTTTCTGAGTGAAGTGACAGCATCAAGCGTTTCTGGATGCTTTTCAAAATGTTCATTCACGACTTGCAGGCCTCGACTCACACCATGTGCGATGCCTAATTTTGCATCAAGCGGGTGGAGGGTTCCGTCGGCAACTGCAGCTTTGAACTCCTCGAGATTTGTCCAGGTTGAAGGCTCACCAAATTTAGGATTCGGAGTTACAAGTATCTCTCCCCATTCTGGTAGAACTACATGTTCGGCGAGTTCATAGACGGGTGATTGAGGGTCTTCTGGTGCAAGATAAGCATGCTTTTGCATTTTCTTACGAAGTGCCTTTTCACTGTCATGCAACAGTATTGCACCCGAAGGATCTGATTTGCTCATTTTGTGGTCAAAACTTTCCATACGAACTCCAGATGCTTTGAGCGATGATAGAATTGGCGTATGCAAGCATGTAGGCTTCTTCCAGTTCCAACGGGTGGCAACATCACGCATGAACATGTGCGCTTTGCGCTGGTCCATTCCTCCAAGGGCGACATCGATGTTCATTTCAAAAATGTCACTTGCCTGCATTGCAGGATAGTAGAACTTTGAGAGGTCGTGGTCAGATGAAGCCTCATCACGCCCCATTATGGTAAATGTTTTGCGAACCTTCGCAAGTGTTGCGCCCTTCGAACATCGAAGTACACGTGCCCAATAATCACCTGAATCCATAATCTGTGAAGCCCAAACAAAACGTAGTTGTCCCGGACCATCGCCTTCTTCAGGATATCCGAGTAACGCCCGGAAAGTTTCCTCCATATACGTTGCAGTCGTTTGAATATCTTCCATTACTCCATTGAACTTATCGTTCACCCAAGCATGCCAATCCGCTAAAAATATCAAGACATTTGCATCTGCTTCAAGCATTCTTCGAAGCTGTAAAGATATGACTTTCCAGCCAATATGAGCCTTTCCCGAGGGTTCAAAACCGACATAACAGCGAATTACACCATCACCAGCCATGCTGGTATTTTCTGCTAAGCAATTTACCAAGTGGTCGACGCCCACTGTTTCTTCAACCTGTCCAACCATCAAAGCAAGTCTTTGCTGTTGAAGTTCATTCAATTCCAAAATCTGAGGGCAATCTTCGACAAAGGATTCGAGTGATGAATCAATGCCCATAAGATCACATTCTTCAAATCAAATCGTTTAGTTTCTTGACTTTGCCTTCCGATGGAGGCGTGCCGGAGTCAATCATGGATTGTAATTCAGCAATCATTGCGTTTGCTTTATCGATGGTTTCTTGGTCAATACTCTTGCTCATTTCCATCATTTTGTGAGCCATTTTTATTGCGGATTTGGCTTTGGAGAATTTCTTTGCATCTTCTTTTGCTTTGTCACCGCGTTGTTTAGGAGAGTATCCAGTGACTTCATCGAGGAACGAGGACCATCTTTTACGTGATTCCATGGCTTTTTCTCGTCCGCCATCTGCAGAGAGGAAATCGTTGAGATTTTCACCCTTCATCTGCTCAACATCGACAACCAGTTTGCCGTCCGAGCCAAAATGTCCGGTGATGTGAGTAAGAATTGCAAATGAACCTGTAAATACGCCTTCTGAATTCACTTGAATGTCGTCAAAATACGTTGTTGCTATACGTGCAAGACCTGCATTCCCACCGATGTTTTTCTCTAAACCGCGCTTAACTGCGAATCGCTCCATGCATCGGCGAAGAGTCTCTTTGCCATAAGGCTCACCGTTGAGAGGAACGAGAAAACCACTTCCCAGCGTAGGAGGGGTTTTTTTGTAGTTGGCTTTGGGCAAATCATGCGAGGCCACCTTTTTTTCGGCATATGCCTCATTCTCTTGCTTTCACCAAGTGTCCCTGCTCAGCCTGAGTCACTCATTCAACTGGAACTGGTCGACACGCTTGGAGAGTCAGATATCGGCATCAATGCCGGAAAAGTTTCTCCGGACGGTTTGTCAGTCATGTTGGTTGGTGAGGACGGTTATGCTCATCTCATCTCGGCGTTCAATGCTGAGGACCGAAGCCAAGATGTTGAATTGAATACTGCTCGTAGTGCCTCATTGCACGATGTTTCATGGCATCCGAGGGGTGAAACGGCTCTTCTCACTGGGGAGATGGGTGTTGCTCTTCGATACACGGCTGAAAATCATGCCATTTCAACAGTCAACGGTTCTGGCTCGATTATTGGATTACACATGACTGCAGTAGAATGGCGACCTGCAGGAGACTATGCCTACTTTGGTGCATCAGATGGGACCATTTGGAAGTTTTCAGAAGGTTCAGGAATGGAGGCTATCGAGGACACCCGCTCTTCAGGTATTAGTGACATCGCCTGTCATCGAAACCAGAACGTATGTGTTGTCACGACGCTCAGCGATGGCATAGCAGTTCTTTCTTCTAACCATCAACTCACATTCCTTTCAGGTACTGCTGGAGATACCTGGATAGGCGTTGATTGTGCCGATCCGACATTGAATGAATGCGTAGGTTTTGCCAGTGGCTTGAAAACGCAAGCAGTTCGCCTTGACATGGTAGATCCAAGTCAATCGACCCTTCGAGCTATGATGCAACTCTCTATGCTTGAGGGTGATTTTACTGGAGTCTCACGTGGGCATGACGGAACCACTCTCATCCATATGGCGCCATTCTCTACCATTCGTCAGCAACCTTTGGTTTCAGAGGCCTTTGCCCAAATTGTCGCCCAAGATGCTGTAGAATGGGACCCCGTTGTATCGGGTCGTTCCATTGAGGTGGTTTGGGAAAATGCACATCAAGAAGGCTTCATCATAACCTCATTTGGAAACATCGTTTCGTTTGAGACCTACAGCGAAGTAGTTGATATTGGATTGATGACAATTATCGTTATGGCAGCGGTGACAATATCTGTGCCCGGTGTCGTTATCGGACTCATTTACATGAACAGTCCTTATCTCCAAAGAAAGTATCTTCAGCTGAGAGGACTGGACAAAAAATGAACCCTTCAAAGTGATTGCGAGAGGGTTAGGTTCTTGAAGCCCCTCGTGGACCCAAACATGAGAGGATAGTATGGAGCCTTACGAAGGGATCGATTTCTACGATATTGAAAGCCTGCTTACAGAAGAAGAAATCATGATTCGTGACATGGTTCGAGATTGGGTAGACGAAGAAGTCCTTCCTAAAATCGAACATGCATGTGCTGAAGGAGTATTCCTCGATGAATGGCGTGTCGCACTTGGTGAAATGGGTGTGCTCGGCGCACCACTGAAGGGCTATGGTTGCCCCGGACTTTCCTATGTTGCTTACGGTTTAATCTGTCAAGAACTCGAGCGCGGCGACTCAGGGCTTCGCTCATTTGCCTCTGTTCAAGGTTCTCTTGCAATGTATCCGATCTGGGATTTCGGTTCAGAAGAACAGAAGAATTACTATTTGCCAAAGTTGACCACTGGTGAGTGGATTGGATGCTTCGGATTAACTGAGCCTGATTATGGTTCAAATCCTGGTGACATGATTACGAAAGCCGAGGATAAAGGCGACCATTATCTCTTGAATGGTGCTAAAATGTGGATTACAAACGGAACTATTGCAGATGTTGCCGTCGTTTGGGCAAAACTTGACGGTGTTATTCGTGGGTTTATTGTTGAGAAAGATGATGAAGGATTCTCCGCTCCAGAAATGAAAGGAAAACATTCTCTCAAAGCCTCTGTGACCAGTGAACTCGTGTTCCAAGACTGCAAAATCCCCAAAGACAGAATGTTGCCGAATGTGAAAGGATTGAAAGGACCTTTCTCGTGCCTTAACAACGCTCGATTTGGAATATCTTGGGGCGCTTTAGGAGCTGCAATGTCATGTTTCCACAGTGCGAAGACATACGCACTTTCACGAATTCAATTTGATCATCCAATCGCATCATATCAACTGGTTCAGAATAAATTAGCTTGGATGCTTCGAGAAATTACCAAGGGGCAACTCTTGGCTTACCACTTGGGACGTAAGAAAGACGATGGGACTTGGTTTAACGAACAAATTTCGCTTGCAAAGATGAACAATGTCGATATTGCTCTAGAGATTGCTCGTGTTGCTCGTGATATTCACGGGGCGAACGGAATCCTTGACGAATATCCCGTTATGCGCCACATGGCAAATCTTGAATCCGTTAAAACGTATGAGGGCACTCACGATATTCACAACTTGATTATTGGACGTTACATCACTGGTATCCAGGCATTTACGCGAACAGTTTGATAAAAACAGCCAAATTTCTGTTGAATCGGACAAAACAGGTCTTTATATGCGCTTATCCATGATTGGTGGATAAGAGTTGATTGAAATGAACCTAAGTCTTACCGACCGCATTGTCCGAGTCACTGCTGGATTCGGAATGGTTGCCATAGATTATGCTTCCAATCTCAACTGGGATATTTTGTTACTTGCTGTCGGAGTTTGGGGCGTAATGACATCAGCATTTGGTTACTGCCCATTTTACAAGATGATGGGACATTCAACATGCCCAATCTAATTCAAACTGCAGGTAAAATTCCAATTCGAGCAAGTCCAGACCAAACAGGGTCGAGGAATGCCGGCAAGATTCTGTGCCGCATGTAAACTGCTGCTGCAAGGCTAATTTTCTGAACCTTGTTTAACTTAACACGCTTGGTGAAAACGTCACCCTGTTGTCGTTCAATTTGTCGTAGAATCTTATCATAGAAAGCAATCATTGCGGCAGGAGAGTAACGTGTTCTGCGCGGAAGGAGCGGTAAGAGTTGACGAGCCTCAGCCAAGTATGTTCGAGCTCTTCGAGCGTATTCTCTGCAATAAGGCTCCCAATGTTTGTTCAGGACGACTTTTCCAGATAATTCACTTTCATCAATACCGTTTGATTCGAGTTCGTTAAGAGGGAGGTAAACTCGGTCCCGTTCAATATCTTCACCAACGTCTCGCAAGACATTTGTCAGTTGCATAAAGATCCCCCAAGATTCAGCAAATTTCTTCGCACGAGGGTCTTCATAACCATAAATCTCAATGCACATTAAGCCAACAACAGATGCAACTCTATAGCAATACACATACAACTCGTCAAAACTACGGTATCGATTGTTGTAAAGGTCATCTTCCATGCCAGATATGAGGTCGTCAAAGACTTCTCTAGGAATTGAATACCGTTCTACGGTTTCCTTCAGTGCGAGGAAGACAGGGTCTGTTGAATAGACATCGGTATAACATGTTGAGAGTTTTTTGCGGAAGAAGAACAGTTGAGTAATCTTGTTGAGATACGCTTCATGGTCAAGGATAGTTCCCTGATCTTGTAGACTTTCAAGTTGGTCACGATAGGCGACCGCTTCAGGGTCCATCTCTCCCATACTACCCGGGAATCTATCTGCCCAATCGCCATCTGCAATATCATCTGCTCTTCGACAGAATGCATAGACTGCGCACATTGCATGGCGTTGTTCATCTGGGAGATATTTGAAAGAGTGATAGAAGTTACCTGCTTCACGCATTGTAAGTTCCTCACAGTATCGGAATGCTAGGCGAGTGAGTTCCTGCGGAGGCTTGTCAGACCATATAGGGGCATCGAGATGTGAAAAAGGATCGACTAATTCATTGGTCTCTCCGACAATTCCAATGAATGTAGCACCTTCACGTAGAGCTTCCATAGCCGTGACGCTCACAGCTTTCACAGCATCTCTGGCGAGCATTACACCAGCACGAAGCCGGTCAAGGGTAGTCATTCCCTTATGCTCAACGTCGGCTTCTCTCGAACTCGCATTTCCCTTCAAAGGGAAAAGTAATTCCAAAGGTTTTCGGCGTTCGAGCATCGTGACCAGTTGTCGCTCATACTCTACCCTTTTTGAGTTCTGCCCTTCTTTGGACAATTCTGCTTTTTTCAATTGCCTTTATTTTTCTTGAGAAGACGATTAACTCCACCGGGAATAATCAGTGCACGTAGTAGTTTTTTGGCATATGATTTAATCTCATCTCGTGTCACTTTGATTCGCTCATCCGAATTTAAAACATTTCCAGTTCGCAATAAAGTCACGGTTCGCTGGCCGATGAGAACGGGGAGCATGCAGGAGGCTTTGAGTCGTAATTGAGAATCCGGAAGCATCGAAATATATTCGATAGCAGCATCAAGGTGTTGATTTGTCAAGTCAAGATATTCATCGTATAAAGGTCTGAAAGCGTCGATATTTTTGTCATTCATCAAGTCTTCTGGTTTGAGATTATGTCTCTTAAGGGCCTGTTCAGGAATGTAGCATCTTCCAAATCGAAGGTCTTCAGGTATATCTCTCAAGATATTGATCATTTGCAATGATTTACCAAATCGAATGCCTTTCTCAAAAAATTCTTTTTCTTTTTCCTCTGGCAGTGTAAAAAGATGTTCAAGAGACATTTTGCTCCAAAATACACCGACTGAGCCGGCGACTCTGAACGTATAATCATCCATTTGTTCATCGGATTCAAGGGCTGAAATGTTCCCGCCCTCGTTCGCTGTCCCAAACCGCTCAAGATCGAGTATTTGGCCGCTGACAATAATGTCAAGACACTCAAGCATAAGTCCCTGGTCCCCCTTGCTATAGACTTCAAGGCCCGCTACAACATCTCCAACATTTCGTAGAAGTTCTGCCTCGTTTTCGTTGGTTTGTATTCCTGCAAGTTCAGTAAAGTCTGGGAGGGATGCCGACTTACCTTGAGCGACATCGTTGTATTCTCGTAGAAGTTTGAGAAGAAAATCGGTCTCACCGTGCTTCGAATCGGCAATCGTATCAGCGACTCGAGCGAGAAGATAGAGCAATCCAATTTGGCCTCGAATTTTCTTTGGAAGATACTTCAAGGTCGGATAAAAAGATCGAGAAGTTGCTTCGAGTAACGCATCGATTTTTTCGTTGATGAGTACTGCCATTTTATCCCCCTCCTTTGAGCGCAACAGTTCTCTCTTCTTGACACTGTGGGGTGGTATAATACTCAATAAATGAGTTCTGCTGTAACATGAAAAGTATGAATGAAAGGGCGCTTGTTCTTAATTCGGCGCTCCAGATTTCAATATATTTAGTTCAAAATCAGCGATAATCGGTCGTAAGGCTTTAGGGAGGGATATGCGAGCACCATTCCTCGGGGTGGTATTGTGGAGTGTGGCTCGTGTAATGAACAGATTCCAGATGACAGTATATTTTGTCCTGAATGTGGTTCTCGGCAAGAAATGTCACGCGCTGGAGGTTTTACCAATCCGAGTTCAATCGGTCTCAGCGGCCAAGAAGTTTCTGGAGGCCGAAACTTTGGTGTTGTTTCCGGTGAAGCAGTTCGTCAACAGCGAGACATGAACATCGGTAACACCAATGTTCCTCCGGAAGTGCTTCAGCAAATTGCTATGGGCATCCAACAGCAACCAAATATACCTCCTGGACAGTATCCTCCTCAAAACATACCTCCGAATCAAATGGGGCAATTTCCTCCTCAGAACTTCCCTCCAAACCAGATGAATCAAGTGCCTCCTCAAGGGATGCAACAGCAACCTTTGCCTGGAAATGTCACACCTCATATTCAATCTGACCGCCCACTGCAAGCACGAGGTCCATCCCTTTCCAGCGGAGCAGTTCCTCAAAAACCTGTAAGCAATATATCGGCATCGACACCGGGTGGTACAGTTGTTGCAAATAATCCAGCAGCCTCTCCAACAGATGCAATGGTCAACCGATTGGCTGAGGCAGAACGTGCGATGAAAGACGAGCGACGCAGCCAATGGCTCAACATGAATCAAACACCTGCGGGCAATGTACTTGCTTCTCTTGGCGCTGATTTACCTTCTCATCTTCGAGGAGCAGACGCATCAAATCCAGCCCAAGATGTTCTTGCTGGCGCTCTGGGTCAATCTCAAGATGCTCCGAATGAAGCGCTCTTGCGAAGGATGTGTGAAGTGGCAGTTCGCCGTGTTGCTCGAAAGCGTGGTGTAGCAGTCGAAACACCTCAGGCGAAAGTTGAATCTGATGTACTCAACGTCAATGTCACCTACATTGATGATGGTCGGGTTCTTGATACTCCTGAAGATCTCACTCAAGCATTCCAACATGCGATCGAAACCGAGGTCGCATTGAAAGGCTTTGATTTGACCACTGAACTCAAATTATTCCGTTCAAAAGACGGTGAAGTTGAGAATCTCGATGGCAGTGATTCTGCAGATGATGACGTAGAGATGTTTGCTTGTGAAATCTGTGACGGACTTGTCAAAGAGACCGATAGTGAATGCCCACACTGTGGAGCTATTTTCGAAGATGAGGAAGAAGAAGTTGTCGAACCTCAGCGCCGTGGCCCACCTAAGCGTGGAGGTCCTCCAAAGCGTAGCGGTCCACCTGGTCCTTCCAAGGGAGGTCCTCCAAAGAAGAGTGGTCCACCTGGTCCATCCAAGGGAGGTCCCCCAAAGAAGAGTGGTCCACCTGGTCCATCCAAGGGAGGTCCCCCAAAGAAGAGTGGTCCTCCAGGTC
>DAMU01000003.1 GCA_002499705.1 Euryarchaeota archaeon UBA91
ATGTCACCCATGCCGCCATCCATTGAAACGCCCTTTGAAGAAATGACGTCATCGATTCTTAGAATCATGATCGCTGTTTCAGTTGCAGACTGAATCGCTTGTTCAACAACTCGCATTGGTTCAACAACATTCGCTTCCTTCATATCGACTACGCCGCCTTCGTAGACGTTAATACCTGCATGCGATTGACCATCAGCATGTGCCTTGCGTAATTCAATAAGCGTTGTAACGGGGTCAAGTCCAGCGTTTTCAGCAAGCGTGCGAGGAATGATTTCAAGTGCGGATGCAAAGGCCTCAATTGCCATTTGTTCTCGGCCACCAACGGTTTCAGCAAAGGTGCGAAGGTCTCGTGAAAGCGCAGCGAGGACACTGCCACCACCGGTAAGCACGGCACCATCTTCCCAAGCAACTGAAACAACACCAACAGCGTCATCAAAGGCTCTGCGGATTTCATCAACAACGTGTTCAGTTCCACCACGAAGGAGAACTGAAACAGATTTTGCTTCTGGGCATCCAGTAATGAAGGTCATGTCGGATTCGCCAATCTTTCGCTCTTCGACTTTAGCTGCATGGCCAAGGTCTTCAGCCGTCAAGTCATCAAGGTTGGTCACAATACGACCTGCAGTCGCTTTAGAAAGGGCTTCCATGTCAGATTTCTTGGCTCTTCGGATTGCAAAGATACCGGCTTTGGACATGTAGTGTTGAGCCAATTCATCAATACCTTTCTGACAAACCAAAACAGTCGCACCAGAGGCTTGGATTTTTTCGACTAAACCACGAATGTAATTCTCTTCTTCTTCAAGGAAAAGAGAAAGTTGGTTCGGGTCGGTAATCTGAATCTTGGCGTCAACCTCTGTTTTCTTGACTTCGATAGCCGAATTGATGAGGGCAATTTTAGCGTCGTTAACAGAACGAGGCATTCCAGCGTGAACACGTTCTTTGTCCAGAAGAATTCCATCGATAAGGGTTGAATCCTTAATCGAGCCACCTTGACGCTTTTCAACCTTAATATCTGAAAGGTCAACAAGTCGCTCGTCATCTTCAATGATTCCAACAGCGTTGACTGCTCGAACACAAATATCTGCCATGAAACTCTTGACTGCACCTGCAGACTTTCCAGTTAAGGCGGTCTTTGCGACTTCCATTAAGACTGAATCTTGGTTCTCAGTTGAGATCCCATGTGCTTCAAGTAGCCCTACTGCCTTTTCAGCCGCCAAACGGAATCCTTCACAAATCACGGTTGGGTGAACATTCTGTTCAATAAGGTCTTCACTGCGCTTGAGCAGTTCCCCTGAAAGAACAACAGCAGAGGTTGTTCCATCGTAGCAATGTTGCTCTTGAGTCTTCGCCACTTCAATAATCATCTTGGCAGCAGGGTGGTCAATATCCATTTCTTTGAGAATGGTTGCTCCATCATTGGTGATGACAACATCACCCATCGAATCGACGAGCATCTTGTCCATTCCCTTTGGACCGAGTGTTGAACGAACTGCATCAGCAACTGCTTTTGCAGCAGCAATGTTGTTCGATTGTGCTGTTCGTCCACGTGTGCGTTGTGTTCCATCCTTCAAAATGAAGATTGGTGCTTGTCCATTTCCATACATGATAACGTCTCCGTTGCAACTTTGCCGAGGGCGAGTAAGCCTTGAACCCTACGCTTGAGATAAACTGTCCATTCAAGCCTGTCCGTTTTGTTCAAGCCACATCTGTCCGTAGACTTGCCATTGCTCCATAGTCCATCCATCTGGCAGTCCACCAGCAGGAACTGGAGGTGCAGATTCAACAGCCTCAGGTGCGGTTGGCAAGGGTACTTGTGCTGGTGCGGCAGGGGCTGGGGCAGGTGCTGGAGGCATGGCTGCGGGGGTTGCAGGTGGCATGGCCGTTGGTGGCTCATAAAGCGCGCCAGCGACGGGAACTGTTGGGGCGGCTGCGACTGCTCCGTAAGTTGCTTCTACACTGCCTTCGTAGCCTTCTTCACCCCATCCACCGTAATCGTCTTCTTCTTCCTCTTCAGTTAGAATTCGGAAAATAACGCCAATTCCTACAAGGAACACAGCGATAAATCCAATCCAAGTGAGGATAGAAACAATATCGATTCCATCGGAATCAGAATTTGCTCCATCTTCAGAAGATGCGCCTGTTTCAATCAATTGTAATTGCAAAGTTGTGCTTGCAGCATCACTTACGGTTTGGGATTGAGCCCAGAGGGTAAGGTTCGTGTAAAGAGAAGGCTGACCAAGATTGTCCAAAGTAACCTGTGACACAGTAAAGATGACTGTTACTTGGCGCTCTTCTTCTACTGCGAGAGAGAAGGTTCGGTCGTTGTTGGCAATACGAGATTGAATCCAGTTGGATGAATCACCGTTATCCAAGTTCATCGAAACAGACTGCGCTGTCGTGTATTGATTTCGAACGGTTACTGTCATTGACCAGGCTTCAAACGGATCAGCCTCATCGATGACCAACATTTCAGTCGGGATAATTTTGAGCCAGTTTTGCGAACCAACCAAGTACGTAGCAGAGCCGGTCGCACTGATGTTTGCATCATTTACGCTGGTTGCAATAACTCCGAGCGTCAACTGTCCATCGGTCCCATCGATGAAAGAGAAGCGGACTGAGACGTTGTAACTTGCTCCAATTGCAATTTCAGGTGTTTTTCCATCATACAGATTGGTATACTCTGCAACCATTCCCGCTGGTAGGTCAAAGGACATAGCAAAGCGGTCAACACTGTTACCATCATTTCGAACTTCAAATGCCATCGTTTGAGCAGTTTCTCCAGGGATGTAGGATTGGTCAGCATCTTCATCTGACACATGGACTGCAGCGGTATCAAGGATATCGACGGTCATAGAAATCGAAGTGAATACGGCTGGATCGTCAACACTGGTTGCTTTGACCGTGAGGCCATACAATCCCGGGCTCAGCCCAATCGGCATTGGGAGATTAAGCTGGATGATTGAGGTGCCATCCCATGCGTCCATAACTGCTGTTTGACTTGCGGCTAAGTTCGCCCCAAGTTGCCAGTTTTGCTGCGTAAGAGAGATGTCGTATTGTTCATCATCATTACCGGTATTTGCAATGGTGATGTAGACCTTCTGTGCAATTCCATTGGCTGCACCAGAGTAATCGGTTTGGTCTGCTTCAAGAGAAACTTGACGATAGACAGGGACGTTGATGTTGCGCACCATAACATCGTTTCCAAAGAGAGCACCGCATGAAGGGCACGTGGCGCGCAGGTTAAACGAGACAGTTCCTGGATTTGCTTGAGACGCTGCAGTGATGTTCAACTGGAGATTGACGCTTTGACCACGCTCAACGTACACTGGGTTCGATACTGGAGCGCCAGTATCGTTGACCAGAAGAGAACTCCAGTCATCTTCAGAGAAAGTTGTAGCCAAGTTAAACGAAGCATCACGGTTACCTGAGTTTTGCAGACGGAAGGGGACCAAACCAGATTCGCCAGGGCCCATTGA
>DAMU01000090.1:0-5953 GCA_002499705.1 Euryarchaeota archaeon UBA91
GGGGCAGGATCAACAGAGCCATATTGGCTCACACCAGGCTTGCGATTCTGACTCGCCATAAGCTTCACTCGCCTGAACCGATAAAAGACATGGCATCTGGGTCAAAATCAGATTGAATCATACCCAACTCTTGCCCTTCACGGATAAATTGGCGAACTGAGGAACGACCTTCTTCTTGATAGTCAATAGTGCGATCGTTAACATACATGCCAACGAATTTACGATTCGTGTCATCATCAATACCTCGACCCCATTTTTTAGCAAATTCAAGTGCTTCATCGGGAGATTTTAGCGCATATTCAATACTCATCTTCGTGTATTTTGTGATGTCTTCCATGACTTGTTGTCCGAGATCACGACGAACAACATTACCTCCCAGAGGCATAGGCCATCCGCCCGTCTTTTCATTCCACCAAATCCCTAAGTCAAGGTGAACATGAAGGTCATTATCGACATATGTCAACTGACCCTCATGGATAATCAAACCACTTTTGTATGTACCATCGAGAATTCGAGGGATGATTTCGTCAAAGGGTACAACAGCAATGTCGCAATCACCCCAAGCGAGGCGAAGGCCAAGGTATGCACTGGTTTTGAGGCCAGGGACAGCAATTGTTGAGGAACGGACATCGTCTGCAGATACACCCGAAAGAGATACAATCATTGGTCCATATCCTTCCCCCATGGACGCACCACAGTTCATCAAGGAATAGTCATTCGATATTTCTGGAAAGGCATGTATAGAAACTGCAGATACTTCCAATTCGCAATTCATTGCTCTGTGATTAAGCGTCTCAATATCTTGTAATTCATGAACAAATTTGTAGCCCGGAGTAGGGAATGCACCAGTGGTCATTGCGTGAAACATAAATGCATCATCTGGGTCCGGCGAATGGCCAATACGTACAATCTTGTTGCCATCATCATCGAGAGGAAGGTGTGCCACCATGATGCTCCCACATTGGCGTCCTTGATGAACCAACCGATAACATAACATCGTATTGACTTTGAAACGAACGCCAAGTATTCAAGCCATGCCGTGAGTGGCCAAACGAGGCAGAGTCATGTTGACGGGATTTTCCAAATCCAAACTCCTGCTTTGTCTATTGGTGGCGGTTCTATGCATCACGCCCGCAAGTTCAGGGGAATATTCAGATATCGCATTCATCGATGCAACAATGACGCCGTCTGGTTCTGAATCACGAACAACAGATATCAATCCAAATGGAAGTTTATTGGCAAGTGGATACGAGGGAATCGTGGCAATACATGATGCGGATTCTCTTGAACTGATACAGTATTTTGAGATTGAAAGTGATGTAATGGATGTAGAATTTTCACCTGATGGCTCTAAACTTGCATTCACGCGCTCTGGAACATCTGCCGATACAGATACTACGCAAATCCTCGACATCGAATCCATGTCACTCATGGGCAAGGAGCACGGATCAAGTTCACAGCCGCTAACTGTACAATGGTCTGTTGACGGGAATCTTCTTGCGGTTCCCAACAGCAACAAAGGTGTCGACATCATACGATTTTCCGACATGCAGATTGACATGACTATGAACGGAGAGCACAATGCACGTGTAACGTGTATCTCTTATTCAACGCTCGGAGAATACATGCTTACTGGAGACGAGTCTGGACGAGTGGTGATGTGGGATTCTGATGGAAATCCGACAGGCAAAGTTTGGGCTTTAGATTCAAGTATTGAAGAATGCAGTTTTGACTCAAGCGATAATCGATTCGCAGTTCTAACTGCTGAAGGTGGCTTGAGTACATGGGCGTTTGCGGGCGGCAGTATTGGAAACATGACGCTGGAGGAAGGTTCGGCATTGAAGTGGTCATCTGATAACAGCCTCTTGCACGTATTGGAAGGAGGAAACGAACCCCGAATATTAACGATTGATTCAACAACTCTTGAGAAGACAGGATCTATCTATCTGGCGCACAAAGCTCTGGATTTTTCGCTAAAGGAAAATGAATTTGGAACGAGAGAAGCCGTGTATGTTGCTACGAACACTGGCCATATAGCTGTATACGGCGCAATGGATATCCCGGAAGGTTACGGTGAAAGTGGTTCAGACCTTGACGGAGATAATGTCCCTGATACATATGACAATGATGATGACGGCGATTCAATACTAGACGAACTTGATAATAATTGTCAATCCGTGAATCAACTGTGCAGTAAGACGCCAGACATTTCTAAAATTCGAAGTGTTAGCATCATGGTTAATTCAACAACATTTACTGTTCGAGACACTTTTACTCTCGATTCAGAAACTTCGTCGATCATGAGAAACCTTTCTCGAAAGTCATTAATTGCTGATGCACAACTCAGTCAAGCAGAAGAAAGCCTCTTTGCTCAATCTATCTGCCAAAATATGAACAAGAACCATTTTATGAGTTCTTGGAAGAATGTGATTCAACTTACGTCTGGGCAGCTCACAGACGGCCATGTGGAATGTGAGGTCGAACAAGGCATGACCCTGGTGGCACAAATAGACTATACAACCCAAGTATCAGTCACTTTTGTGCTGGTGTATAATCTCAGTGAGCAATTAACACATCCATTCGAATTCACACTCCAATCCCAACCAACTGCTACAGATTCATCACTCGCCCAACATGCAGAAATGCATCCGATTGATGTGACAGCTAAGAGTTCGGACTCATCTCCCGTCTACTGGTCACCATGGTGGATTATCGAAGGGGAATTGACGATATCACTAGAAGAAGAATTGGAAGAAGAACCAAGTTTCTTTGGTAAAGTTGTTGATGGGTTTATTGATTACCCGATACTCTTTGTGCCCGTTTTCGCTTTCTTCATTGTAGCCTTGCTTGGCTTGATAAGAAGGAAAAATGCAATTGACCTTGACTTCGATGATGACGTAGCTGAACCTCGAGAAGACGAAGAAGAACATGATGATCAGGATTCAGATACTGAAGATGATGATTTCATTGAAGAGGACATCGAACAGAGTGAATCAACACCAACGAAAGTAGTTCGGAAACCTGAAGCTGAACCCTCAGTAGTTGAACGACGCACGGCAAGAAGAAATCCCTATGGTGATGATGATTCAATCGAGAGTGAAGCAACACGAAGGAAAGTAGTTCGAAAACCAAAGTCAGATGTTCAAACCCCTGTAATTGCTCGACGAAAGGGAAGGAAAAATCCCTATGATGATGACGGTCCAATTACGAAAGTGAAGCGTCGACGACTTGACAGTGGAGTTTCATCTCAAACATCAGCAGCTCAAGGCATGAAAGCGAGCAAGAGAAAAATTGTTTCTCCAACGAAAAAAACTGGTGATGTTAAGACACGTCGTGTCAAAACATACTCAGAAAAAGATGAATAACAAATTGAATGATTCCATCACCAAGCAAACTCGGCTCCATTCGAAAGTTTACATGCTTCAACGAGGAACTGGTTAAGCCCGTCAAGATGCTCTTGGTCGATTCGATTAAACACCTCGCCAAAATAACGGTCAAGGCGTTCATAGTCCAATTCTGAACGAGACTGTGCCCAGTGTATGACCTGTTTTCGACGCTCTTGACTTTGTTCAAAGAGTCGTAAATTTTGAGTAAGCATCCCCTGAGCAATTTTTAGTGATTCAACGGGTGTATCTCTGCGTGCGGCAAACACTCCAAACACCATTGGCTTTTGAGTGAAATTCAGCCAATCCGTCCCGAGATCAAGTTGAACTGATTTCGGATTCTCCTTAGCGCCTTCCAGTGCTCGGTCACCAATAAGTAAGGCACCATCGCATTTTTCCAGCATACTCTCGAGGTCAGGCCCCATGAGTAAAAGCTCGGGTTGAAGATTACGTTTTTCTAATAAATACTTCAGAAGTTGAACTGATGTTGCTGAATCTGTTGGAAGAGCAATGGTTTTCATTTTTTCGAGAGACATGTTACCAAAGACCAGAACACTCCCTACTTCACCGCGACTGCTAATCCCAATTTCAGGCAAGAGAACCAATTCGTCTGCATGACGGGCATAATCTGCAGCAGGAATTGGTGCCAGAATGCAGTCTTTACGTAACAAATGACCCGTCAACCACGCTGGAGGTGCTGGTAAGACATCCCATTGCTCTTCTATCCCGTAAAAGAGTGGGTCGCAATTTAGGAAAGCAACTCTCCCAATTGTTTTCATCCAGCGTGGGCTCTCCATACCATCAACTCAAAGATTTGCCATTTTCAATTTCTTACGTCGTTTCGGTTCTGGAGGTACAAATATTTCAAAACGCTCATACGTAGTGTTACGTTGAACTGGAATACAACCTGCATCTTTGATTAGTCGAGCGAGACGAATTCGATCATGATCTAAAGGCGTAGTAGAGCCAGCCAAGTGCATAATGGATTCCTTTTGGACTGTGCCGTCAATATCATCTGCACCGTATTGCAGTGCAAGTTCTGCCAATTCATCTCCGATATTCATTCGATACGCTTTGATGTGCGGTATCGAATCGAGCATAAGACGAGAAATTGCAATTGTTCGCAAAATCTCGCTACCTGTAGCAAGTTGTGCTTCTGGAAGACGGGTGTCGTCAGGTAAGAAGGGATAGGGGACAAAGCACTGGAAACCATTGGTATCATCATTGAGTTCTCGCAATTGAATCATGTGCATGAGGCGTTGCTCAATAGTTTCAATTGTTCCAAAAAGCATCGTGCAATTCGTTGGAATACCAAGTTCATGTGCAGCCCTGTGGATTTCAAGATATTCAGAGGAACTTTCCTTGCCGTTACAGATGATTGCGCGAACACCATCATCTAAAATTTCGGCACCTCCACCGGGGAGAGACCCTAAGCCTGCTGATTTCAATCTCGATAATGTCTCTGAATATGTCAGATTAGAGAGTTGGGAAAGGTGTTTAATTTCAACAGCAGTGAGGGCTTTAATGGAGATGTGAGGGAATCTGCTTTTGGACTCCTTGAACAGTGCTTCATAATGCTCAACGCCCCAATCCGGGTGAAGACCGCCCACTGAATGGACTTCATCTACGAAATCGGCATACTGGGCCAAATCTTCTACGTATGCTTCTACATCAAGGGCGTAAGCATCTTTTGCACGCTTTGAACGGCGGAAGGCGCAAAATTTGCATGCCAATACACATACATTCGTCTGGTTAACATGGACGTTTGAATTAAAAAATGCATACTTGCCAAATCGAGAAATACGCACGCAATTTGAAAGACGTCCTACCTCCGGAAGGTTCGGATGAGAATAGAGCAATAAGCCGTCTTCAAGCGAAAGACGTTCACCATTAGCAATTTTTTGAGCCAGTGGGCGAATCGGTTCACTCCACGATGAGAGGTCACCAACTTCTGAAGGAAGAATATCTCTCCATTTCACATTACTACCAGCATCTTGGGTGGATGATTCCCACGCTGACATGTCTTAACCTGTAGGACTTCATTCTTCAAGATGTGGTTGGCACCATATGATGGAAAATTAATTTTTGACAGCAAAAACACGAGAACTTATGATGAATTTTCTAAACTCTTCGATGATGAAAACGGCAGATGCAACCAGTGTAACAACAATCCAATCCGTCCTTTCAAGACTCATCGTCGAAAGCAAATCGCCAATTTGGATACCAACGAATGGTATCGGTAGCGTTGAAAACTGGACGAAGAAGAGAAGCAGAGCAAAGGAGATCATTATCGCTAAATTGATTGCCTTATTGGAGAATATTCCAAGCTTGAATACGCTCTCATCGCTTGAACGACAATTAATCACGTTAAACAATTGATACACAATAAACACCGTAAACGTCATTGTTTGAGCATAAGCGAACTTGTCATCAGCATACTGTTGGGCGCCGGTATAATCGCCAGATTCACACAGAGCCATGTCGTAGCCAGTAAACGTGCTCATATCGGTCAATGGAGCAACTTCACACGCTTCTGGATTGATTCCACCACCAGCGAGGTAAAAGACCAG
>DAMU01000090.1:6338-19433 GCA_002499705.1 Euryarchaeota archaeon UBA91
AGACCTTCGTCCACAGGTCGAGGAGGCCGGGACATGACGTTTCCATGCTTCTTTTCCACACCCAAAGCCACCGCTGGAGGTCCATCCATCAAGATGTTAATCACCAATATCTGGGTAGCGGTCAAAGGAAGATTCCAATTAAAAATAAATGTGGAGATAATGATGAGGGCTACAGCAGCAACATTTGTTGAAACTTGGTATCGTACAAAATTACGTATGTTTTGATAGATTTTACGACCTTCTTCAACAGCGTGTACGATGTTCGCAAAATTATCATCTTGCAATACCATGTCGGCAGCATCCTTTGCAACATCTGTTCCTGCAATACCCATTGCGATACCTATGTTCGCACGCGAGAGGGCAGGTGCGTCATTGACACCGTCTCCGGTCATGGCAACAATCTCACCGCGTTCTTGGAGCCCAGAAACAATACGCATCTTTTGTTCAGGCGTGACCCGTGAAAAGATACTGGCTTGAGATGCAGCTTCGGAAATTGCATGTTCATCAAGCTCAGCAAGAGTATTACCGTTAATTGGTGGAATTCCACCGTCAGTGATGTTCAGTTCTCGACCAATTGCTTCAGCCGTATATTGCTGGTCACCCGTAATCATCTTGACACGAATACCGGCTCTTTGACAGATTGCAATTGCATCTTTAACTTCTGCACGAGGTGGGTCCATGATTCCAACAAGTCCAAGGAAAATGAATCCTGTTTCAACCGTATCAACATCGTAGATGTCCTCGTCCTCATCAAGACGGCGAGCACAAAGTGCGAGAACACGCATGGCTTGACTGGCCATCTCTTTATTTGCCAAAGCCGCTTTTTCGATATCTTCTTGTTGGATGGGCACGATTTCTCCGTTGAGAATTTTCCAATCGGTGATTGGTAAATATCCTCCGGCTCCTCCTTTCGAGAAAACCCATCGTTCACCTTCATATTCGTGGATAACTGACATTCTTTTTCTTGTTGTATCGAAAAAGAATTCATGTATCCGAGAATGCCGTTGTGCAAATTTACGCACATCGCCATTAATCTTCCATCCTAGAACAGCGCATGCTGAATCTGTTGGATCACCGATGGCTTGCCAACGTGAATCAACTTTGGAAATCTGGGAATTGTGACACAAGCTCATGCATGCTGCAGAGAGTCGAAAAGAGAGGTCACTTTGCAACTGCTCCATTTTCGCATCGGTGACTTCAACGCCTTCAAAGGAAAGTTTTCCCTTCGGTTTGAAACCCTCTCCAGAAACAGTGTATGTCCCGTCTGTAGTCGTTAATTGACGAACAGTCATTTGATTCTTGGTAAGAGTACCTGTTTTGTCAGAACAAATAACTGTAGTCGAACCAAGCGTTTCAACGGCTTTCATACGACGAATAATGGCTTTGTGTCGAGCCATGTTACGCATACCAAGAGCAAGCGTGATCACCAAAATTATCGGCAAACCTTCAGGCACAATTGCGACAAATATTGCAATGGCAACAATGAATTGTTCGACCGCAACATCACGAAGTTCGACAGTACTAATTGCAGGGTCAGCATATGCGATAAGCACTTTGATCGAGACCATAAGTGCCGCAACAATCAATGCGATGAAACCTAAAAATCGACCGAGTGATTCGAGTTTAAGTTCAAGAGGGGTTTTTGGGGTCTCTGTATCTACAATGTTACTTGCAATGCGACCCAGTTCGGTATTCATTCCAGTTTCAACAACAACGCCAATGGCCCGTCCTGTTGAAACGCATGTACCCATGTACGCCATGTTGTTTCTGTCTGCGAGAAGGGTATTTTCGGGAAGTGGTTCAGAGGACTTACGAATGCTATCAGACTCTCCAGTTAGGGAAGATTCATCGATTTTACATTGATATGACTCGACAATTCGTATGTCGGCTGGAACATTTTGTCCTTCGTCTAATTTTACAACATCACCTGGAACTAAATCTGGAGTGGAAATTGTCCAGTCTATACCATCTCGGACGACAACACATGTCGAAACAGACATTTGTTTGAGGGCGTCCATTGCCTGCTCAGCTTGCCCTTCTTGCCAAAAGCCAAAGATTGCATTGGCGGTAAGTGCAATAAAAATGAATATCGCATCACCCGGTTGTTCAGGGTGAATCATTAGGGCGACAAGTGCTGCGCTGATGAGCAAGTAATTCAGAGGGTCATTGTATTGCGATAAGAATCGGATTATTGCGGATGTTGTCTCCGGTTCCTTGAGTTTATTCATACCGTGCAATTCACGCCTTTTCGTAACTTCATTTTCACTGAGACCTTCGGTTTGAGTATCGAGTTTTTGTATGATTTTTTCTGAATCTAAATCATGCCAAGAGTTCATGGAAGTCCCCCAACTTACTGACGCAAGCATTCTTCGGTAACATGAGCAACTTATGATGATGATGGTGGAGGTCCCTTTGCTCGAAAGCGATGTATTCAACAACTGCTTTGTTTTGGAGATGCTATGAGCGCAACGGGTGAGCCCTATATCCCTGCGTCTGAATCTCCAAAAGAACTTACACGCAGAGTTGTCATTGTAGGAATTCTTCTCGGTATACTGATGACTGCTGCAAATGCCTATCTGGGTCTCAAGGTTGGAATTACAGTCTCCGCGAGTATTCCTGCTGCGGTAATGTCAATGATCATTTTGAGAACATTGTTCAGTGATGTTTCAATTCTGGAAAACAACGCTGTGCAAACAATGGCAAGTGCTGGAGAGTCTCTTGCAGCAGGAATTATTTTCACAGTTCCGGCATTACTCGTCATCGGCATTTGGGATGACATACAATGGTTGGACACACTCATCATTGCACTGCTTGGTGGATTATTGGGTACCATGTTCACCATTGCTTTGAGACGTTTATTCATCGTTGAAGAAGCACTGCCTTATCCAGAAGGTGTTGCATGCAGAGAGGTTCTTGTTGCAGGTGAAGAAGGCGGTGAAGGCGCTTTAGCAATACTTTACGCACTCGGAATTGGCGCTATCTACGGCCTTATGGTAAAGGGTTTCAAAGTGACTCATGAAAAAGTAGAAGTGGCGTGGGATTTTATTGGAACCCGTTTGTATGGAGGAATAGACCTTTCAGTAGCATTACTCTCTGTTGGATATATCGTTGGTGTTCGTATTGCATCGTTCATTTTCCTGGGAGGTGTCATCGGATATGGAATATTGGTGCCCATGTATGGACTTATTCGTGGTTGGCCAGAAACGCCAGATTTAGCATACGGGTTTTACCTTATTTGGAAGTCACAAGTACGATACGTTGGTGTTGGAGCCATGGTTGTTGGTGGAGTATACACCCTTTGGTCAATGCGAAAAACAATCATTACCGGCCTTTCCAAGGCGTTCATAAAATCTGACGGTTCAGATGAAGAACTTCTTCGAACTGAAATTGACCTACCTCTCGACAAAGTATTGCTTGTTTGCGGAATTTTGGTTGGTTTGACGTTTCTCTATTATTGGTGGGCTACTGGATCGCTCATTCTCGCTTTGTCTGGAGCGCTCTTCTTGGGCATTGTCGCCTTCTTCTTCGCCGCAGTTGCAGGATACATTGCAGGTGTCGTAGGTTCGTCCAATTCTCCTGTGTCAGGGATGACAATTGCAACTCTTTTGTTTACTGTGGCATTGGTATGGGTCGTCGGCGATTTCTTCCTCGGACTAGCGACTGAAGAACTGATGCTTGCAACAATGCTCATTGCTGCGATTGTGGCAACTTCTGCAGCCATTGCAGGGGATGTCATGCAGGACTTGAAAACAGGACACATGGTTGGTGCAACTCCTTGGAGGCAACAAATTGCAGAAATTATTGGTGTCACCACTGGGGCAGTCGTCATCGGACCTACTCTCCAATTGTTGCACGAAGCATTCCGTATTACACCTACAGCCTGCGAAATGAATCCAAGGTTAGATGACCCATTGTGTGAAGATGCATTATTTGCGCCTCAGGCAGAACTCATTGGGGCAATCGTTCAAGGCGCATTTGGCGGAGATATTAACATTGAAATGGTCTTACTCGGCGCCATACTTGCTGTCGTTCTCATCGTTTTGCGAATGCCAATTATGAGTATCGCTATCGGTATTTATCTGCCACTTCTGCTATCGGTTCCAATTATGCTTGGTGGGATCATCTCCTATTTTGCAATCAACGCTGCTTATCTGAGAATCGATAGAAGACTCGACCGAGAACCATCCCCTGAGGCTAAAAAGGCAGGCAAAGAAGTCGAAAATAGGGGTGTGCTTATTGGTGCTGGTTTTATTGCTGGCGAGTCGATTATGGGTGTTTTGGTCGCCGTTTTGGTGGTCATTGGAATTAACCTACAGGCTGATTTTGGAATCACTACGCTTAACGATATCTTTTCTGTTATCTTCTTTGGCTGGTTTGTTGGAGTGTTTGTTTGGCTTGCAACACGAGCATTGCCAAAAGGCGGTAACTTGGCTACTGAAGCAATATACATCGTTCAACACATCATTCGGAAATTTATCAATGCGTTTCGAATCAATATTAGCAAGTGAAATGGCGCATACTTCCCATTGATATTTGGGGAAAACCATCAAAGGTCTCCCGCTTAGGCAAAGGTTTGCGAGAGGATTGCATGCCAAAGACAATTACTGAACTTGAAGAAATTGCACGCAAGTGTAGAGTAGAAATTGTCAAAATGGTCCATCGGGCTCAAGCAGGTCACCCAGGTGGCTCTCTTTCTGAGATTGACCTCCTAGCCGCACTCTATGCGACCCGAATGCGTGTTCGTTCGGATGAACCAGACTGGCCAGATCGTGACCGATTTATTCTCTCGAAGGGACATGCATCGCCAGGGATGTATGCCATACTCGCTGAAATGGGTTTCATATCCCATGAAGATTTGAAATCTTATCGGATACTTGGTGGTGTATGCCAAGGTCACGTCGATATGAAATGGTGCCCTGGCGTCGATTTTTCTGCTGGCTCACTTGGAATGGGTCTCTCTTTTGGAATGGGTTGTGCTTCAGCAGCTCGGCTCGATAAAAGCGATCGTCGGGCCTTTGTCATGATTGGTGATGGAGAAATGCAAGAAGGGAGTGTTTGGGAGGCAGCTATGGCTGCTGCTCATCACGAACTCGGGAATTTGAAAGTCATTCTTGACCGAAACCGCATTCAGAACGATGATTTCTGTGAAGAGCAAATGCGAATGTTCGACATTCCCGCAAAGTGGAAGGCATTTGGGTGGAATGTCAAGGAAATCGACGGACACAACATGAACGAAATCATGGAAGGTCTGGACTTCTTAGAAGCACCAGAAAACTGCAATGGACCATCAATCCTTATCGCACACACCATCAAAGGTGGAGGTATTTCTTACATGGAAAACAATCCTTCATTCCATGGCGCCGCCCCGAACGATGAACAATTCCACCAAGCTATGATTGAACTCGGGGAGGTGGAAGCATGACGAGAATGGCTGCAACTCGCGATGGTTACGGACAGGCATTGCTTGATTTGGCTGATAATGAAAAAGTGGTTGTTCTTGAAGCAGACCTTGGTAAATCAACTAAATCACTTCATTTTAGGAAGGCATATCCAGATCGGACCATTTCATGTGGAATCGGCGAGCAAAATATGCTTCTTGTAGGTGCAGGTTTAGCCGCATCCGGTTACATTCCATTTGCCAGCACTTTTGCCATATTCACGGAAAGAGCATTTGAACAAATGCGCAATGGAGTCGCCCGTCCTAACCTCGCCGTACATTTGTGCGGTAGTCACGGCGGAACCCACACCGGCACTGACGGCTCATCAGCACAATCTATAGAAGACCTGGCTGTATTCCGAACATTACCAAATGTTGTCGTCATGCATCCGTGTGATGATGTCAGCACACGTTCGCTGACTATGCAACTTCCTGATTTAGGTAAACCGTCCTACATGCGTACTGCTCGAAACAAGACACCTGTGCTTTATGATGGAAGAGAAGATGAAATACAGATTGGAAAAGGTATTGTGTTGAGAGAAGGTGAAGATGTTGCAATCATCGCATGCGGTGTTTTGGTTTCAGAATCACTCAAGGCTGCGGATGCACTTGCAAAAGAGGGAATCAATGCTGCTGTCGTCGATATGCATACGCTCAAGCCAATCGATGGTGAATTAATCGATAGTCTCGTCGCACAATGTGGTGCTCTTGTGACGGCTGAAGACCACAATGTCATCGGCGGACTTGGCAGTGCTGTAGCAGAACACATCGTTGCCAATTCTTTTGCACCACTCGAAATGGTGGGTGTGCCCGACCGATTCGGTGAATCTGGCCAAGCAGATGAAATGCTCGAAGTGATGGGGATATCTGCTCCATACATAGCAAATGCAGCTAAAGAAGCAATCGCACGAAAGTAATTCAACTGATAAATACTTTATTTGAGTTACCTGTGAGCGATTCATGGCCTCGAGTGATACCCTTGAAGATACAATTCATCTTATTGATACATTTACCAAAGAACGTGATTGGGAACAGTTTCACAGTGTGAAAAACCTCATGTCGTCAGTATCCATCGAAGCGAGTGAATTGAATGAAACCATACAGTGGGATAATCCAACGCCTGAGCAAGTGAAAAAAAATCCAGAACTCATGACTGCAATCAGTGATGAATTAGCAGATGTCATGGTCTATTGTTTGCGATTATGTTCTGTTCTCGGACTTGAACCAATAGAAGTGATGAATAAAAAAATCGTCAAAAACCGGTTGAAATATCCTGTTTCAAAGAGCAAAGGAAGTTCTGAAAAATATACTTCGTATGAAATTTGAGCGAATGTTTCAAGCAAATACTTGAAAGAGTGCCTTCAACAACATTGCCACATGGAGTTCTTCCTTGACACAGCAGATGTAGACGAAATACGAGAAATCGCCGCTTGGGGAATCCTTGATGGTGTGACGACAAACCCCTCATTGATCAAGAAAAGCGGACGTGATTTCAAGCAAGTTGTTGCCGAAATTGCCTCGATTTGTGATGGCCCGATCTCTGCAGAAGTGACAGCAATGGATACTGCGGGAATGATTGAGCAAGGACGAGCACTCAAAGCAGAATTGCCTGATAACGTCATCATCAAGATACCGTGCACACCAGAAGGACTTGCTGCTACCAAAGTGTTGACACAAGATGGGATTAAAACCAATGTCACCCTCATTTTTTCTGCTGCTCAAGCATTAATGGCTGCAAAATCTGGTGCTACCTATGTTTCTCCATTCATTGGACGTATTGATGACACTGGACACGATGGAATGAATCTTATCGCTGAGATTATGGAAACTTGGGCCAACTATCCATACATCACGACCAAAGTATTGGCAGCATCAATTCGCCATCCAACGCATGTTTTGCAATGCATTCAGTTAGGCGCCCATACCGCAACTATGCCGGCCAAAACCTTCCGTCAATTGATGAAGCACCCGCTTACTGACCGCGGTCTTGAAGGTTTCATGAAGGATTGGGCTGAAGTCGAAAAAGCCGGAAATGCTTGAACCAATGCATTTCGCGCTTAAGGAGGCTTCTTGAAGGAAGGCTTCACCCGCTTACTTACGGGAGCCGGCATAATGTCATCCAATAGAGAAATGCTGAATCGACTTTTGTCGGGTGATTTTTCTCCAGAAGAAATTGCTGATGACCCTATTTTAGTCAGTCTGGCTGAGCGTGTTTACGGGATTAAAATCGATCCAGTCATCACATCAAAGCCCAGAGATTTTGTAGCCCACACCGGTGCAACCGAGGTTACTGAGGTGGCACCACCAACGGATATGTTGATTGAAGTGATTGGCGAGATCGCTCCAGCATTACCAGTTGGGGGAATGGAGTTACCTGAACTTGCTCCACCCGTGGTTGCTGAAAAGAAGAAATCTGGAATCGTGCAGAAAATGGCCTTTGCAGGTTTTGGTTTTGTCATACTCAATTTATTTGGAATTTGGTCCTACGTGGCCGGTAGTTTCTGTCAAAGCGGAGATTTATGCCCTGCAGATGGATATACTCGTCTTAACTTGATGGAGATTTACAAACTTAATACGGGATACGGCTGGTCTGAACCTGTTCAGACTGGAGCCTATGGTATTCCAGACCTCGTTGCTGTTGTCGTTCTTGGTATCGCCATATTGTCAATGCGTAGAAAGTGATCGTGTTGGCGATGTTCATCGACATGAATACTGAACTCGTTGCATACTTGGGAATGGTATTGATTCTCGTTGCTTTCTTTTTAGAAACTCGAAACGTAATTGAAAGTAAGTCTCCGCTCTATCTTGTGCTTATGGCGGTCGGTTCTGGACTTCTCGCAATTCGTGCTTATTTGATTGATGAATGGGCCTTTTTTATTCTGGAAATCGCGTGGTTTCTCACCGCAGTCGTTGGATTGCTTTACCTCAATCGTATTGCTCAATGACAGCAATGAACCAATAAGAATTGAGTTTATGCGGACAATTCAAGCGTCATCTTGATGAGAGAGTGTTGACCGAAGTGCATTCATGAGCCAAGGACCAGGCAAGGCCAAGCGCGGCATTCCATCTAAGGCTGACAATTTCAATGAATGGTATCCGTTCATGGTCGAGGCTGCGGAATTAGTCGACAAACGGTATCCGATCAAGGGCATGGATGTATGGCGCCCCTATGGTTGGAAAACCATGAAACTTATCGACGCACTCACGCATGCAGAGATGGAGCGAACAGACCATGAAGAAGTGAATTTCCCACTACTTATTCCAGAAAATCTCTTAGAAAAAGAAAATGCTCTGGTTGCTCGATTAAAGCGAGCGCGTGAAGAAGGTGTCGACCCTGATGATTTGCGTGATGAAGATGAAGAAGGTGGATTCAAGAAAGAAGTCTATTGGGTTAAGCATGCAGGGGAAAATGAATTGGATATTCCGATGTTTCTACGCCCCACTTCTGAAACAGCCATGTACACAATGTTCCCATTATGGATTCGATCGCACAAAGACTTACCACTCAAAGTCTACCAAATGGTCAACACATTCCGATATGAAACAAAGCAAACTCGTTCATTCATTCGTGTGAGAGAGATTCATTTCTTTGAAGCTCACACCGCACACGCAGATGAAGAGGATGCGTCTCGACAAATCGCTCAAGACCTTGAGATTGTGGATAATCTCATGCACGACTTGTGCCTCCCAATTATCAAAGCAAAGCGACCAGTCTGGGATACATTTCCTGGGGCATGGTACACTATCGGTATTGATGCTGTAATGCCGAATGGAAGAACCTTACAAGTTGCTTCATGCCACCATTATCGTGACCAGTGGGCCAAAGCATTCGACCTCTCCTATGAGAATCTCGAAGCAAAGCAAGAATTTTGTCACCAGACAACCTATGGAATGTCAGAACGATTACTTGGGGCAGTTGTTGGTATGCACGGCGATGAAAACGGATTGATTATGCCACCTGCAGTTGCGCCATTCCAAGTGGTCATCTGCCCAATGATTCGAAAGAACTCGGATGTCGACACCGTTGCAGTTGCACAAGAGATGGCAGCCACGCTCAAGAAGCACGGACTTCGAGTGAAAGTTGATTCACGAGATATCCATGCTGGTCAGAAGTATTACGATTGGGAAATCAAGGGTGTTCCACTGCGACTTGATGTCGGTCCTCGAGACATTGCTCAAGGAACTGCATTCGCAGCGCGCCGTACTGGAGGAAAAGAACCGATTCCTATGGATGATTTACCAAATGCCTGTCATGCCATTTTAGATGAAATTGCATCAGAATTACGCAAGCGTTCTTCTGCTCACATGCAAGACGTCATACAACCCCTCCCTGCCTTTGAAGAAAATGACGGAAATTGGGTCATGCAAGGTGAAATTGAAGACGGTAAAATCTATCAAATTCCATTCGATGGAACTGACGCACATGCAGAAGCGATTGAACGTGCGACTGGAATGACATTCCTCGGCGATTCAACTGAAGATTTTGAAGAAGAAGTTCCATGTCACATGAGTGGTAAAATGACCAAGCGCCGTGTGATTCTCGCCAAAACCTATTGATCGAAGATTCACGTAAATCGCTGGGCTAAGGTTAAGTGACCATTCATAAATTGCGAATTGGCCTATGTCTAAATCTACTGTTGAGAAGACTTTCTCACAAGCGAAGGAAATGGGTTTGGAACTGAGTGCTGACGGAAAATCTTGGGTTGTATTGAAAGTCTCAAATTATTCACTTTCCGCAAGTCCTAAGTCGAGGTTGAATTTTCGTTCTAACTCTGAAACCCTTTCAGAAGAGATGCCAAGCGTTTTGGCTTGTATTTTCAGCATCTTTCGCTCATCGTCGGTTATGATCAAATCTTCCATTGCCACATTATATGCTTCAATGTATGCATCTTCTTTACTCATATCCAAAACCTCGGATTCTGTAATCTGTGCCTGAATTTTGAATTCATCGTATTGAATAACGCCATCATCATTCAAGTCTATTTCTTTGAACAATTTTGAACGTGACTCTGGAGGCAATTTTAACACCTCCGGAGCTGCTGAAAACTCTTCTGGAGAAATGAGATTGTCGTTGTTGGTGTCCATTGATTCAAATGCTTTTTTGATTTCTCTTTCGTCGATTGGTGCTTCACCAGTCGTGGCAAAAACGCTCATCATATTTATTCCACTTTTACCATACCTTTTGGCCAAGTCGGTATTACCTTCGCCAAGTCTTTGTAATTCATCATACCAGTGTTCAAGATAGTTCTTTCTATCCACGTCTATTCCATAGGCAGTCGCCTGCAAATTTAGCATTGAACGTTCATTCACGGTGATTCTGCTGTCCTTCATCGCAAGCGAATACATCTCAAGATAACCTAACTCTTCTTGAGTATGAGATTCGGGGATGAGCTTTGTTGAGAATACCCCTAGTGTTGATAAAATTGGTTTTCTCATCAAGATAAAAGTCAATCCAATGAATACACCTCCGATCCAACCCTGATTAAACACTGACTCCATAAGTTCAGTGCTCATTAAAAAGAGAACTGCACCTGAACCTGCAAAAATTGTCGTCGTGAATGTTTTTCGAAGACGTTCATCGATTCCGAACATATCGTTTTTGATAACTGCATAAGTGAAGATAATTCCCTCAAACAAAGCGGCCAAAACTACTGCAGTGGGCATCAATGGTGGTAGGATGTACAATGCTTTCGTTATCTCAATATTTGGATTAAATGGATTGATTTCGAGGGTAGGAGGTCCGCCAATAATTGAAATCATCGAAAATAGAATCAATGTTGTTGTGATTTGTAAAACGGTCTTGCCGATAAACCCTAATCGAACTGCCTTGACTTCACCGAGCAAGTTTGAATCTTTGGCATTGAGAATTCTGTTCTTTGAACGTGAAAGGGCGACAGTTGCAACAACAGCGCCGAGTAGTGGGACGAAGAGCAATACTTGGCTTAGTGGCCCTATGACTACATTTGTAAATGTCATAGGATAAATTGATTCAAATTCTTCAGAGCATCCCGGCACGAATGGTAACGGTTCACCAGAGTATGTAGTACCCTGGCCTGGTCCAACGCTTTCGCAATAAATCCAACTGATGTCACCAATTGCAACATTGGTTCCCCCCAAAAAGTGACTCGCTATAAGAATAACACTCAAGCAGAAAACAGGAAGGACGTACAATCCATGTAATTTAAAAAATCCAGATATTTGCTTCGCCCATTTTTTCTCACTGTAGAACGTTGCTGCAACCATGTAGAGTATGAAAAGTTGGAGTGACATGGTATAGTATGCAACACGGGCAGGTTTCAAGAAATTGAGGGCTTCTTCAGGCCATGCATACAACCAAAACAGCATGGCAGTGAAACATCGAATTGCTTCAGTAACAAGCATGAGAGCCATAAAACGATTCTTCGCTTTTTGAGGATTGGCTTTGAGAATTAAATAAGCGAGGAATATTAAGAATATCCCTGAAAGAATGCTGAATATTGCAAGAATGTTCCAATATCCAATATAGGTCCCCATTGTTCGGAGATAATAGGAGAGAGGCGAGCCTACATCTGCCATGCATATTCGTTAAAATTAGTGTATATTAGAACTACCCCGAATTATTCTCTAAGAACTTCTTTTGAATAATTCGAGATATGCCTGCAGGAAATCATGCAAGTAAAAATTTATTCTGATTCAGAAAATCGACTCAAATCTTTTTTGTTGAATATCATTCCCGAGAAGAGAACAGATGAACCCAAACATCCAGCAAGCGTAAACAGGATTGCTCCCGAAATTCCTGGACTTGCAATTGCTACACGCAAGATAACCGTCGACAAGACGAAACCTGTATTTCTGGCAAGGTGGGAAAAATCAGTAATGTACTGATATGAGAGCAGGAGTATGAGGATGTCTGCCATGATGAGTACCGTGAAGAAATCCAAGAAGAATATCATTCGGTTCGTACTCCCGTCACCCTGCAGCAGAGCGTAAGACCAAGTAGAGAGGGAGTAACAAGCGATCACAACATACACAAACAGAAGTAAAATTGCGAGTTGCTTTTTCTGTGAAATAAAATTCGTTAATTCTTCATTGTCGTTTGAAGCTGTGCCGATATTTCGTTGGACATTGTTAAAGAAAAGAGCTGTCCAAAACAGGACGACAAAAGCAACACACTCGATAGCCAAAGTGGTGATGCTGCCATCTATTGATGAAGAAACAGATGCGTCGATATCCGACAGTCTTTTGAGAATATCTCGAACCACCAGCAAAGTAATAATTTCAAATTGTTTACCAATAGAATTGGTAAACGACTTAGGAATTGTACGTATCAATTCGTACACTTCATAGGCTAAGAATATAGAAAATGGAGTGTACAGAGAGTCAAGATATGAATCAAACAGTCCGCTGGTCTTTTCAGAGAAAACAATCCATTCAAACTGATACAAGAAACAAAGCAGAAGGTGAAAAAGAAAACCAAGAATTGCAGTACGAATGCAAGCAACGCGCAACTTTTCGTTTACACTATGACCTAAAAACTGGTCGTACAGAGTATTCACAATTTTCATGTTTTTTGACTTCATTCAAATAAGTATGTTCAAGCCCCATCCAACCAAAACAGCAACACAATGAAAATCCCAACAAGGAAATTGGTCATGATAAACTCGATATGAAACACCTAT
>DAMU01000091.1 GCA_002499705.1 Euryarchaeota archaeon UBA91
ATGAATGAAACATCACATGGCATTGCAACAATCGAACCGGAGACTTCGCATGAGACATGAGCCGTCTATTGAATGGTTCTTACAAATCACTGTGTGAGAACAGATCGAATGAATTTTTCGGCCACTTCCATTGTTGGGGTAAACCATGGTTCCCAGTTCCATTCGCTATGGAGTCCACCTGTCAAATTAAAACCTTCGTTCCGGATCCCCATCTTGTCTAATCTTGAACGTATTGCCTCATGGGCATCTGGATTGCCTTCTGTGATAAAAAGCATAGGAGGTTCATTTCCGGAGACCCAATGCGATGGTGATCCTTGCTCATAAATTTCCGGAATAATTTCTGGGAGTCCACCAAAAAATAGCTGATAATTTGAATCCGGTTTTCTCGCATTCAGCAAAGCACGTTCATCGTTGATTGTCGATGGGCCCGCAACAGCAATGCACGCAGCCACAGAACTCGCTCGTTTTTGACTGTCTGCCAGATCGAGTTTTGCTTCAGGACCAGCTGTTGCAGCAAGTGCAACAAGATGAGCGCCGGCTGAGAATCCCATGAGAACAATGTTATCAGGGTTCGCTCCCCATCGAGGAGCATGCGATCGAGTCCAGCGAATAGCGTCTTTCAGGTCATGAATTGCGGCTGGGAATGTGGCTTCTCCAGAAAGTCGATATTCAGGACACAAGGCTATGTAGCCACGGCTAGAAAACCATGCTGCCTTTGTGTGCTCGCCGGAGCGATCCCCCTTTTTCCAACCCCCTCCATGTACAAGTACAACTACAGTTTTTGTTGCATTCACTTTTCTGGGGACAAAGGCGTCAATGTGTAGTGGGCGGCCTTTCCGTTGAGCGTAGACCAGACTGTTGGTTTGTTGAACATCAGATGACGGTTTTAATTTCTTGTGAGCAATGCTTAGGCCACGACTTGCGTAATATTTTCGCAATTCTTTGAAGTCTTTTGGTCGTGGCCCCTCGTCGAATTGAGGGAGTTCGGCACGACTTAATGAGCACATCAAGATGACACAGGTAAGAATCGCCAGCCTCATTTGTTACCTTCATTTGCGAGTGAAAAGAGTAGCGGTATGTTTGTAATGTGGTCGATCAATTGACTGTTGCACCCATCCTCGGACGAGAAGGTCATAGTCCCTTTCAAGTCGTAAGCGGATGTCTTGGATCGATTGGTCGTTGATTCGATTATGTAGTTCGAGTGGGTCTTCTTTAAGGTTATAGATCTCGGCCGCGGGCTTCATTCCATCACCTGCGTACGGCCAGTAAATATATTTCCACTCATCTTTGACAAAACCCAGACTAAAGACCTGCTCTGGTCCCCATACATTGATAAGGGGAATGATACGGTCGCGGTGTTGATTGCTACTGGAGGCATAATGTTTAAGGATACTGCGGCCGTTTCCGTGAAGAGCTTTTCCTAGTGCTGCATCGAGAATAGTTGCTGCGAGATCAATGTTGGCCGTTACGGCGTTACATCGATCGGTTTTTTTTGGGGAGCGTGGATCGTAGATAATGAGTGGGACACGGGAGCTTTCTTCATAAGGAAGCACCTTGGATCCATACCCGTGAGCTCCACAGAGATAGCCGTTGTCAGATGTGAAAATAATGAGTGTTTTGTGCTTTACACCAGCAGTTTCAATAGCCTCACGAATCATGCCAACAGCCACGTCTACGGCGTAGATGAGTTGGTAGTACTTTGCCATAACTTCATCGTAGGAATCATTGTAGTGCCACTCTTCAAACCGTTGGTACTGCCGCCCTTGCCGCGACTGTTCTGAGAAATGTGTCCCATGCTCGCGTCCAAAATTTTCTGGTTTTGGGAAATGTGTTCCAGCATAAATATCATCATAAAGGGGGTCTGGTTGAACTGGCCGATGGGGAGCCTTAAAGCTGATGGATAAACAGAATGGTTGGTCTTTCTTTGCTGATTCTCTGATGAAGTCGCTTCCAAAGGCTCCGTAGGATCGAGTTGCATGAGGGTATTTTTGTGCGTACTTCGCCATCGATTTATTTCTCGCTGTAACGAATGATGTTTGGCCGGGACCACCCCCCCATGAGTCAAAGTCATTTTCTGGATACCGACCACCCTTGGATGAATCCTCAATCGTGAAGCCAAATTTTCCTGCGAACGCAGTTCGGTAACCAGCATTACGGAGAAGCATGGGATAGCTTTCCCCCCAATCTTCACGTGTCATCTGTCCATCGCCTGTCGTGCCAGTGCCAAAGTTGACACCGTGTCGATATTCTAGAAGACCGGTCATGACAGTTGCCCGGCATGCCATGCAAATAGCCGTGGTGTCATAATGTCGATCAAATGCCACTCCATCGGTTGCAAGGGCATCAATGTTCGGTGTCTTGACGCCAGGTGCTCCATAGCATCCCAGTGATCTCACATTTTGGTCATCAGTCATGAGGAAAATAATATTTGGACGATCATCAGCAACTACATGGGTCACATTGAAGAAAATGATGAGAAAGAGTGCAGTCCTCATAGAATTATTTCCCCGGGGCAGGCAATAGCGAATGTACGCTGTGGTCAATAAGATATCAGGTTCGAAAGGAAGAAGATGCCATTACGTCTTCCACAAACAATAAATAGTGGTCACGGTGAAATTGTCCGATTCAGCGAATGTATTCATGAGCCGGATGGTGACCGAATTCTATTTGAAGGGTATGTTCAGCCTGGCTGCGGACCAATTTTGCATGTCCATCTTCAACAGGCAGAGGGTTTCGAAGTCAAGCAGGGAGTCATGGCATTTCAGGCCCTGGGCTCAGATGTTAAGCATCTTCATGTGGGGGAAAGCACAGTCTTCGAAAAGTCAGTACCACATAGATTTTGGAATAGTAGTGAGGAGGAATTGATACTTGTTTCTTGGGCGAAACCTGCAGGGAATTTGCAGCGTTATATGACAATTCTTTTTTTATCGACATCCAAGCGGAGTTCAAATGCTCCGGGGTTGTTTGATGCAGCGTATCTTGCGATGCAATACCGAGGAGAGTTCGATGTTCTTGAAGTTCCTCGTGCCATGAAGCATTTTGTGTTCCCTGTAGTTTATTGGATAGGTCAAGCACTTGGCTTGTATAAAAAATATGAAGTTGATTCTTTGGGGAAGTGAGTTCAAAACACACGGGGTAAAATAAGATTCTAAAGTATGCTAAAAAGCATGGCAGTATATTGAAGGTCACGAAGGGTGTGTGACTGAGGAAGCTGATGTGGCTCAACCATTTAGGAGTAATCAAACATGGTATCTCGACTCATCGTCTGCTGTCTGTTTGCAGCCGGTTGCTCAGAGGTTTTTTCACAGGAGATCGATAGCCTTGGACCTCCAGGGTCGAGTCTGGTATTTGGCGATGAATTTAAAGCGGCAACACTCAATGCTGAGATGTGGGGTTTTGGAATTAATGATAAGAATGTGCAGAACACGGGGGTAGATTGTGCGTATTCGGAAGAGAACATCTCGTTTCGCGATGGTTTTCTTGTCTTTACCCAGCGAAGAGAAAGCCCCCCTATTCTTGGTAAAACATGGACCTCTGAAAAAACATTTAATTACTCTTCCGGAGGCATTCATACGCACGGAGAGTTTGCTCTGAAGAACAATATGTATCTTGAACTTCGCTGCAAGTTACCGAGCAACAATGGCGGCTATGGAG
>DAMU01000062.1 GCA_002499705.1 Euryarchaeota archaeon UBA91
ACACGCCCGTATCTACGTCGGTACCCATGCGATCGTATACAGATACAACGGCCCCGGTTGTGTACGGCTGCAATCATGTTGAGTGAGAATTCGATTATCAATCTTTGACTAACGGTGATACTCAACACCATCTGGCATCGGACTCCAAGGTAAGACATCGCACCAATGTCCAATTCTCCAAGAGCGCCCCTGCGTCATAACTGAGCCCAAATAAATCGGCCCTTGATGGCCTGAGGCCAATACCTCGTCAAGCGCTTCCTTTCCACGATTATCAAAACGCGCAGATTGGCGTGAACCTGTTGGCATTGCTCGACCGTTGGCATCTGCAGGCTCACAGAGTTCCAGAACTGCAGAACCGGTGTTGACGTCATAATCCTGTAACAGTACAACTGCATCAGAAAAATCATCACGATGAAGTGTACCGTTATCGTTCCTCCAATTCCACCAATGTGGACACCATGCTTTCCAGTCGCAAAAGCCGCCGCAGGAAGAGTCACCAATAGTAGGATCCATTGGAAGAGGCGTTGGGACAGTCGCTTGCCATGCAGCATAAGCATCTTCCAGCACGCTGTCACCTTGAGCAGCCCACTTTGAGGCGTTTTGAGTATACCACCCTTCAGTCCGAACTTGAGGTGCATTGGGATTGTTAGCAAGAAGGATGTCTCGGTACATCCGTAATTGACGGTTGACATCGGTTTTCAGTTGACCTTCAGGTGTTCTCCCTGTCTTCAAGTCTGCAACCAACCAGCCGACCAATTCTCCGGCATCATTGACATCGCCCATGAGTAGATCGAGTCGGCCCATAAGGCGGCCATCGGAAGTCTTCAATTCGCCTTCAACTGCAATGGTCAGTTTCTGTATTCTTCTCCAAAGAGCACCTGTGATTCGTTCCTGTTCCAAACTGCGAACACCGACATGATCAAGCAGCATCATTACAGCCCCACGCTGATTTCGAACTGCTTCTTTCCACTTGTCTTCTTTCCATTGAGGGCGACGAGGAGTTGCTTGAAAAAGTGCTTTTTCTTCCTCCCATCGAAGTTTGAGTAGGCGTTCACCTTCTGCTGGTAGCCAACCACTTTCAGCATCTTTCCGGTCTGAAATATCGAGATTGAGAAGGTCTTCAACTGAAGCGTGAACGGCTGTACCTAACGATGCTGCCATACCCGCTTTGCGAGGTAGGCCTTGTCGACTTAGCCAATACATTCGAGGACATGTCTCATAGCGGTTCCAAGCTGATGGTGAAAGCATGTGTGGACGGGGCTCGGGGGTCACCTGCTCCGCCATGCTTGACGCTTAGCCTCAACAAACATGAAGCCACCGATGATGACATGTGAGGCAAAGTGTTGAAACCTAAGAGGGATAGCACGTGAGCATGGAACGTCCAAGTGTCCGACTTAATACCAAGATTAAAACTGAAAATGCAATGGTAGTTGCATGTTTTCCGAGTATCGGAATGGTCTCCAGCGTTGTCGCTCATTTTTTGATCGACCATTTAGATTTAGAATTCGTTGGAGCGGTTGTTGACCCCCGACTCCCGGTCATTACTTTGGTCCAGGAAGGAGAGCCTTTGCCCGTTATTCGTGCATATGCAGGAAAGCCACAATGCACCATTGAAGGATGCGACCAAGTGATACTTCTGATGAGTGAATTGGTGATTCCTGAACCGCTTGTCAACGACATCGTGTGGGCAATGTTTGAATGGTCGCGTGAAAACAAAATCGTTCACGGTGTAGTCATTGATGCCTTCGCAAAACAGGGAATGAAAGGTAATCTCAACGGCGCTGAACCTACCGTCGAGTACGAAGACACAGAAGGTGTTGACGTGGTCGGAATTGGTGCAAATGAGAAAGTCAGAGAGATGCTCAAATCAATGGATATCACTCTACTAAATCAGGGCGTCATCAAAGGAATTAATGCCGCAATTTTGAGTGAAGCTCGACGTCGTGGCTTAGACTTAATGTCAATCATGGTCGAAGCGGATCCTCGCTGGCCGGATGCACGCGCAGCAGCAACACTGATTGAATCATTGAACAAATTACTACCGAGTATCGAATTGCCACACGAACCACTTCTTGAAGAAGCAGAACTGCTTGAAAGCCAAATCAAATCGATGATGGAAGGGGCAGAAGATGCTCAAGAGGTCACGGCGAGTAACTCAATGTATGGATGAAATTGAATTCATTCTCCGCCAACCAATCACCAGCATCACCGCACCCAGTAGAAGTGCGGTGAGACTCACAAGAAGTGGGAACAGCAAGACCTGTTGGTAAGGCAAATGGAAGATGTCAAGCAGTGATTCACCTCTGGTAAATGTCCCACCTGCTGATGCAGTCAACAACATTGCACCACAGGCTGCAAGACCTGATGCGCCATGAAGTGCAGAAGATTTCGTTGACGACCATACAGCATTTCCAAGACGCCAGCGGGAGATGAGGCAACCGAGTGCGAAACCGAAGCCAGTCATTGAAAGGAACATTTTGTTCACAAGAATTGGACTGTTCAAACCCTCGCCAGGAGATGACGACAGACCGCTTAAAATTGCGAATGGCGTTGCTGCAAGACCAAAGGCAAGTGTGAAATGCGCAACATTGTCAAACATGCTTTCCCAAGATGGACGCTTCAAAATGCCAAAATAGACGAGAAGATAGAGTGTGAAACTCAAGCCGGATACTGAAAATGCGCCGACAACAAGTTCAGTCGTCACAACATGGAACGTTTCAGAGGAAATCATTCATTTCCACCTCCATATTTCCCTGCAAGGTAGTCATGACCGTACCACTCCCATTGCTCTTCAGTCCAACCGTTTGGTAGACCTTCAGCAGGAAGAGGGGCGACCGCTGTCGAGACTGGATTCTCAGGAGTTGACGATGAACTGTGTGCTTCAAGTAATGCAGGAGCTTCATCGTATTTGGAAAGAGAAGGAATGTAAGCGAAGCGATTTTGAAGTGAGAGAACAATACCAGCAGTCATGAAAAGTAGCGCAAATGCCTGCAAATAGACTGCATTCTGGGAAACTTCCCAACTTGCTTTTTCGGCAGTGAGAGTGAACCAAGGAGAAGTTTGCTCAGGCCCTTCTCCTTCCATAATCACCCGCCACTGAACCGTAGTTGGCTGAAGAGCAGCAGGAAGTGAAGTTGTCCAACTGTTCTCGCCAGATGTGTTGACAATCGAGGTTTGAACAAGACCGTCTTCTGCCATCCATTCGAATTGAAGTGACTCAGTATACTCGGTGTGAATAAGCAGTTCTGTTGGGGAATTGAGAAGGCGTTTGGTAGGCGGTGTGAAATCAGCAGCGAGGCGAGGTAGATTTTCAGGAACTGGTTCAACGTTGACTGCTAAACTATTGGCTGTGCTGCCAAAGAATGGAGAAGAGGATGCGCCGCCGTGGTGAATGGCTGCATAAAACGAGGTGGGGCCGAGTGACGAGGCCCTCAAGACCCACGATATCGTCGTTTCATTTTGACCCGAAGTAAGAGTGCGTTCAATGTAATTCACAGAACCACCATTGGCGTCCGAAAGAATGTCCCACCCTGCATCTTGGGGCGTATCTGAATGCCCAGTCATGTCAGTTAACAAAAACAGCCCGATGACCCGAGTTGAACTCGTTTCAAGATTGGTAGCGGTCAAAGTCAGTGTTGTAGGAATGCCAAGATAGATCGTATCATCTGCCGATAGTGAAAGAAGAGCCTGTGAAGTTTCGTTCATCGAAGCATCACCATGACACGCTCCACCGCATTGCATATCTCGCATTGAATCGCCATTTCCTCCAGGCTCAGCTGCACCGAAAGCAGAACAGAAAAGCAAGAGTGTGAGAAGAATCACAACTCGAACTCGATGGCGAATTTGCAAATTAATCCCTCCGTTCCATCAGTGCTAAACCACAAGCACTCAATCCGACCAATAAGAAAGCTATTCCAGATACAAGGCCGCCGATTGAAGACGGTCCTGGCGCATCAACAGCGGCTGGTTCTAAGACGACCATCTGGGTTGGAGACGTGCCAGCAACCAGTGGCATCTCACCAACCACGGGTTGAACGCTGTAAGTGCTCTGGCCAGCAAACAGCGGATTGTCAGTAAATGATTGAGCATCGGTTACTCCGATTTGTACACCGTTACGCAAAATATTGAAGGTGGCATTTGGGCCGCTCCAAGTCCATTCTAAGAGCACCGTTGCTCCACTGGAATCAACCATGAAGTCGGTTACTGCCGGCCCTTGGACTGGGGCAATTTGTGTATTTGCAGTAGCTAATGCCCCCATATCATCATAAACAGTGAGTGTAATTACAGTGTTGGAAAGTGGAATCATGTTGATTTCAAAACCAGAATCAGAACCGGTGAGCCCGTCTGAATCAATCCATGACCATGCAAACTCGACAATTTGCCCGTCTACATCTTCAGATGATGTGGCGCTTAGAGTGACCACTTCTCCATTCCAAACCGTTTCGGTAAGGACTTGTATTTGAGCAACCGGTTCGATGTTGAGAATAGTTGTTGAAACAATTGCAGTTGAACCGGCTTCCAGTTCAGTATCGACTGGCGTGACGTGCGCTACCCACGTTTGCCCGGGTCCAAGTAACTGAGAGGGGACGTTTGTCTCGCCGGTTAAGGAACCGTCAAGGAAACCGTTCCGGTACCACGTGATATTCGCTTCAACAGCATCGCCATCTGCATCATCGGTAAGAACGACAAGATTCAGTGGGCCAAGAGCCGTTACATTGGTTGTGAGTGTGAGGCTGGCAGTTGGAGCACTGTTCACAATGGTCACGTTTGCTGAAAGTGACTCGTCACTCACATCGGTTCCATCACCTGCTTGAACAAGAACAACCCATACTTCTCCTTTGAGCGTTGAAGCAGCAGGCAATGTTGTCAATCCTGTCAATGAAGATTTCTTGACACCGTTTCTCCACCACGTGATTTCAGAGTTCGATTCAGTATCTCCATCGATATCCGACATGGTGTATTCAACCGTAATCGATTCGGTCGTCGTTGCTTGTGAATGGCTCAAGGAGATCGTTTCAGTAATCGGTGCAGTGTTTTGGATTACAACGGTATTACTTGCCGCCCAGGAAGACCATTCTGCTCCATCATATACACGGATATTGGCAAACCAAGATTGCCCTTTTTCTGTAAAGCTTGCTGGGAGTGTCATGCTGTTTTCGGCATATGGGAACGGAGCGCTGTTGAGGTGCCACATCACTTCAACATCAACCTCAGCGTCTGCATCAGCATCGTTGTAGGTGTAGGTAAGCAAAACATCGTCAGTAGTTGTAGCGGACGCAGGTGACAGTATAACAGCAGTTGCAGTTGGAGCAGTGTTGGTAACACCGCCACCAATGGTAACAGAAGAAGAGGAGAGCCACTGCGAGACATCTTCGCTGTCGTTTGCTCGAACCTCGACTACCCATGAATCTCCGTCTCTGGTGACGTATGCAGGAAGTGATTCCATATCGTTGAGTTCAGGGACTAAGACGCCATCTAGGAACCAGCGAACATCGTAATGGACAGTATCGAAATCGTCGTCTGATGTTGTGCTCGTAAACGCCAACGCATCATCTGAAGAAGGAGTTGTAGGTTGAATTTCAGGCGTGGTCAAACTCGGAATGGCATTAGCAATAGTGAGGATATTGCTGGTGATTGGGGTACCCGAATCCGAACCGTCAGAGGGCGTGACGATGGCCTTCCAATCTTGGCCTTTTGAGGTTGCAGATGGGGAGACTGTAAGTCCTTGAAGACTGGTTTGTTCAACGTCGTCTTTGAACCATTGAACCTGGGTTCCAGATTCTGGGTCGTTGTCTTGGTCAGCGTAGGTATAACTCAGAGTGAGTGTGGAAGAAGTCGTTGCTCCGGTTGGACCGAGGATAACATTGGAAACATCTGGTGGCGTATTTGCTACTCCACCGGCCTCTGGGATTTGATAAGAAAGAGTCGTCCATCGATCGCCAGAATTTCCGTTCGCACCATTCGCAGTCATGCCGGCTACTGAAAGCGTTACAATTCCCGAGCCTGTTGATGGGGCGATCCAATCAACGCTCCACGAACGCTGGCTGCTACCAGTAATCGAGTGGGTCGCACTGTTTTGAGCACTGTTCACATTCACTGCAAATCCGATTCCAGCAGAGAGAGAACCCTTGTCCACTTCAAGACTAAACCCGCCGTTTGTTCCACTTATTCCGTTACTTACAGAAATACTCAGAGTAGAAGTTGCTCCAGCAGTATATTGTGTGGGCTGACCGGTCAAGGTCACTGTTGCTGCAGTCGAGCCGGATTGAGTATGGCAGTTGCAGCCCGAACTCTGGTTGTATACACCCGACGAGTTTCCTTGAGTCAATGGTGAACTGCCAAGCAGTACCAGAAGAACCAAAATCACGACCAGTGGCTTTCGATTCATACTTGCACCACTACGCAGGTAGTTATCAAAGCCTTGGTCGAACGAGAACAAATGGTTAATTTCAAGAGACTGTTTCACACTACACGGAACACGACTATTCGATTCGTATTGGTTCCCTTGTTCTTATTTTCAACACCCCAAGTATTCGCAGTTTTCGTAAATTCTTGAGCATTAATGAGAATAATGGCCGGTTCCAATCCAGCCTTTACACCACAGCGAAGGGCATTTTCTTCAAGCAACACTGTGCCGCCTCGAACTTCACCGACTTCGAAAGCCACAAACCCGCCAGGAGTTACGATACGGTGAATATCTTTGAGAACAGACGTCATCATCTCTTCCCATAACTCGGTGTTTTTGAGTTGGCTGATTTCTATTTGTGATGAGTCAACACCAATGAACCAGCAACGTAACCAATTATCAGCTTGATAATTGATGACATCTAAAAACGGAGGAGAGGTAACGACAAGTTGAGCAGAATTTTCTGCGATGTCAGAGGCGTTTTGTGCATCTTGATTTACCAATTGGAAAGTGAGATCTTTCGTCGGATTTGAGGGGTGTTCATTCCAATCTTTGAGGAGACTCTTCGACTTCTTGATAATTCGAGAAGTGATGTCTTTGTACTCTGGGACTTGATTACGATTCTCGTTAATTTTCAATTGGCGCTTCACACTTACAGCCTGATTTGGAGGGAGGGTGTACACTGAAAAGAATCCTGGAGAATGTCCTGAAAGACGGTTGATAGCGACCATTCGTATCCATGAATCAAGCTCATCGAGGGTGCCCTTTTTCTCTCGCTCAAGGCAATATTCTTTCAAAGCGATAAGTTCTTTCAGTGTGTCTGCATGGTAGAAAGCGAGTAAATCAGGATTCTTTTCTTCGCATTTGGATAAATCAATTTCTCTTAATCGCTGCTCAATATCTTCAATACGAGGGGGAGATAGTCGAGGGGCTAACAGCACTTTACTCAGAGGATTGATATCGTTACCAAGCGGTTTTCGTTCAAGAAGAAAGGCTTCCATTTGCGTAGTTCCTCGTCCCATAAACGGGTCGTATACAGCATCGCCTGGCAGAGATAAACGTTCGATGAAGAATCGCGGTAGTTGTGGCTTGTAGCAGGCGCGATATGAAATTTCATGCAGGGAATGTGCTTGACGTTGCTGACTGGTCCAATATTCATTGGTTGCCTTCATTGTCGTGCCCTTTTTTCCATCAACTTCCCATTCAAACGGTTCAAGATGAGTCTGCGAGCCAAACTCATTGAAATCGACCACCGATTGAATGAAGTTTTCATACGACGGTTTTTGCATGACAATCGCTCTCATTTGAAATCGAAAAGAGAAGGTTGCCCTCCTTTCTTTTCGGGCGGTGGAGGCGATTCTTGGGGCGAAGGAGAAACCGATTGCCCTATGGCCTGTTCGAGTTGTTGTTCTGACCAAACCTGTACTCCAAGCGATTCTGCCTTGGCAAGTTTTGAACCTGCTTTTTCACCAGCAAGAAGAACACTAAGTTGTGAGGAAACACTACCGACGACTTTTCCACCGGCTGCTTTGATTGAGAGTTGGACCTCTTTACGCGGGCGTTGAAGTGTTCCGGTTAAACAGAAGGTCATACCATCCAATGGACCGCCTGAGGCTGCTTTGGGTTCTTCAAGGATGTTGATGTGTGTGGCAAGGTCAAGCAACATGTCTTTTCTTTTTGAGAGTCCATCACGAACTTGAACGGCCACTTTACTGCCAATTCCTTCTACTTCACACAACGACCGTATGGCTTGGTTTTCTGGATACTGTTTGCCTTTTTCATCTGCAGAGGGTCCGAAGTTTTCCTCGCCTTGAATAGCGAATGCATCCTCAACCCACTGCAAGAGTGAGGCGAAGTCACCGCAGTGTTGGGCAACGGAAGTTGCCAGTTCTGGTCCAATCCCAGGAAGACCAAGCGCGTGCAAAAATTTGCCAAGAGAGAGCGTTTTGACTTTGTTAAGCTCGTTCAGTACATTGAGAGCAGATTTTTCGCCCATTCGTTCCATGTTTTCCAATTGCGACTGTTGAAGACGGAATAAATCAGGAATTGAAGTGATAAGTTCTTGGTCAAGGAGCTGTTCAACTAATTTCTCACCGATGCCGTCCATTTCCAAGGCCCTGCACCAATAGAGAATTGAACGACTTGTACGTGCATCACACATCAAATCATGACAGCGTAAGAAAGCCCCATCAACCTCCAATTGGCCTTCGCAAGCAGGACATTGTAAAGGAATAGAGATGGATAAAGAAACGGGCAGTTTCTCTTCAAACAAGACTCCGTCTGCGTGGATTCTTCCATCGAGATCGCTTTGCTTAGCCGGCCCAAGTCCCGATTCTATCTTTGGAATGACGTCGCCACGCCGTACGATGAGAACTTTGTCGCCAATTTGAACACCAAGGCGTTCAACTTCCCCAACATTGTGGAGTGTTGTGTGCTCAACTGTTACGCCTCCGACCATTTGAGGAGCAATCCGTGCAACCGGTGTGACGACACCAGTGCGCCCTGTTTGCCAATTGACCTCAAGTAAGACGGAGGTTGCTTCTTCAGGCGGGAACTTCCATGCTAACGCCCATCGAGGATGGTGTGCTGTGGAACCCAATCGCTCTCGTTGCTCAAGATTGTCGAGTTTGAAGACAATACCATCGATTTCAAATTCATAATTCGAACGCTTCAAGCTCCACTCTTTGGTGTAGCCAATCATTTCACTTGCAAGTGACTTCGAATCAAAAACTTGCCAAGGTGCTGGTTCAATCCCAATGGTATTTTTCAGCATGTCCAGTAATTCGCTATCGTAACGAAGTTGAGGAGGGTCATTCACGAACTTTACATCGTATGCACAAAACACCAAATCTGAGGCTTCTGCCTTTCCATCACCGTGTTTTTGTCGTAGTGCTCCCGAGCAAAGATTACGTGGATTTGGGGATATCTCTCTATACTTTTCTTCAAAGACTTGGAGAGGCATAACAACTTCACCGCGAACGTGACAATCAACAGGGATTTTGAGGCGTTGTGGAATGTTAGCAACCAATTTAGCATTCAGCGTAACGTCTTCGCCTCGCTCACCGCTGCCTCTGGTTGCGGCTCTGTGCAAATTCCCAGCGACGTATTCCAGAGAAAGGGCTGATCCGTCAAGTTTCGGTTGAGCCAAGTATTGCGTTCCGCCTGATGTTGATTGCGTCACGAAGTGGATGATGTCTTCATCCGTTGTTCCTTTATCCAAAGAGCGCATAGGGAACATGTGCTCAACTTTGGATGTCCCAGGAAGAGGTTCTGGTCCGACTTGATGTAAAATTTCATTCTCGGGGTCGAGTGTTTCCAATTCGTCCCAAAGCGCGTCAAATTGAGCATCTGATATCTCTGGAGCAGCATGATTGTAGTACAATTCTCGATGATATCGAACCGCTTCGGCCAGTTGCTGAATACGTGCACCGCCGGCCATGTTTATGCACCCCAGCCACAGGCTATGAACATCACGAAAATTGTAACCCTAAGAGTTCAACATCAGGCAGTGGGCAACGCGTCATAATCGCATGAGAAAGAATACGGATGTGGAGTTCTCCAACGACGTGAACTGTTGACGAAAACATGTGTCCAGCGTGTACGTTATTGTCATCATCGGACCAACAACAGTGTATGTGCGTGAATGCTTTTCCATCTTGGGTTCGAGCAATATTGCCGGATAAACTCACCAGTTCGGAAGGCGATTTCAGATGACGGCGCTGATAGACTCCTTGCTCATCCATGTACCCGTATATGTTCTCACGGGTTCTTCCAATACCACTGGTAATTGCCGCTGCATTAAATCCAACTTCATCAGCGAGTGCTTGCAAAGTCGAGTGTATTTCCTCATTCGAGTCAATACGCACAAACAAATCTTCACCACTTCGGGTCCATTCCATGATGTGTGCTAAACGAGGCACTTATTGAGAATAACCCTATTCTTCCTCGGACCGTTTGTTGCCCATTTGAGGCCAATGTGTTTCAGCATCAAAAGCAGCCTCAATTCGAGAACGGGCCAAGGTCAAATCATTTTGCCCACCTCCAAGAGGTAATGGTCCAAAGATACCCCAACCTTGTCGCAGCAACATTATTCGGCGAGCAGGTTGGCGACGAGCAAGACGTAAACGGTTCCAAGAATAGCGTTGCCCATCTGCAAATAAATGTGTTCTAGTGATGGCGTAACGCTTTGGAACAAGCAGAGAAATAATGTGCAGTGATAGCAATACATCCCAAACTATAGCGTACCAATAACTGGTATTGGATGCCTCAAGAAGAGCCCATGGTAAAGCAATCATTGCTGCCATCGAAGCAAGATTTCCCCATTGGCGAATCACTTCTTGTGGCCCTTCACTTTCCCAAGCAAAACCCCCGTTGCTCAATTCACCTAACGTCGGAATATCTGTTCGCTGACGAGTCAGCCAGAAAGCATCCCAAGCTACGATAAGGCCGAGGATGAAAACTGCAGCGGCTGCTACCGTATTTGCAGATAAGAGCAACTCTTCAGCCATTTAGAAGCCTCATAGATGTCGCTCGTCAATATCTCCAATCTCGCCACCACCGCGCCTCATCCGAGTCATGAACAAAGCGATGGCTGCGAAAATCAAAACCAAAAGGAGCAGTGTTGCTGTGGAGAAATCTCCGCTATCACTGGATGAAGTACTTTCCAATAGATCCAGCACCCCATCACCGTCATCGTCTTGGTCTTCAGTAAGGTAAGTTGTGGCTCCTTCGGGGCATGAGATGGTATTTGGCTGGCCGTCATTATCGGTATCTTGCCAAGCACATGGATCGACTGGCCATGCATCACGAGTATCGGGATGACCGTCGTTATCATCATCGGTATCTTCACTGTCTGGACCACATGGAAAGCCATTAGTTGAATCAAACCATACGCCAGTCCCAATGGTGAAAATGCATGTGTTTGTCCAGTCCCCATCGCTGTCAAGTTCAGTCACCTCAAAATCAACTGCTGCTGTTGAACTCGCGCCTAACGTATCGGTTACCCGCAATTCGAGGACATACAACCCATACTGCAAATCAGTGATGTTGTATTGTGCTTCATTCGGTCCTCGCATGACTTCCACTCCCGCTGAGTCAGTAATGATCCAGACCAAAGTCAAATCACCCACAGCATCCAAGTCATCTGAATATTCAGCAGCAGCGAGAAGATGAACCGTTTCCATTACTCGTTGGCCCGAATACGGCTCAGTGATTTCCACTGTCGGAGGAGTATTGGCAACCAAGGACAGTTCAATTAAGGTGGCTGAAGTATCGTTCCAGACTTTCATTACATTTGGAAGACCTGTTGCTTGTGTCTGAATTGAAAACGATGATGTTTGCGATGCTGTGCCGTTTCCTACAAAGGAAACTGGTAGTTCAACCAATGGTGAAACTCCCATCACAGTCGTAGTAAACGCAGGGGTCAACCCTTCCGTCGTAATTGAATACTCTACATCGGTCAGCACTCCATTCAACTTGGCATTGAGCGTATATGTGTTCCACGTGCGTAATTCTGCACCGTCATACATCGAAGGATTCTCAGTCGAAGCATCAACAAGATCGATGGATATATCTCCAGAAGCGGAAAGAACACCATACGTGATTCCGCCCTCAATTCGCGCAGGGTAATTTTCAGACGAAAGTACGGTTGAACTGATGATATCGGGGTTTCGCAAAATGAACGGAGCCAAGGCACCATCACCTTCATCTGCATGCAAATCAATACCGACTGAATACGAAAAAGCGATGATATGTTCTACAATCAGAGAGTCGGAAGTTCGGCCATGGTGGCTGATAAAGGCTGTTCCAGACCCCGGCCCATTCAAAATGACGTTGTCGATTCTGCCAGCTGAGTTATCAAAGTCAAGTCCTGGTGAGCCTGTGAGTTGAATATGGCTCATCTGAATACTGCGACTGTTTGCTCCCGTAATGCCAGCACTTGCACCCACAGTTCCATTCAAGTGAGATATGGAGAAATCCCCATCAATAGAGTCCAAAGCCAAAATATTGCCATCACCGTCAAACTGGTTCGCATCAACATTGGTCAGCGAACCGGTGACTGCAGTGAAATCAAACCCTGTCGAGATGTTACTGCCGAGCAGAATGGTGTCAAAGTGAAGGGCGATTTGTCGTGCCCAAACGCCAACTCCGTTACATGATTCCAAGTTGACTTCAGTAAGAGTCAATTCAGTAGAAGAAGGGAAGGCTTTGATGCAGCCGTTTCCTGCATCATACAAGTGGGCATTTTTGAGCGTAATGTTCGCTTGGCTGTTACTACCGATAAGAATCAATGGGTCTGCACCTGACGAGCGAGCAAGTGTGAGACCGTCGCCAATGAAAGTGCCCTGACTTTCAACATTTAACGCCGGAGAGGCTTCGAAAATTGAGGTCTGCGACAAATCGATGGTTGAACCCGCTCCGCCCATCACAAATCCACCCCAACGAGAACCGAGGCCTGTTGAAGAAAGGGTCGCCGCGCCAGAATCAATCCGGCCATCAACATTGATGGTACTGCCATCGGAAATTCGTAATGATACGCCATCATCGATAGTGAGTGTACCCGAGGCTTCAACGGATAAATCTCCATCGAGGAAATACGGGCTCCACTGAGCTTCTAACACAAGCCAGTTCGTAAGAGAGCCTGGAGCGACTGTTGAAGCCATGAAGGTGTGCTGAAAAGAGGTAGAAGAATCCCAAGTTACGAAATCCATGAACGAGCCAATTTGTAGATTGATGTTTTTGATGCCGCCAGTCGTTTGTGAATTATCATCAACATAACGTGCGGTGGCCGTGGTGGAAACCTCTCCATTTGAATCAGTGGTTGTTACAGAACCGTCGATTGAAATCAAAGCACCTTCGACTGGACTTCCTTTGTCCAAAACAGTGAGGTGAAGTGAGGAAAGAACCGTTAATTGAGCGCTTGTTAGTGCAGTGACAGCCCCTTCAACACTCCCTTCAAGCATCTCTACAGAGCACCCTGGTTGAAGAAGAAGTGAACCTGTAATAATGACGTTGGTGACGCTACGCGTCGTTTGGCAAACCCAAGTTACATTGGCATCAACCGTCAATCCCAATCCACCATCGGACTGAGTCAAAACCGAATCAATACCGAGTGAAACACTGTTCGCTCCTAAGGTTGAATCGCTACCGGTTAATTCTCCTGAGCCTTCAATCTCAACAAGGCCGTCAGAGGGAAGATGAAGTGAAGTGCCGGATAATTCCAAGCCACTACCGGTTGACAAAGTGAGGTCTCCCGTCATCGTGTGAGGTGAACCGTCTGGCCGAGGCCCAAGGAATACAAACTGTCCTGTGGAAATCGTCCAATCCCCTTGCGGTATGACGGGAACTTGGACAGATTGTCCCATTTGCGAGCCGAAAAGTATGACTCTAACACCGGCTCCTGCAAGCGTTACGTCTACCGATGAGCCACTGCTTAGAAGCGGGAGTGTTGCCCCACCATTGGCGTCGCTCTGCAAAGAAAATCCGTGAACATTGATTGAAGCTTGAACGGGATTGCCTGCTAAATCGGTAAAGGTCACGGGTGTTTCTTCAAGATATGAGGCTGAAGAAACCGCTATGTTTGCCGTTGTAGAGCCTCCATAGATGAGTGTGCCATCCCCAAGAGCATCTGATGAAGATGGTTGGGTGTTCTGAGGTTGAAAATCACGAACAATAGCGCTTGAATAGGTGCTGATGGACAGTGGAGAGGTATGTGTTGAAGCCGTCCAATCTGAAACATGGAGCGTTGAGGTTTGTTTCAAGACGACTCCATCAGGATAGGCTCGAGTGTTGAGCGTATCTGTTTGAATAGAACTGTGTTCGGAATCAATTCCAACACCCTTTCCGTCTTGGACTATGATTGACTGGCTTGAAATATCGGCGTGATCAGCAACAATACCATTGCCAAAATGGACAAAGGACAGTGCGTTTGTATCGATAGTAGCATACCAAGCCTTCAGTCCGATCGAGGTAAGGTCGGATGCCAAATATCCCTTCGATGCAGATACTGAGGACCATTGATGAACTCCATCGAGAACATCCAAGGCAGTCGATGTGTGAGAGGTCATCGTGATTGAAAGCTGTTCGAATGTACTGCTAGGGTCACGCATTTCGATTCCTTTGGTGCCGGATGTTAAATTCGTCGAGGCAAGGTGAATATGGCCCGGTCCTGTGCCTTCAATACCGCGTTCCGTAGCGGTAAGTTCGAGATTGGAAAAACTGTGATTCCCTGAACCAGAGAGGAAAATACCGTTCGTAATGTTTGAAATTTCAAGTCCTGACCAACTGCATGTTCCAATGCATCTCTGATCAATGGTAGCCAAGGTGTCCGTTAGACGCCCTTCAAACACAATATCCTCAACCGTGAACGAACTTGCACCATTGGCAAGAAGAAGACGTTGTCCTGAAACCGTGCCCGAAGAGACTGTCAAATCATCACTGTCTGCTGCATCAATAAGTAAAGCAACGTTGTTGGCCGTTAAACTCTGAATCGTCGTTGAAGCGCCTTGCTGGCTTGCAACAGCAACCGTCGTGTCAAAGAAGCCGATTCCGGATGCTGAAAGTATTCCGCTGGTTGAACGAAGGCCGGTACCTGCCTGAGAAATGGTAAGGGTGTCAACAGTGCTTGTGCCGGTCGACCAAAGGCCGCCAGCAATATCGGTAAAGGTTCCAGAAGAAAGATTGAGATACCCGGAATTTCGAATAACTTCGTAGTCAATATGCTCGGCTGTCAAAATACTAATGTCGGCAGAGCCCATGACGTTGATACCGATATAGGCATCCTTGACAGTGGTTTTGAATGCTGTCAATTGGCCATCGACCTTGATGGCCGTTTTCGCATTCTCAATGGTAACATCGCTCAAAACTGCGTGTCCCTTGCTGGCAATGTAGATTCCAGTCCACAATCCAGCGCCGTGAGATCCAGCGGTAACAGGTGTTTGAGATGAGAAAAATTGCGCATTGGATGCATCAAGAGTGCCGTCTACACGAATCCAATATCCATCGCCACCGTCAACGGTCGTCCCTGGAGAGAGCGTGAGGGTTGAGCCGTTCATGACTGTCACATTGCCAGTGAGAACAACATCTCCTGACCATGTTGTATCGACGTTGACTGAAGTGTCCGCTGCCATGGCTGGAGTAGCCATAAAAGAAAGAGGAGTGAGCAAAAGAAGAGTAACCAAACACAGGGCCCGAACAGTTCGCATGGTTCCTACTTTTCAAAGCCCCATATCAAACCAAAGGTTTCAGGTCAGTCAAAATGCTGTTTCTTGCACATTGGCTCAATGATGGTATTGAGTGGGCCCGCCCAGATTTGAACTGGGGTCTGACGGCCCCCAGCCGCCAAGTATAGGCCAAGCTAACCCACGGGCCCCGATTGGTATTCTCATTGAATAGCAGTACTGAAAGGTGCAGTTTCGTAGATGAGGTCAATGTGACCGACATACATGCGTCGGCAACAGTAACGCTTCATTCCGACTTTGTCGAGTGCATCCGAAACTTCAACGCCAGCAGCTTTCAACTGTTGGAATTCTTCCCACTTGTGAGCAATTACAGCCCCGCAACTAAAACATCGTATTGGTATAATCATCATCTCACCTCATCGATAGGACTTCTGCTTCTTTCGACGAGCACCGCGTCCAAGTTGGTGCTTTGGTTCCTTGCGTCGTGGATCGTTAACCAGAAGGCTACGGTCGAAGCGAAGGTATTCGTCTCTGAGTTCTTCATCGATTCCTTCTGCGCCGCCATTGTAGTGGACAAGTCCACGTGCAATCGCAGTTCGGATGGCGTCGGTTTGACCCATTATTCCACCACCAAGAGTGGTGATGTTAATGTCGACTTTACTCAATCGATTCATTGCGTCCGCAATAACCAACGGTTCCATCGACTTACGACGAGCAAGTGACGGTTGTAGGATTTCGATAGGGGCGCTGTTGACACGAACTCGGCCCTTTCCGGCCTTGAGTGATGCGCGTGCAACTGCAGTCTTTCGCTTGCCTGAGGATTCTACAGTTTTTTGCTTTTTACGAGCCATTATTGCTCACCTCCGGTCCAACGGTGAGATGGTGCGCCAAGGTCGGCACTGATATCACCAAGAGTAATGAAACGCTCTGGAAGGTCCTTTCGGAATTTCGAGTCGTCGCCGGCTTGGTGACCTTCAGGAAGATCTCCAGACAAGTGAGAAGGACAGCCGATTTCAACACGCAAATTACGCAATGCACGACGTCCGCTGCTCTTCTTTTGGTAAGGCAACATACCTCGAACTGCTCGCTTGAGAATCATGTCAGGCATACGAGGGAAAAACGGTCCTTTACGGGCGTGATTCAACTCATACTTGGCGTGATATGTATTGAGAACAGAACGTGGTCGGCCACTAACAATTGCTTTTTCAGCATTGATAATGATGACCTTGTCGTCACGGTGTTCACGGGCTGCTTTCAACAGAATGTCTGCCGAAGCGGATGCTAGACGGCCAAGGATCAAGCCCTCAGCGTCGAAAACATAGGTTGTTTCATCCAAGGATAACAACCCCCGTTCCGGATGGGTTTTCGTTCATCAGCTCGCCGTAGGTCATAACTCGACCGCCAGCGGCTTCTATCTTCTCACG
>DAMU01000070.1:0-9563 GCA_002499705.1 Euryarchaeota archaeon UBA91
TTTGCTGTAGTTAACATCGTTTTCCTGATGTTGTTTTTCAGCCAATTCGCGATTCTGTGGATTGAACGAAAAGCAGTTGCTCGAATGAACGACCGTCGCGGGGCAACAACCGCTCTTCGCTCGCTTTGGGTTGGCGAAAATGGCGTAACCGCTGGCGAATGGTGGAAGATGCTTCCATTTGGCGGCAGCATCGTTGGTGCAATCAATAAATTCCTCAACAAGAAGTTTGGAAACCGTGACGAGAAGTTTGCAACTGTAGACCGTGTCAATAACAGGTCATGGATGGGCTACTCTATTCTCCCAGGTTTCTTCCAAAACGTAGCCGATGGAATGAAATTTTTACTCAAGGAACACATGGTTCCTCGCCGAGCAGACAAACTCATCTTTGAGGTGTCGCCTTTCCTTATTGTCTCCTCTACTCTCCTTATTCTCGGCATCATCCCATTGTCAAGTGGAATCTATGCTACCAATCCCGACTTGTCAATTCTCTATGCTATTGCCATATTCGGTATTGCTCCAATCGGCGTCTTCTTTGCTGGCTGGTCTTCCAATAACAAATACACCTTGATTGGAGGTATACGTTCAGCAGCTCAACTGACTGCCTATGAAATCCCCCTCCTTCTGACCCTCCTTTCAGTTGCCATTCTCTCCGGAACTTTCAACATCATTGAAAGTATTCATTTCCAGCATGCTGCAGGTTCATGGAATCTCTTTTTGATGCCATTGGGTGCTGTATTGTTCTTGGTAACCATGATTGCAGAAGTTGAACGTGTTCCGTTTGATATGCCAGAGGCTGAGGCTGAACTGGTTGAGGGATGGTGGACAGAATACGGCGGCATGCGTTTCGGAATGTTGTTCATGGCAGAATATATTCGAACTTACGCTGCTTGTTTCTTGTTCACTCACTTCTTCCTCGGTGGATGGCATTTACCTTTCCAAGGCACAATCAGTCAAATTCCAGTGCTCGGAGACCTCTATGTCTTGATTCCTGGTGCAATTGTCGTTCTCCTGAAAACTTGGCTCGTCTTCCTCGTCGTCTTTGTTTGGGCTCGATTTTCTCTTGCACGAATCCGAACTGACCAGATTTTGGAATTCGGCTGGAGAATGTTGTTGCCGCTTTCAGTTCTCCAAGTCGTTCTTTCTGCCTTGTATCGCTTGTATCTCTTCCAACCAGAAAACATGTCATACACCGCTGGAGGCGGAAATGCTTGGGATGCATTTGGTATCCCCATGCTCGTTCCATTGGTGACGACGCTCATTTGGCTGGGCGTGTTCTTTGTGCTTCTCAATGATGAAGACAAAGATGCAGCGCCAGATCGAATGTATCACGTTTACACATTACAGCCCGCGGGAACGCATACTCCGGGAAAGGACTGAGGTGAACTATCATGCCAATGCATCCACACGCTAAACCGAATTTCAGAAACCTCTTCTGGTATCCGTTCAAGATTACACTGATTACTGCACTTCGTACTTTCCCGTTCTTTGGAAAGTGGTTCGGTAAAAAATTGGATTGGGGGTACCACAACACTGAACATCCAGAATTCCTTGACTCCGGCAGTAAATCTCGTGCATCGAAAACTTCCGAATTCAATGATGTCAGCGTTCAAACTTTTGCCCCTGATCGGGTTACTTCGGATTTATTCCCGACACTCTGGAAGCCTCAAACCGTTCAGTATCCTTACGAACGCCTTGAGGAAATGGAACCATGGCTTTTCGTTCCAGGTAATTACAACGGGCGCATTGGCGTCATTTGGGAGACCTGTACTGCGTGCAAATTGTGCGTGACGGCTTGTCCAAACGATTGCCTCCACATGACCACTGAACTACGCGTCGACGTTTTGGATGGAGCAGATGGTGAACACGGAGGAATGGGTGGCGAGCTGGAAGTTGGCGGTCATGCTGCAACCCTTCTGCCAGAAGTTGCCGCAACTCTTGATGATTTCAATCACGTTACTGCCCACAGCGATACGCCAAATGAGTGGCGCTTTGCAGAAGTGCTTGACCTCTCTGGCAGCACGGCAACAGTGCGTTGGAATGACTCAGGCGAAGAATCGGTCATGGAGCAATCTGAACTTCGAGTTGCAGATGACCAAATCGTCTCTGGACGCATTGACTTAGGACGATGTATGTTCTGTGGACTCTGTATGGAAGCGTGTGGATTTACATCTTTCTTCATGACCAATGAATACGATGGAATGTCCGGTTTCTCACGTCAAGAATTGTGGTTTGATGCAAGTCGAACCCGTGTTCTCCCATCTCTTCATCAAGAAGCAGTCGATACTGAACTTGCTAAGCGTGCGACCAAAGAGCGCACAAAGCGAGATAAGAAGGCGGCAAAGGCAGCAAAAGCAGCAGCGGAAGAAGGTGCATGAAATGGACATCGCAAGCATCGCTGAAACTGGCGTTTTCTTTTTATTCGCCACTATTGCTATTCTCGGTGCGCTTGGCTTGGTCCTCGCGCAACGTGTAGCACATTCGATGCTTTCGCTGATTTTTTCATTCATGGCCGTCTCGGGAATTTTTATCCTTTTGGGGGCCGAATTTTTGGCTGCTATCCAAATTCTTGTCTACTTGGCCAGTGTAGGTTTAGTGGTGCTGTTCGGCATTATGTTGACGCGTCGTCAAATTTTAGAGGAGGATTTTGAATGAAACTCGTCTCACTTTTTACCCGTATGGGCTTACTTGCCCTCGGAATGATTCTCGTTTCTGTTCTGAGTGCTGATAGCGTTTGGGCAAACGGTAGCGAAGAGTATCCGACAACCAGCGGCCTTGCAGATTCTCTTTTGTCCGACTGGATTTTGCCGTTACTTATTCTCGGCATTCTCATGTCTCTTGCTATGATTGGTGCAGCGTATCTGGTTCGGGATGAACGGATGGAAAACCTTCTTTGGGAATTTGGAGGTGAAGAAGAATGATTGATCCAGCACTGGTTTCTGGACTTTCTGCACTGATGTTTGTCATTGGTCTAGGCGGTGCCTTCACTCGAAAGAATGCAATTATTGTCCTTATGTGCATCGAATTGATGTTGAATGCTGCGAATATGCAATTCGCAGCAGCAGCAGTTCATCACGGTGATACAACTGGATGGGTTTACACACTTTTTGCTATTGCAATTGCAGCCAGTGAGGTTGCGATAGGTTTGGCCATTTTCCTTGCCGTTTATGGGCAGCACGAAACGATATCATTGGACGATGTGGATGTCCTAAAGAACTGAGGTGATTGAATGGCAAGTAAAGAATCCGCACCTCTTGTTCACTCAGAATGGCTTCAATTCGCCCCTCTGATAATTCTCCTTCCCATGATTGCCTTTGCAGTCATCTTGTTCCTCGGTCGTGTTTTCAACGGGCATCCGTTTTGGAAGAAGAATCTCAAGGAAGGTGGGCTGATCGCTTTACCCGTCATGGCAGCGAGCCTCATCCTCTCTCTTTTACTCATCTCGGAATTCTTGAAAGGTAATTCCGGCGTTGACCAAATTTTCGAACAAATTGCTTGGGTGAATACGGGTGTATGGGGCGGCGGCAGTAATATTGAATCGGTCTCCCTCGGCTTTGGAATATATGTTGACCACGTTACGGTGATGTTACTCTTTGTTGCCTCTTTCTTGTGTTTGCTAATCAATATTTTCAGTATTGGCTACATGAATACAGACCCAATCAACGACAATCGCAACCATCGATTCTATGCAGAATTTGTTTTGTTTTGTTCAGGAATGCTCGGAATGGTTCTCGCTGATTCGTTCCTATGGCTTTTCATCTTCTGGGAGATTATGGGACTTTGTTCCTATCTGCTGATAGGATTCTATTACGAACGCCCAAGTGCAGCATCTGCTGCAAAGAAGGCGTTTTTGACCACGCGTATTGGTGACGTTTTCTTGATGATTGGATTGGTTATGTTGTGGGATCTCTTTGGTTCTCTTGATTATGCAGTCGTCTTCGCTACAGAAAACATCGATGCTGTCGCAGCAAATTCCGCTGGAACGCTTCAATGGGCTCTCGGTTTGATGTTCATCGGTGCGGTTGGTAAATCTGCTCAATTCCCGCTCCACGTTTGGTTGCCAGACGCAATGGAAGGCCCAACACCTGTTTCGGCCCTCATTCACGCAGCGACCATGGTTAACGCTGGATTGTATCTGGTGGCCCGTATGTTCCCATTCTTCGGTGCCGAATCTTTGCACGGAGACTTGGATGACCTTGCGTTTATCATTGCTGCAATTGGCGGTATTACTGCAGTCATGGCAGCAGCAATCGCCTTTGTTCAAATGGATTTGAAGAAAGTATTAGCGTATTCGACCATGAGTCAACTTGCTTACATTTTCACTGGCTTAGGATGTGCAATGTATCTGGCAAACACACTTGATTGGCATCATGATGACGATGCCCATTACATTGTCATTGTCGCATTCGGTGCAGCATTATTCCATCTGTTCAATCACGCTATGGCTAAGGGAATGCTGTTCATGGCAAGTGGTTCAGTGATTCACGAAGTACATCATGCTCACCATCATTTGCACCATCATGACGACCACGGAGATGGGCATGGAGACGAACACCATGATGACCACGACGACGAACATTTCGACGCACAATCTATGGAAAACATGGGAGGACTCGCCTCAAAAATGCCAATCACTGCTACAGCAATGTTGGTCGGCTCTGCTTCTATCATGGGTCTACCTCTCATCGGCGGATTCTGGTCCAAAGAAGGTATCATCGCAAATGCTTGGCGAGTAGCTCAAGATGACCCTCGTTTCCTTCTACCAGCCATGTGTGTTCTTCTTGGTGCCGCAATGACTGGCTTTTACATGTCGAGAATGTGGTTCAAGACCTTTGCAGGTAAACCGAATAATGAGGTTGCTGCACACGTCGGACCAACCAATACCTGGATTAAGACGCCGTTGTTTATCCTAACCTTCGTCACGCTCTCTTCTATCATTTTTGCTGGAATGGGCTTCACTCACTGGGCATCAGATACCGAATACAGTTTCCTTTCTGAAAAGAATTTGCTTGAAGGAATTCTCTACGAAATGAAACACGCCTTTGCAAATTCAGATCCTTTCTTCTTCATCCTCACATACATTGCAATCTTCATGGGCGCAATTATTGGCCCTGGTCTTGCAATGGCATTGTATGGTGGTAAACTCGCTGAAGGAGAAGAAGCCAAGCCTTGGATGCGCCCGATTATTGCTCTTAGCGCTTGGGTCAACAAGCGTTTCCATTTCGACAACACAGCCATTCGGGAATCAACTTTAGCAACCGCCCTTGAAAATCGGCTTTACATTGACGAATACTATGACAAGGCAATGATTAACATCGTTGCTGGATTCTCAAACAAAGTCGCTGAAACAGATGCTGAAGTCATTGATGGAACCGTAAAGGCCATTGAAAGTGGCTCACAATCTCTCTCAACCATTGTTCGTTCGATGACAACCGGTTCGGCTCGCGATTATATTCTTATGATAGCGGTTGGAACACTTGCCATCTTTTTGCTGATTTGGGGGGTGGCTTGAATGCAAGATTGGATTTCAATGCCGCTTGTTGGTTTCCCATTGGTAGCCAGCATTGTCTTGCTTGCCTTTGTTTCCAATGCTGATGCTTCTATGAGAAAGCGGTTATCAGACCCAATTCGAATGGCTACGCTTGTTTTCTCTTTGGTCCTGCTCGCCATCACCACTGGAATGTTCTTCCAATACTTTGGAGATGTGTCATGGGAAGGAATCTCATTCAACAGCTATGAGTATACTCACCGCTATAATTGGATTGAATCCCTTGGAATTCATTGGACTGTTGGCCTTGATGCCCTTTCATTCCCTATGGTGTGGTTGACTACATTCCTTCTTCCAGTCACGATTATTGCGACTTGGAATGAAAAGAATGGAGCAGTCTACTTCCCAATTATTTTGGCCATGGGTGGTGCACTTATTGGCGTCTTTGTCGCTCTTGACCTCTTCATGTTCTATGTGTTCTGGGAATTAACATTGATTCCAATGTTCTTCTTAATCCTGAAGTGGGGTGGAAAAGACCGAAAGTATGCTTCTCAGAAGTTCTTCATCTACACATTCACTGCATCCGTTGTTATGCTCTTGGGACTCATCACTCTCTACTTCTTCCAAGACCCGGTGAATCCATTGCAGTATGCAGGTTCGATGACAGGTCGAACCTTTGACATCCCAACAATCACACAACACGCTTTGAATGAGAACAGTAACGGCAACTGGTATCTTGGAGCAAATATTCAGAAAGTATTGTTTGCAATGTTGATGCTCGGTTTCCTTGTTAAGTTACCAGCCGTTCCTTTCCACACTTGGCTTCCTGATGCCCACGTGCAAGCCCCAACAGGTGGTTCAATGCTGCTGGCTGGTGTTATGCTCAAGATGGGTGCTTACGGAATGTTCCGACTCCCTGTCAGCCTTTTCCCACATGCTCTGCAGTATTTCCAACTTGCATTGATGGCGATCGGTATGGTTTCGCTGGTATGGGGCGCAGTTGTTTGTCTTGGTCAAACCAATCTCAAGAAAATGGTTGCCTATTCATCGGTATCTCACATGGGTGTTATTCTCATAGGTATTGCTACAATGCAACCTATGGGTTGGGCAGCAGCATTGTTTATGATGTTCGCTCACGGAATAATCAGTCCAATGCTGTTCGCTGTTTGTGGTGCATTCAAACACCACTACCACAGCATGGAGATTGGAGCAATGCGTGGTATGGCAAAGCATTCACCTTGGCTTGCAACATCGATGATGTTTGCTTGGATGGCTTCCCTAGGCCTGCCGCTCTTAGCGGGATTCGTTGCTGAATTAATGATGCTCATCGCTCTCTGGTATTTCCTTGCAGCTGAAGGTTGGAGCGTGTTCTGGATGGTCGGCCCAGCACTGGTTCTCGCCATTACTGCTGGTTACTATCTCTGGTCGATGCAACGAACCATCTTCGAGGGTGGTGACGAAACCCAACCTCCCGAATCTCTCCATGGAGAGCCTGTTCCGGATATCGCAAATCCAGAGAAATTGGCTATGCTTATTCTTGCCTTTTTCACCATCGTCTTTGGCGTCATGCCGTGGATTGCATTGGATATGATGCACGATTGGACCGTTCAAATCTTTGAAGGCCTAATTATGCCGATACTCGGCGAATTTAGTGGAGGTGCTTGAAATGTCAAACATAACTACAGTCGAAGCATTTGGTGATGGTTTCATCAGTGCCCTCTTTCCAGAATTGATGTTGTTTGCAGGCCTTCTGCTGTTGATTATCGTTCCCAACTTAGGGAAAGGGACATTCCGTATTCCTGGCACTCAAATTCGTCTGCCTTGGCTCTTAGGAGGAACTCGTTTCAAATTCACAAGTGATCCAAGATTGCCTGCATGGATTGCATCAGTTACCCTTGGTGGGGCTTTCTTGAATGTCATTTACGTCTTTAGTCAAGGACTTGAACGCGTAGTCATCGTTTCTGAATCTGGCAAAGAGTTGCTTCTGGTGAATGGTTTTAGTCGAGTCTTTGAAATGATTTTCTTCGGAGCTTTAGCATTAGCAGCCTTTTCCAGTATGAATCGACTTCAAGTCAAAGGAATCGGTTCTCGAGTGTCAGAACATGAACTGTATAACAATCGCAGACAAGCCGATTTCTACATTCTCATGGTGACATGTGCACTTGGTATGTCTGTTGTTGCACTTGCTCAAGACCTGTTTGTCTTATTCATCGGTCTTGAATTAGCATCTTTCTCCACTTATGTTCTCGTTGCTTTCCTCAAGGAAAGCAAAGTTGGGGTTGAATCAGGAATGAAGTATTTCATCGTAGGTTCTGTTGCCTCAGGAGTCGGTCTCTACGGACTTTCCATGCTCTATCTGTGGGCAGGTTCGCTTCAATTCAGTGTTCTCTCTGCAGCCTTTGCTGAATCAGGAACGACTGCCTTACCACTCATCGGTATCGGTTTTGTTCTGGTCGGTTTTGGATTCAAAGTAAGTGCAGCACCGTTCCACTTTGCAGCTCCTGATGCTTATGCAGGAGCGATAAGTCCAGTTGCTGGTGTTCTTGCAACAGCCAGTAAAGCGATGGGAATGCTTGGATTGGTGCGAATGCTGCTCATTGTTGCAGCACCTGAATCCAGTGAAGGGAGTGCTGTTTGGCTCGCTTGCTTAGGAGCGATGGCTGCCATCACCATGACTTGGGGTAATCTTGCTGCGCTTGGTAGCGATAATCCCAAGCGAATGCTTGCTTATTCATCAGTTGCTCATGCCGGGTACATGTTGGCTGCATTGACTGCGGTTGGTGCATGGAACTGGGATGCAACGATTTCAGGAGATGCTGGCGCCGCTGCAGTAGCCGTCATGACTGCTCTTCTCTTCCATTTGGTGGTTCTTGTCGCTTTCAAACTCGGAGCCTTCCTCGTTCTCTCCGTTCTTGAGTCTGAAGGAGGAGCATCTCGCCTTTCTTCACTCGGAGGATTAGCGAAGCGAGAACCACTCCTTGCTGTTGCCATGTTCATCTTCATGATCTCACTTGCAGGTGTCCCTCCGATGGCAGGTTTCTTGTCGAAATTGCTTGTTATCATGGGCATAGTCCGTATTGCAGTTGGCGATATGGGTGCTGAAATTGCAGATGGTGGCGTCTTTGTTCTTGCAGACATGCACTGGGTTTGGTGGCTCGCCTTCCTCATGGTCATCAATTCAGCTATCTCAGTCTTCTACTACCTACGTGTTGTTGTTGTCATGTTCTTTGATGAACCTGAAGAAGGACGGGAAGGGCCACTCCCAAGTGGCTGGCAAGTTCGTCTAGCAATTCTTGCCTGTGTGCTTACAACGGTCTTTGTTGGTCTTGCTGGCGACTCATTGATTCGCATCTGCGAGATGGCTGCACAAAGCCTCAACTATGGATGGTAATGTGAGCATAGAATGGTTAAACGCCTTATTGCGTCACCTTAATGCCATTTTTTAGGGTGCTGTATTCAAGAAGGGTCGACTGTTGGAGTGATTAGGTGAGGCTGATTGGGTCGACGTTATGAAGAAAAAGTGGACATAGAAGAGCTTGCTCGTCTTGAGAATCCAGAAGATTCTTCTGGCGGCAAAATCAGAGTGAAAATGCCGAACCGCAAAATCAACGAAATGTTTGCATTTGCTGAACAAATTCTTGGCGGCCGTCGAGTTACTGTTCTGTGCGAAGACGGCGAAACTCGAATGGCTCGTATTCCAGGTAAAATGCGTCGACGTCAGTGGGTTCGTGATGGTGATTTGATCATCGTTTGGCCATGGGATTTTCAAGACTCCAAAGCCGATGTCAAACATCGCTACTCCAAAACTCAAGCAATGTATCTCTCTCGTAAGGGTGTCTTGCCCAAAGAACTCGATTTCTTTGGCATGAATACTGCCACTGATGATGACGATGATGAATTTTCAGACACATTCGGAGAGGTTGATGCTCCTGAACCTGAAGCAGAACTTGCTGACGACTCTGAAGATGAGGATGTAGATGACCTCTTTGGTTCAGATGATGATGACGACGACGATGACTTGTTTGGTTCTGATGAAGAGACGGATGTTGAGGCTGAAGCAGAAGTTGAAGCAGAAGTT
>DAMU01000070.1:9872-16015 GCA_002499705.1 Euryarchaeota archaeon UBA91
GCAGAAGTTGAAGCAGAAGTTGAAGAAGAGACGCCTCACATTCCTGTTGAAGAATATCCTGATGAAGGTGAAGGCGACGACAGCGATGATGATGATGAAGACCTCGAATCTCTCTTCGGTTAAATCGGTTGATACATGACCCTGGGTGGGCTTATGGCGAAAAAGAAAGATTGGAATGACGAACTCGGTTCCAATAAACGGCAGCGTAAGCGTCATCGACAAAATCGTAACGCCTCTAAAAACAAACACTCTGAACAGAGTAAAGATGAGGCTTTTGTGAGGACGGAAGAAGACCGATTTTTGAGTAATTTAGAAGCAAAATCTGGTGCTTTTAATTGGATGAAAGAAGACCGCTACAAGCGTATGTTCAGGGACATTGAATCTAAGATTCAAGGTGCTATGGGCACGGGTACCTATGACTGGGTAGACCGACGCGTGTTCGACCAAGTTTTTGACCGAATGACATTGATGTCGTTGTATAAATTGATGAAGGGTGGAACCATTGATACGCTGGACTTCCCGATTGCACGTGGAAAAGAAGCGCACGTTTTTCATGCAACCGATATCGATGGCAAGACCGTAGCAGTCAAAATTTTCCACACTTCGAATGCCGTTTTCAAAAATCTGATTCAATACATCGAAGGCGACCGTAGATTCGGAGGTTTGCGCCGTCGTCATCGTGACCTCGTTGACATTTGGGTTCGTAAAGAACATCGTAATCTTTCAAGATTATCACGTTGGGGATTGAATGTTCCAAAACCCCTTGGAATCCACAAGAACGTCTTGGTAATGGAATATCTTGGAACTGAAGTTTCCGCATCACCTAAGCTCCGAGAAGTAGAGGTTGAGAATCCTGAGGTCGTTTACGATGAATTACTCGAGTTTTTAGCCGTATGTTGGCAAAAAGCAAACCTTGTGCACGGTGATTTTTCACCGTATAACATTCTCTGGCATAACGACGGCCCTGTGGTGATTGATGTCGGGCAAGCCGTCATTCAAACCCATCCAAAATCTCAAGAATTCTTAGTCCGAGATGTAACTCGATTGGTTGAATGGGCAACCAAAAATGGAGTCAATACTACACTCGCTGAAGCCATGTATGAGGTTCTCAATATGAACTTAGACCATGTGAAAACCGTTGCATTTTCAGAAGAAGAATAGTTATTCTTCTCCCCAACTGACTTCTTCATCTTCTGCAAGTTCCATCATAGCCGCAACTGCTTCATCATTTGCGGGATCAACTTGAGATGCCTTCATTCGACGAGAACGGCGTTCGGAAAGGTCAGAAAGTCCTGGGACCAATTCTTCAAAACCTGATTGAGGTACAACCATTTCATCGCGTATTTCGATGGTTTCCAGTTGGCGATTTGAGAGTCGAGAACGTTTTCGATCACGCTCTAAGAAATTGAGAACAGTACCATGTTCAGCCCCACCAGCAATCATTTCAACAGCCTGTCGGGCAGCGGCCAAACCTTCTTCCTCGCCGACCAGAACCACCGTAGAATTGTATATTGAAATCTGCGTGTCAGTAAGTCCTTCAATCAATCTCCGGATTTTACCGTCACTTCCGATAATTCGCCCTCGAATACGTCGCTGTTGGTTCGACCTTTTTCCTACGAATTTTCGAATGTCAACCAACTCAAAGAAATTATGGTCATCGAGTAACTGTATGGCAGATTTTGGTGCCATTCCCCGTCCGATTGCTTTAATCACGTCTGGTAATTTCATCGCTTTGACAGGGTCATACGTACCAGGCTCTCCCCAAACGACTTCGACATCTCCAGTTTCAGAATCGATATTGAATTCTTTACAGCCAGAAGCGAATTTCAATGTTTTCGCGGTCGCACCTTTCGCTCCAATGAGAACCGCAATTCGGTTCATCGGTACACGTGGTAGCGGTTGGCGCATGGCTAATCCTGTGGCCGGTCTCTTTTCAATCTCTTGTTCTACGTTGAAGAAGAGCAAGTGCAAATCCGGTGAGAAGGATGAGAATGAGTGAAGGAGCAAATGAAGGGACCAATCCAGGCGAACCTATTCCAGCACCGGTTACAACCATGTGGTTGTAATTATTTCCTTCATCGTATTCATCGATGACATTGACATAATCGATGACCAACCGTAAGTCAAATTGCCCAGTTTGTGGTACGGTATAATTCCAAATCAACTCTTCTTGACCATCAGATAACGCACCAGAATCCAAAGTTCGGGATTCCATGACAGTCCAACTCACCGATGATGTTCGGTCGGCAGGGGCTGACTCTAATCGGACAACAACGCTACCGCCATAATTCTGATTTGCTTCAAGCAAACTGGTAATCGTTACAACTCCAGCAGTCTCACCAGGTCGCACAATCAGGCGGTCAAGATTCGTTTGGGTTGCATTCCAATACAAATCAAGTCCGGGCAGTATCTGATACGAACTTGGACTGGACGTGTACTCATTTCCAGCATTATCGACTACAACTGCTCTGAACATCAAATACTGACGTGATTTCGTAGCCCAGCTTGCCAATCCAACACTGCCTGACAAACCCGACGTGCTCAACTGCATCCAGTTCGATGAGAGGTCTGGTGACTCCCCGACACCATTGGAATCAAAACCAAATTGGATATAGGAACTTGCGGTATCGATACCTGAACCATCATCAATGGCGCTAAAACTTACATTTGCTGGCAGGATACGACTTGTTGTCAATTCATCAACCGTCCAACCAATCGCTTCTGGAATCGTTTCATCGACTTGAACAGTCACCTGTATGGTCGCTCCTGTATTTCCGACTCGGTCGACTGAACGAAATGAAAGGGTGTGAACTCCCTCTTCGAGATTGAGCATTAAAGAATCTGAGGATGTTGAACTCCACACCGTGCCATCAAGGGAATATTCGGTGGTTGAGACGCCACTTCCTTGCCCGTCATCTGCATTGTTGATGAGACCACTCAAGGTTACCTGAGATGATTTTTGCCAAGCAGAACCATCGCCAACAGTCACGCCTGAAAGCGTAGGCCCAGTGCGATCAATTCCGATGAAGAGGGTCTGTGAAGCCGACAGACTTGAACTGTCATATACTGTGATTCGGGAGTTCCATGTACCCTCGGACATCGCCCCACTGCTCCAATCCCAGCCGTAAGAAAGACTGCTTGGACCGTCATTCGATGGTGCTCCTGGCCCCGGCACATTGGTAATAGTTGCATGGCTGATATCATCATCACTCGCACCCCATCGGTATGCCAGTGTTCCGTCTGTCTCTATGTCAAACCATGCTCTGTCGCTTGCTGAACTTCCCGTGCCAACCGCTGCATTCAGCGCAGTGAAAATGGTAATGACCGGAACTTGGTTCACGATATTGAATGTTCCAGAAGAAGCAACAACTGCTTCATTCACGTCGTCGTCCCAAGCAGTTGCTCGTAGAGTATAGGAGTCGTTACTGTATGCAGTGGAATCAAAATATGTTAGCCAAGGAGCAGATGTGATATTTTTTACCGTAGTCCAAGCATTTCCATCGCTTGAAATTTCAAGAAGCAAGGAAGAAACATTTGCATCTCCAGTCATGCTGAAAGTAAGGCTGTGAAGTCCTGTGATATCTTCATTTGAATCCGGTCCATTGCTGAATGAAAGTGCGAGATTCGAAGAGGAAAATGCGACCAGTTCGATATCATCTAACGGACTTTCTACCAGCGGTGAAGAACTCAAACCGAGCAGAAGAACGACGAGAAGAATACTCGACCACCTCTTGCCCATGAACTCATGACGGGTGCGGTTATCCTTCAATGCTCCCCTTCATCTCCATCTTTTCATTGAATATTTGTGAGAACTCTTTTGATTTCAAGTCCGGCGAAATGTTCCTTTGGAAGGTATCAAAACATCGCTGTGAGGCCAATAAATCATAACATGTGGAGATGGGTTCAAGTGCTTCACAAGATGTCGATTACCTACATGGCGAGCGCGTGGAAGCCGACAATTGTGATTCTTCTCCTCTGTATCGCAGCGGTACCAATGACAAATTCCGCTGAAGAGAGCGGTCCAATTCAAGCCTCAGAAAGCACAGTTGCGCTTCAACCGTCGAATCCTGAGGCAGGAGGGTCTGTCACCATTAACCTTCAATTATACAACAGCGCAACCAGCGACGCCATTGATGTCGAATACGCTTTCTACCGGGATGGAATTGGACCAAACAAATTACTTGAATCTTCAACCGTTGATATTTTTGCAGGTGAAACCGCTGAAGTTTCAACCGTCTGGCAAGGTCTTGTCGAGGGGGACCATGAAGTCCATATTACCTTTGAATACCCTCGTAACTCAGGGAATGAGGCTCAATTTTATGTTGAGTTTACCGTAACCGGCTTACCAAATTTGAAAGTTACAGAGACTTACCTCTCACCTTCATCAGGCATCCATTCAGGTGATACAGTCAATCTTTCATCCTTGGTTCGAAATCTCGGAAGTGAGCCAGCCGATGCGAGTACACTCCATATCGACCTTCCAGGCTCCAACGATCAAGACCTTCCCACTCCTCCAATTGCCGCAGGTTCATCTGAATGGGTGAATACGACGTTTATCGCACCTGCAAGTGGTTCGCATTCATTGTTGATTACTCCCGATTACCAAGATGCGGTTCGTGAATCTTCTGAAATGAACAAAGTGGTGGAAGTTCCATTTGTCGTCGATACTCGAATGGATGTCTTTCACGTCGGAGAATTGGATGTTAGCATTGAAGAGGGCGCTCTTCAAGGCCCTTGGGTCATCTCCGGAAGGATTGCTCAAACAAACGGTTCCGGAGTAACAGCCGTTCCACTTCGTTTGCAGATACAAAACCCATCCGGTGGGCTTATTTCAACCGCGCCTTTCACAGTCAATCTTACAGGGACAGGATATGCAGAAGCGCAATGGAGTCATGTGCTCACTGCTTCCCAACTGGATGCATTACCCGTAGGAATCCACACGATATCAGCGAACATTGACCCCTTTGGTACGGCTGATTTCATTCAAGAATCAACCACAAATGATCTCATTTCAGCCTCTCTATCCAAATACGCTGTTCCAGATGTTTTTGTTGACCCACCTGCTGCTCCTTCGTCAACTTCAGTGAACTCGGGTGATTCGGTCATCTGGAGCGTGAGTATGCTCAACAGCGGAGCTATTGAAGTCACAGGTCGCTTACACTACACGTGGGAGGGAATTGAATCAACATCTCCAATCATCTATCTCGGTGCTGGAGATTATTATACTTGGACCGTTGAATTAACAACCGCAATTGGTGCTCATGAGGCGACTTTTGATGCTCAATGGGTGGCTTCTGCAAACAGTTGGGATGCAGACCCTAGCAACAGTGTTGCCTCTGGTATGGTGTCAGTCCAAGCAGAATTGCGTTTGTCATGGGCTCTTTCGACCCTTGAAGTGATAGATTCAGATGGTTCTGCTGTTGTTTTACCAATGACGCAGGGCGAGTCTTATTCGCTGCAAGTTGATTTGACCAGCGTAGAAACTGGAGAGTTGACGTATGATTGTGTGAATGGAGCCGGTGATATTCTGGCAACAATGAATGCACAAGTCCTAAGTATAGGTGATAAAGTAACACTTGAATGCCAATTTAATGCATCAGCACCGTCAACTGTTGTTCTTCTTATTCCTTCAGATCCGACCATTTCGGATACCTTTACACGAACGTTTAGCACGGTAATGAGTGAAGAAGACCTTGATGATTTGAAATCAAATTCGGAGATTGGAACCTTTACGCTCATAGCAATGGGCTCTGTCATCCTCATTGCAATCCTCGCAATTTCAATTTATCTTACAAGAGAATCTGAAGATGAAGTAGAACGTGATATCTTTGAGTACTGTCCTGCTTGTGATGGTGAACTTGAAGGTGATGAAGACCGTTGTCCGCATTGTTCTTTCAATTTGAAGAAAGCTCGAAATCAATTCCACGAGTGCGAAGAATGCGGTGAATCAATTCCAGATTTGCTTGATAATTGCGTTTATTGTGGTGCAGAACAAGATGTATCTTCATATTTCGAACAACGACAACGCAAGGAAAAAGTCGAGAAAGAGATTGTTGCTCTGCCTGAAGAAATCGATGAAGATGAGATCGTTACAGGAACAGAGAACTTTGCTGAAGCTGTTCAAGAATTTGGCTATGATGAAG
>DAMU01000083.1 GCA_002499705.1 Euryarchaeota archaeon UBA91
GAGCCACTGGGGAGGTTCGAACTCCCGACCTCCTGATTACGAATCAGGTGCTATACCAGCTAAGCCACAGTGGCGCAAACCGTCCGCTGACTCGAATCATCATAAGGCAGACGGTTGAAAGCGTTCATGAGGGTTGAGCCTAACCCACAACCATGGCCGATGATGCTAGTGTGCGCTATCGCAACGCGGTCCTGTATGATGAAAATGGCAAGAAACATGTCGGAGACGTACTGTTGCACAGAGATGGAGCATGGTCGTCGTCAAACGGTGATGAGGATGTTCAGCACGACCTCGATGGTTCAGGAAGGCTCATTACAAGGAGTTTACAAAACTGGCACACACATTTGGCTATGCAATTGAATGCTCGTGATTTCAGCGATGGTTATCCCCTTCACCGCTGGCTAAATGAAGCCATTTTTCCTACTGAGGCTCGCTTAAACCCTGAATATGTTCGTGTTGGGGCACAAGCTGCTGCTGCTGAAATGATTCGAACAGGGTCATCATTCGCTGCAGACATGTACTTCTATCCAGCAGTCACTGGAAAAGTACTGAGCGATGCTGGATTACGAGGTTTAGTTGGCGGCCCTGTCAGCGATGCGGCTTTACCGTCGCACCCCGATGCCGCTTCAGCCTTGGATGAACTTGACTCCATCCTTAAAAATCAAAAAACAGATGATAAAATCCAGTATGCAATCGCCACCCACTCTGTCTATCTTTGCAGTGAAGAAACGCTTCGAAGAGCCTCTGAACTTGCTGAAAAAAGGAATGCTCGCCTCCATATCCATGTCAGTGAAACGCGCAAAGAAATCGCTGATTGCCATGCAAAATCCGGACTCTATCCCGTTGAATACCTCGACAGTCTTGATTTCTTCAAACCCGGAACGGTATGTGCGCACGCCTCATGGGTGAAGAAAAATGAAATTCGAACGCTAGCAGAGCATAATGTAACTGCCGTACATTGCCCTTCTTCAAACATGAAAATAGCATGCGGAGGTACCATGTCATTGCCTGCATACAATGAGGCGGGCGTCGATGTTCGAATTGGAACAGATGGTGCTGCTTCTTCGGGAAGCGGTTTAGACATGCTCGCTGAAGCACGCCTCGCTGCATTAGTTCAACGTCACGACCACTGGGACGCTACCTTGCTCCCCGCATCAGAAGTATTCTCAATGGCTTCCAAAGGCAGTTCTGATTGGGCTGTTTGGAATCTTGACGACGTCCGAATGCGTCCCGTTGGACGTTCTGGAAACCGACATCTTGCAAACCTCATTTTCAATGGTGCAGAATGCTTAGACATGTGGGTCGATGGTCAAGCCGTTCGTATCGACGGCCAAACACGAACCATCGATGAAGCAGCGGCCTGGAAGGAACTTGACCAAGCTGTAGAAACATATTACCAAGGTGTTGAATGATTAATTCATTCGGGAAAGTCCTAACCCACCTATGCCAATCAAGAAACTAAACAGGTAAGTTGGGAAAGAGGCTGTAAGTTTCACTTGATAATCGATATTGACTTCAGTACCTGCTGGAAGTGCTCCAGATTGAGTACCAATGCCTGCGTAAAATGTTCCGGACGTGACGTGCCACTCTGCACCCGTCGTACCGTCGGTCGCAGTTGCCTCATATCCATTGTCTCCATATTGACATGTTTGGCTACCGGATTCTGTTTGAAGGAAACCGCCCTGACCAGCCCTTATTCCATCGCACTGATTCTTCTTTGATTCATCTGCGATAACGAGGAAGATGTCGTCGCGGTCCCAAGTGATGGTCGTATCTGCACTGACAAACAGGCCGACTGGATTGCCGGGGAGTGCCTCATCAGAAAAGAAGACGAAACCATCGATATTTGGAGTAGGAATATCTTCAACCTCTCCTTCAAATGTATAGCCAATACTTCCGAATATCATGATGAGCAACGCTATTATCGCCATCGAGTAACCGATTTTCTTTCTTTGAGCCAAAATCACACCTCACATTTGATAGAAGGCGAGCGCGAGAATCAGATAACTAGCGAGTAGCATTGTACCTTCAAGCCAGTTTGATTTACCATCGCTCATGATTGAATTCGCAACTAAGACTGAAATAAATGTCGCAGCGGTTTCAAGAAGTCCAAATTCCAAAGTCAAAGGGACGCCAAGAGCCCATGCAAACAAGACCATCACTGGGGCAACAAAGAGAGCGATTTGCACGCTGCTGCCAATAGCAATAGCAATTGAAAGATCCATCTTATCTTTTCCTGCTACGATGACTGCAGTGAAGTGTTCAGCAGCATTACCGAAGAAAGGCAGCAGTATTACACCGATGAAGAGTTCCGGCACATGCCACTTTTCAACAGCAGTCTCAAGACTGTGGACTAAGATGTGAGCCATCCATCCAACAAGAATTGTTGAAAGCAAGAGAAGAATCCATGCATCTTTGATGGTCATTTTCGGGTCTTCATGACCATGGTGTACTGCTTCGGTAGCAAAGACATCTGCGTGGGTTTTGAGTTGAAAAAGGAGTGCTAATCCATAAATGGCCAGTAATACAATCGCTGTATAATGCGAGAGGGTGGCAACACCCCCAATTGAACCCCCTGAATGGTGAACTGCGCTCGGTATGATGAAAGCCATAATGGCAAGGAGGAGGAGTGAACCGTTCATTTGACCTGCATCTTGACTGAATCGTTGTACTTTGTGATTGACTCCACCCCATACCATTGCCAACCCAAGAACAAGCAAAAGATTACCCAAAATCGAGCCTACCAATGAGGCTTGCGTGACGGTAATCATCGTTTCACGAAGTGCAGGATTCTGAGATGCAGTATACAACGCCAATCCAGCGATAATCATCTCGACTGCATTTCCAAACGTTGCATTAAGAAGTCCACCAACTGCCTCACCAACTCGAAGTGCAATCTCTTCAGTTGCCTTCCCCATAAGGAAAGCAAGAGGCATAATGGCAATCATTGAAAACAAGAAAGCAAGCTCACCCATGTGCTGATAATTTGCATAAATGGCCACCGGCATTGCAAGGAGGAGGAAATTGAGTTTGTTCTTTCTGGGATCAAACGATTGCGCAAAATGCTCCATGGCATGTTCAACTTCTTCAGTCAATTCCTTGGATGAATCGAGCGTCTTGGCTTCGGACATATTCCTATCGAAGGGGTGTCAGCCCTTGACTTCACCGCTTAAAGAGGGATTCAATCATCACTCTTTTTACGTCCGACTGCTCGCCGTTTTGGTGCTTTACGGGGTGCTGCACGACGGCCGACTGAACGCTTCTTAGCAACAGGCTTTTCTTCCTCTTCCTCTTCTTCATCGTCATCGTATTCTCCCCAATCAATACCGTCATCATCGTCATCCTCTTCAGTGTTGATTTCTGGGACTTCTTTCTTTGAACGGGTCTTGCGTGCTACTACATTGACTGCGAACGGGTCTTCTTCATCTTCTTCTTCTTCTGGCTCGACTGACTTTTCTGCCGATTTATCACTTGTATCGGTAACCGCATTCATATCAAGGTCTTGAGAAGTTCCGATGAACTCTGACATCCAATCTTCATCTTCTTCATCTTCATCTCCTCGCTTCTTCTTTGGACCGCTCATGCTGGTTTGTATGACCATTAACATCACGATAAGTGAAAGAACAAATATTCCTGCAAGAATCCATACCAAAATGTAAGGAGGGTCTGTCATTGAAGGATTAACTATGACCGGTTCAGGCTCTGGTTGAAGGGATTCTACATAGTTACATGAAGTCGTACCGTCAAGACGGTTTCGACATTCATCAACAATGAAAACGACCGTTGACGAGCGTTCATTACCTGCAGAATCGATGGCTCGAACAAAGACTGCGTGCTGACCTGGTAGGAAGTTACCTGCAGAGAACTCAAGGTCCAGAACAAGTGAACTGTTGTCACCATTGAGGTTCGTAACTGAAGAGGCTTCTGTCCATGGAGTAGAGACCGATTGACCTGTTCCGTAATTGTAAGTGAATTTGTATTGGAACGAATCGATTCGAACATCGTCTTCAGCACCAGCAAGGACTTGGACATTATTGCCGTAAAGATACTTTGAACCGCTGTCTGAACTTGAAGATGGCGAATAAATGGTTACTTGTGGAGGTAGGGCATCAACTGCTCGATCATCCCAAATCTGAGTGGCTTGATTATTTGCCAAGTCCACCATACCAACCTCAAAAATCATTTCTCCTGCAATCGTTGCAGTCGTGATGAAGAAGTCGAGTTGGTAAACCGGCCCTCTATCTGGGTTTCCTAAATTTTCTTGAATCATCGACATCATCTTTGTACCGCTCGAAATATCTCCTCCATTCACTGTCGTGATGTTAATGGTCGGATCAACTGAAAGGTATTCATTGAATTCAATTTGTACCTTGTAATCGCCTGCAATTAACGAGGGACTGGTGAATGCTTCATTCTCTTCATTGATGAGTGAAAGTGTTGCAGAAGGAAGACGTGTGTCTTCAGTAACCTTCACAGAATTCGCACCAATTCCTGCGAACAATTCAGGATAATTATTACCCCACTTGTCGGTAGGTGTTACAGCATACCATACATCTCGGTCGACGTCGTCTGGAATGTCGAGTTGGCGATAAAAGGTAATCTCTTCAGAGTCGCCAACTTGGATATTATCAATAGCAAGTTCCCAACCTTCATTATAGGTGTAACTAACAGAACTTTCATCTTCACCAAAGGGTTCACCATAGTGGCGCCAAATTTGGTAACTTTCATCAGTTTCAAGTTCATGATTGAACCATTCAATACCGACTTTGTTCAGTGGTCCGTTGGACTCAACTTGTTTGACTTGGACTTTGGTAGGAGCGACTGTGTCTTCCCTATTGTCTGCAGTAATTTGGAATGCATTTTGATTCAATCTCTGGTCCATATATGTCCCTGAAAGATGCCCGTAAAGCGCTTCTGTCGTTACAAAGTAAAACGGTTGACTGCCGGTAAGCCCATCGCTCAGAGTGACATCGAAGAATCCGATACCATCGCTTGCAGAACCGAGCCAGGTCAGAGAATCGTTACCTCCTTCGCTCATCCATTCTGCGCCACTGACCCGATATCCAGCAGTCCAAATGTGATAGACTTCACCTTCAACACCGAGTTGATCGGTCCATGTGACTCGAGTTGTTTTATTTCCTATAAACTCGGCATAAACATCTGTAGGTTCAGCAATCCATGGGCTGAAGGCGTCTTCGTTAACTGCATCTGAACAGGCGTTTGCAGAGATGTCCGTAGTGAAAACATCATACAAATCCACTGTCACAATGCAGTAGTAAGCATAACCCAATCGACCGGTCGGAACGTCATAAGCAAACGATTCAACACCTTCTGAAATTGTGGCGAGTAACTGAACATCAGAGCGAAGAATAGTGCTAAATGCAGTTCCTGACATGTAAATTCTGTATGATTCACCAGTCTCGCCAGTGACATCGTTCCAAGAAATAGTTGTCGTTCCACCTCCGGATGACGGGTTTGGTAAGAACTGTGCATACATTGAACTGACATCTGCTGGAGGCATGTTATCTTCAATGATGGCAGAGGTCATGGCATTGTTGGAAAGGAAGCGGACATCTTCGTAATCCATACCAGGTCCTGTCCAGTTAGGAAGGAAGTAGGTGACCGAATAATACGCATCTCGGTCAGTGTTTTCTGGAATTGCTAGTGTCAAAGATGAGGTGCCAGCGGGAAGAACTGCGACCGGAGTCTCAACAGCCAACATATTCGCTCCATTTGAACGGGTCACAGGATAGGAAGTCCTGTAGATGTGAATGGAATATGCATCTTCTCCGGTCTCAGGAAGTATCGGGAAAATATCGTTATAATTCACCCATTGCAGTGAGGTGTTACTTGTATCGGGGTCGAACGAACCGATGATGTTGTAAGGTGTTCGAATAGGAGTGGTTTGTTCAAGAACTCCAATCGTGGTTGCTGATGCATCACCATCTAAATCAAATAACTCACTTCCGTCTCCAAGCGTTGTGGTTACAGCGTAGAAGAATGTATCATTGACGCCCGGAGATACGAGGAATGAAGTCGTGTGAGGAGCGACGGTCCCGTTGATTCCTCGGCATTTGAAAGCGTCATTGACCACTTCAATCGACGAGCAGGCAATAATGCCGGTTTCAAAGGGCGTCAAACTGCCGATGGTTGCGGGAGTGATGGCTTCAGTGGAGCGGTAAACGTTGTATGTTGCCGAAAACAAGTCTTGGAGAATTGAACCATCAAAATCAATATTTCTCCAAGAAACGGTGGTTGTCTCTGATGCAGGGTCGAAAATCGCAGTGATGTCTTGAGCTTGCAAATTCCCAGGTTCACCAACATCTTCAGCCGATACGTTGCTGAGAGGCGCTACTGCTAGAAGCATGCAAAACACAAGGAAAATCGCTTTTCTCTTGCCTTCATTACCGAGCAATTTGTCTGTCATCAATCCTCTTGTCTCATGCAACGGTTATGAGCATGTCGCATATTCCTCGGTCAAAGAAGGGTTTCAACCCACCCCTACGGGGTGACCGATGTGCTGAAATTATTCGTCTTCTGAAGACTGATTTGGCTGAGGCAATGGGTCTTCGTTATCGATTCGAGTAATCTCTGCTTTAGCCTGCATAAATCGCACAAGGAATGTCCATAATCCACCGAATGCTGAAATCAGAACAATGATACTCAGCGGGTTGATTGGGATGTGGTCAAGCACGCCTGGGAACATACCAAAATCTTCGACGCCTGCATAGATGAAAATTCCTGTTAAGAAAATCGCCACAATAGAGAGAATTGTACGGTCTGCTCTTGAGAATCCACGGTAATTACGTGAGCCGGCAACTGCTTGAGCTTGTGTACCCATGTATGAGCCAAGAAGAGTAAGCCATGCTGCTGACAATCCGAGCACGAAGTCACCAACGAAAACCGAACCGGCAATGCACAGTATCCAAACTGCATCGAGTAAGCGGTCAAAAGTGTGATCAAGATAGTCTCCCCAGCGAGTGACGTTTCCGTATTTGCGGGCCAAAGGACCGTCTAAACCATCAAGCGCCATGGCCATGATAATCAAAAGGCCACCTCCGAACAGCATGTTTGCTCCATGTGTTGAGTCTTCAGCGGTTAGAACCGCCAGTCCTCCGAGGATTCCAAGTGGTAAGGCAACCCAAGTTACCGTCGATGGTTTGACACCAGAAAGTGACTCCAATACGGGATTCAAAATCCCTTCCCAAGTGTCTCTTAATTTCTCTAAAGCCATGATTCTCACCCTCTCGCTACAGTCGAGGGGTGTTTGTTGTTGCGGTGACTCAACAAGAAAAATGTGGACTTACATCCAATCTATCGCTTGCGAACTGGATTCTTCAAGCGATTGAGACGGAAACTTCTTTTCAATCCAGGAAAGCACCTGCGTTTGCAATTCTTCAGTGGAGGTGGAGGAAGTGTCGAGTTCAAGGAGGGGTAGTGAAATCTCAAACTCAAGAAGTTCAGACCATGTTCCTGAAATCAACTCCCATTCGACGTTTGCAGCAACTTTAGCGGTCGAATAATCTCGACTCTGTAATCGCTTTTCGAGTTCAAGCGGGTTGCAACGCAAAACAACGATGGCGTCAACATCCAAGAAATGTGAAAGGTGACCGTCAATGAAGGTAATTTCATTATCTTGGAACTGCCACTTTTCAGCCAACTGATGGATATCAATCGGTGCAGCACCGTCGGCGGTGTCTTGTGGTCCTAAGCACTCGTATTGCTCGGCTAAATCTTTCAAAGAAAGCACCGGATAACCAGCTCCAAGCGATTGACATAGAGCGGTCTTACCGGTGCCCGGCGTCCCAGTTATCGCGATACACGCTCGACCAGCCATGACCTCGCATAGACTCGGGCAAATAAACGCAAAGGATTGAAATTGCAGCAACCAGAGCAATATGATGAACATTTGATTCCAGCGAGACGAACAGACAAAGGCATGATAGGTCATCACCCGCAGCAGTGAATGTTGCCATGTTTGGAATGAATGACCCTACACAAACTCTGCTCCAACTGGAGCGATATGTTGCTGAGGGTCGTTTGGAGATGTCTGAGGTTATGGCTACGCAGTTCACAGAGATGTTCCTGGCACAAAAAAAGCGTACTGCTGACGCCCAAATTATGTTGGTCAAGGGTTTGCGGATTCTCTGTGATGTTTTTTCATCACGGAATAAAATAAAGCGAGCCGTAGCAAGTGTGAAGATTCTCCACCGAGAACGGAAAAAACTGATTCGAATGCTCAAGACAGGAGCGCCTCAACTGCTCGAAAAGATGACGCCACCAGCTGAAGACTACAGACGGGCGGGTAAAATCTATGCACAAGCGGGCAAAAAAGGAGCGGCAATGAAAGCCTTTGCCACCTGTGAAAAACTCTCACCGGGTCACGTGGCAGGTGCAATGGAAGCATGCCAACTTCTCGGATATGACAAGAAACTCGTCGGCCGGCTGCTCTCAACAGTTCAATCTGCAGGTCCAGTGATACTCTACAACAATCAATTTCTCTTCCAACCACTGCACCTTCCGGATGCCGATGCACAACAGGTACAAGCAGTACTGCAAGCCGCGGCAAATTCTGGCGGAGCGAAAGCCGAAGAATGCAAAAACATCGTTGCACGGATCACAGAAGAAATTGGTGCAATTCAGCGCGGCGAAACGGCGGCAAACGCTCGTTTAGAGGCTGCAATGGACTTACTCAAACCTCAGCACGACTACTACGAGTATTGAGCATGGTAACGAGAGATGGATTTGAACCATCGATCTCCGGGTTATGAGCCCGACGGGATATCCAGACTACCCCACCTCGTTATGTCTTCGGCTGAACTCCTCCCGTTCTTCAATGCACCGATGACTCAGTGAGGTATTTTTACCTCAAAGATTGATGTTTATAGGGCAAATTCAGTGATTTCCGGCATTGGATTGATGAAGAAGAAGCGTCTGTCATGAAACATGCGAACCCGCTTGTCCATACCGCTCTTCATGTGTGCGATGCTTCTCTGTGCATCAATCGCAGGGTGTTTGGGTGGTGAAGATGAAGAAGAAAATAGCAGTGTCATCGACCTTGTGGTCTATTACGATACAACATCTGGAACAATCGAAGAAGTAAGAGCTGAAGGTCAGCAAGTCTCAGAAACTGGCGTTGATGTCGCTTTTGATTTCTCATACACCAAATCATCCGCTGGTCAAATCGAGACCTATTACTTCATCCCCGGTGATGGCTCGAGCACTCTCGAAAATACTGCAGACAGTGGAGAGATTACCTACACCTATCTCACACATGGATTATTTGACGCTGCTATTGGAGCAATTGATGATCAAGGAAATGAAAACTATGAGAACATCACTATCCGCATCGATAAACAAATCAC